>NZ_JBKGGX010000007.1:0-254300 GCF_052041925.1 Pseudomonas sp. SMN5
AACTGTGGGAGGGGGGAGGGCCGAGGAGAGGACAAGAAAGCCCACCTCTCTGTCCGCCGATCCCCCCCTCTCCCAAAACAGCCCCCCCCCCACCCAAAAAACACCCCACCCCCCAAGTATCGCGAGATTTGGGGGGGGCGGAGAGGTGGGAATAGGACCGCTTTTGGGTACCGGTCCCCCTCCCCCCCCCCCCACAAACGCTCATCGACAGGCGAGCGTGACGCTCGTGCGCTGTATCAGGTACAATTCCCGGCTATTTTTCGGCGGGCCATGCCTGCAGCCTTTTTGAGTGTTGATCCGTGAGTGATTTGAGTCATATCCGCAATTTCTCCATCATCGCCCACATTGACCATGGCAAGTCGACGCTGGCTGATCGCTTCATCCAGATGTGCGGCGGCCTGGCCGAACGCGAAATGGAAGCCCAGGTCCTGGACTCCATGGACCTCGAGCGTGAGCGCGGCATCACCATCAAGGCCCACAGCGTCACCCTCTATTACAAAGCTCGCGACGGCATCACCTACCAGCTGAACTTCATCGACACCCCCGGCCACGTCGACTTCACCTACGAAGTCAGCCGCTCGCTGGCGGCCTGTGAAGGTGCGTTGCTGGTGGTCGACGCCGGCCAGGGCGTCGAGGCGCAGTCGGTTGCCAACTGCTACACGGCTATCGAACAAGGCCTGGAAGTCATGCCCGTGCTGAACAAGATCGACCTGCCTCAGGCCGATCCGGAGCGCGTGAAGGAAGAAATCGAGAAAATCATCGGCATCGACGCCACTGACGCGGTCACTTGCAGCGCCAAGACCGGCCTGGGCGTGGACGAAGTGCTCGAGCGCCTGGTGACCACCATTCCGGCGCCGACCGGCAATGTCGAAGATCCGCTGCAGGCGTTGATCATCGACTCCTGGTTCGACAACTACCTGGGCGTCGTTTCCCTGGTCCGCGTGCGCCAGGGTCGCGTGAAAAAGGGCGACAAGATCCTGGTCAAGTCCACCGGCAAGATCCACCTGGTGGACAGCGTCGGTGTCTTCAACCCGAAACACACCGCCACTCCTGACCTGAAGGCCGGTGAAGTGGGCTTCATCATCGCCGGCATCAAGGACATCCACGGGGCGCCGGTCGGCGACACCCTGACCTTGAGTTCCACTCCCGACGTCGATGTGCTGCCTGGCTTCAAGCGTATCCAGCCGCAGGTCTATGCCGGCCTGTTCCCGGTCAGCTCCGACGACTTCGAGGATTTCCGCGAAGCCCTGCAGAAGCTGACCCTGAACGACTCGTCCCTGCAATACACCCCGGAAAGCTCCGACGCCCTGGGCTTCGGCTTCCGTTGCGGGTTCCTGGGCATGCTGCACATGGAGATCATCCAGGAGCGCCTGGAGCGCGAGTACGACCTGGACCTGATCACCACCGCCCCGACGGTTATCTTCGAGCTGCTGCTCAAGAACGGTGAAACCATCTACGTCGACAACCCGTCCAAGCTTCCGGACCTGTCGGCCATCGAAGACATGCGCGAACCGATCGTTCGCGCCAATATCCTTGTGCCTCAGGAGCACCTGGGTAACGTCATTACCCTGTGCATCGAGAAGCGTGGCGTACAGCGCGACATGCTGTTCCTGGGGTCGCAGGTCCAGGTGACCTACGACCTGCCGATGAACGAAGTGGTGCTGGACTTCTTCGATCGCTTGAAATCCACCAGTCGCGGCTATGCTTCGCTGGACTATCATTTCGATCGCTACCAATCGGCTAATCTGGTGAAGCTGGACGTGCTGATCAACGGTGACAAGGTCGATGCCCTGGCATTGATCGTGCACCGCGACAACGCGCACTACAAGGGACGTGCGTTGACCGAGAAGATGAAGGATCTGATTCCGCGGCAGATGTTCGACGTAGCGATCCAGGCCGCCATCGGCGGGCAGATCGTCGCTCGGACAACCGTCAAGGCGCTCAGAAAGAACGTATTGGCCAAGTGCTACGGCGGCGACGTCAGCCGTAAGCGCAAGCTGTTGGAAAAGCAGAAGGCCGGTAAGAAACGCATGAAGCAGGTCGGTAACGTGGAAATTCCACAGGAAGCCTTCCTTGCAGTGCTCAGGTTGGAATAGTTAGGTCCTATGTCGCTAAATTTCCCGCTGTTGCTGGTGATCGCCGTGTTCGTCTGCGGCTTGTTGGCGTTGCTCGATCTGTTGTTCCTGGCGCCCCGGCGCCGGGCGGCCATTGCCTCTTATCAGGGCAGCGTCAGCCAGCCTGATGGCGGGGTGGTCGAAAAACTCAACAAGGAACCGCTGCTGGTCGAATACGGCAAGTCGTTCTTCCCGGTGCTCTTCATCGTGCTGGTGCTGCGTTCGTTCCTGGTGGAACCTTTCCAGATCCCGTCCGGCTCGATGAAGCCGACCCTGGACGTGGGCGATTTCATCCTGGTGAACAAGTTTTCCTACGGGATCCGCCTGCCGGTGATCGACAAGAAAATCATCGAGGTGGGTGACCCGCAGCGCGGCGATGTCATGGTGTTCCGCTTCCCCAGCGACCCGAACGTCAACTACATCAAGCGCGTGGTCGGCCTGCCGGGCGACACGGTCCGCTACACCGCCGACAAGCGGTTGTTCGTCAACGGCGAATCGGTGGCCGAGCAGTTGATCGGTTCCGAGCCGGGCACCCTCGGCAGCGCCGAACTCTACAAGGAAAAACTCGGCCAGGCCGAGCACCTGATCCGCAAGGAAATGAGCCGTTACCGCGCCACCCCGGACCATTCCTGGACGGTGCCGGCGGGGCACTATTTCATGATGGGCGACAATCGCGACAACTCCAACGACAGCCGCTACTGGGATGATCCGAACATTCCCAAGGACCTGCTGGGCATGGTCCCCGACCGGAACATTGTCGGCAAGGCCTTCGCCGTATGGATGAGCTGGCCGGAACCCAAACTCAGTCATCTGCCGAACTTCTCGCGGGTGGGTCTGATCAAGTAATTACACACGGCGCTGTTGAACAGCGCCGAATGCATTTCTGGAGGCTGCTAGGGTTTATATGAAAAGTCGCCGCGCAGGCACTTTTCATACAAACCCTAAGGCGCCAACGATAGTCAGGACGTCATTTTTGAACACAGCGTTAATTGTCCCAAGCCAACGGTGCATTGCCGTCCCGGCGGTGGAATCCAGCCACGAACTCAGCGTGGGTAAACCGTGAGCGTTTCTCTAAGCCGCCTCGAGCGTCAGCTCGGCTACACCTTCAAAGATCAGGAGCTGATGCTCCTGGCCCTCACGCACCGCAGTTTTGCCGGTCGCAACAACGAGCGCCTGGAATTCCTCGGTGACGCCATCCTCAACTTCGTGGCCGGCGAGGCGCTGTTCGAGCGTTTCCCCCTGGCCCGCGAAGGCCAGTTGTCGCGTTTGCGCGCACGATTGGTAAAAGGTGAGACTCTGGCCGTGCTGGCCCGCGGTTTCGACCTGGGCGAATACCTGCGCCTGGGCTCCGGCGAATTGAAAAGCGGCGGTTTTCGTCGCGAGTCGATCCTGGCCGATGCCCTGGAAGCGTTGATCGGCGCGATCTACCTGGACTCCGGGATGGAAGTGGCCCGCGAACGGGTGCTGGCCTGGCTGACCTCCGAGATCGACAGCCTGACGCTGGTGGACACCAACAAGGACCCGAAGACCCGCTTGCAGGAATTCCTGCAATCGCGCAGCTGCGAGCTGCCGCGCTACGAGGTCGTGGATATCCAGGGCGAGCCGCATTGCCGCACCTTCTTCGTCGAATGCGAAGTTGTCTTACTGAATGAAAAAAGCCGGGGGCAGGGCGTGAGTCGTCGTATTGCCGAACAGGTAGCGGCCGCCGCAGCACTGATAGCCCTGGGCGTGGAGAATGGCAATGACTGATACAAATGTTACCCGCTGCGGCTATGTCGCCATCGTCGGCCGGCCGAACGTGGGCAAGTCTACATTGCTCAATCATATCCTCGGCCAGAAACTGGCGATCACCTCGCGCAAGCCCCAGACCACCCGCCACAACATGCTGGGCATCAAGACCGAAGGCGCCGTGCAGGCGATCTATGTCGATACCCCGGGCATGCACAAGGGCGGCGAGAAGGCCCTGAACCGCTACATGAACAAGACCGCTTCGGCGGCGTTGAAAGACGTCGACGTGGTGATCTTCGTGGTCGACCGCACCAAGTGGACCGAGGAAGACCAAATGGTCCTCGAGCGCGTCCAGTACGTGACCGGTCCTTTGATCGTGGCGCTGAACAAGACCGACCGCATCGAAGACAAGGCTGAGCTGATGCCGCACCTGAGCTGGTTGCAGGAGCAACTGCCAAACGCCCAGATCATCCCGATTTCCGCCCAGCACGGCCACAACCTCGATGCGCTGGAGCGAGTGATTGCCGAGCATCTGCCGGAAAACGATCATTTCTTCCCCGAAGACCAGATCACCGACCGCAGCAGCCGTTTCCTGGCCGCTGAACTGGTGCGCGAGAAAATCATGCGCCAGATGGGCGCCGAGCTGCCGTACCAGATCACCGTGGAAATCGAAGAGTTCAAGCAACAGGGCAAGACCCTGCACATCCATGCGCTGATCCTCGTCGAACGTGACGGCCAGAAAAAAATCATCATTGGCGACAAGGGCGAGCGCATCAAGCGCATCGGCACCGAGGCGCGCAAGGACATGGAACTGCTGTTCGACTCCAAGATCATGCTCAACCTGTGGGTGAAGGTGAAGGGCGGCTGGTCCGATGACGAACGGGCGCTGCGTTCGCTGGGTTACGGCGACCTCTGATTCCAGGTTCTGTGCGGGCTGGCTGTTGTGGCGAGGGAGCTTGCTCCCGCTCGGCTGCGAAGCAGTCGTGATATCGGGCATTGCGGTGTATCTGGCTGAGCGAAGTCGCTGGTTTTAGGGCTGCTTCACAGCCCAGCGGGAGCAAGCTCCCTCGCCACATGGTTCTCCTCAACCATTGAAGTCTTTTGATACTCAGGCTCCTGATGTCCCCCACCCAACCCATCGCCCAACCTGCCTACGTCCTGCACTCTCGCGCCTACCGCGAAAGCAGCGCCTTGGTGGATTTCCTCACCCCCCAGGGCCGGCTGCGGGCGGTGTTGCGGGGCGCGCGGGGCAAGGCCGGGACGCTGGCGCGACCGTTCGTGCCGCTGGAGGTCGAGTTTCGTGGGCGCGGCGAGCTGAAGAATGTCGCACGCATGGAAAGCAACGGCGTTGCCGCCTGGCTCAACGGCGAAGCGCTGTTCAGCGGCATGTACCTCAATGAGCTGCTGATCCGCCTGCTGCCTGCCGAAGACCCGCACCCGGCGGTCTTCGACCATTACGCCGCCACGCTGCAGGCCCTGGCCGAAGGCCGTCCGCTGGAGCCGCTGCTGCGTTCGTTCGAGTGGCGGCTGCTGGACGACCTGGGCTACGGTTTTGCCCTCGATACCGATCTGCACGGTGCGCCTATCGCAGCCGACGGCCTGTACCGCCTGCAAGTCGACGCGGGCCTGGAGCAGGTGTTCCTGCTGCAACCCGGGTTGTTCAATGGTACCGAGCTTCTGGCCATGGCCGAGGCGGACTGGAGTGCCCCAGGTGCATTGGCTGCCGCCAAGCGGCTGATGCGCCAGGCCTTGGCGGTTCACCTGGGTGGCAAGCCACTGGTCAGTCGCGAGTTGTTTCGCAAGCCCTGAGCAACCCGTATGCTGTGGGCCGAATATTGTCCATTCAGGAGCGCTTTTACGTGAGCACCAGCCATCGCATTCTTCTCGGCGTGAACATCGACCATGTCGCCACCCTGCGCCAGGCCCGCGGTACGCGCTACCCGGACCCGGTCAAGGCTGCGCTGGACGCCGAAGAAGCGGGCGCCGACGGGATCACCGTGCACCTGCGTGAAGACCGCCGGCACATCCAGGAGCGCGACGTGCTGTTGCTCAAGGATGTGCTGCAAACCCGCATGAACTTCGAAATGGGCGTGACCGAGGAAATGATGGCGTTCGCCGAGCGCATCCGCCCGGCGCACATTTGCCTGGTGCCGGAGACGCGCCAGGAACTGACCACCGAAGGCGGGCTGGACGTGGCGGGTCAGGAAGCGCGGATCAGGGCGGCGGTGGAGCGGTTGTCGAAAACCGGCGCCGAGGTTTCGCTGTTCATCGACGCCGACGAGCGGCAGATCGAAGCTTCCAAGCGGGTCGGTGCCCCGGCCATCGAACTGCACACCGGTCGCTACGCCGATGCCGAGACGCCCACGGCGGTGGCTGATGAGTTGCAGCGGGTGGCCGATGGCGTCACCTTCGGCCTGGCCCAAGGCCTGATCGTCAACGCCGGACACGGCCTGCATTACCACAACGTCGAAGCGGTGGCAGCCATCAAGGGCATCAACGAGCTGAACATCGGCCATGCGCTGGTGGCCCATGCGTTGTTTGTCGGGTTCAAGTCGGCGGTGGTGGAGATGAAGGCGTTGATCCTGGCGGCTGCCAAGGCCTGACCTCCATCAACCCCTCTTGTAGGAATGATTGTTCCCTTGAGGCATCCACTGAACCTGTGGCGAGGGAGCTTGCTCCCGCTTGAGTGCGAAGCACTCACAAAACTGGGGCTGCTGCGCCCGAGGCGTCGGACCGTCCCAGCGGGAGCAAGCTCCCTCGCCACGAGATCATCGCCCAATTCTTTAGCTTGATTGGCGAGCTTCAGAGCTGCGGGCTTTCCTGATTCGGCTTGCTCTTGTCGACGCCGGGTACATGCAGATTGCCCTCGGCCACCTGATCGCCTTCGAGCTGCGGCTGTGTAACCCAGGTGAGAATGTCGTAGTAGCGACGGATGTTCGCCACGAAGTGCACCGGTTCGCCGCCCCGGGCGTAACCGTAGCGGGTCTTGCTGTACCACTGTTTCTGCGACAGGCGCGGCAGGATCTTCTTCACGTCCAGCCACTTGTTCGGGTTCAACCCTTCCTTGGCGGCCAGTTTACGGGCGTCGTCCAGATGCCCGCTGCCGACGTTGTAGGCGGCGAGGGCGAACCAGGTACGGTCCGGCTCTTCGATGCTCTCGTCCAACTGATCCTTCATGTAGGCCAGGTACTTCGCGCCGCCCATGATGCTTTGCTTCGGATCCAGGCGGTTGGACACGCCCATGGCCTGAGCGGTGTTCTGGGTCAGCATCATCAGGCCGCGCACGCCGGTCTTGGACGTGACCGCCGGTTGCCATAACGATTCCTGATAGCCGATGGCGGCCAGCAGGCGCCAATCGACTTTCTCCTGCTTGGCATAGGCCTTGAAGTGCTGTTCGTACTTGGGCAAGCGCTGTTGCAGATGCTGGGCGAAGGTGGTGGCGCCCATGTAGCCGAGAACATCGACGTGCCCGTAATAGCGGTCTTTCAGGCGTTGCAAGGTGCCGTTCTTCTGGACCTTGTCCAGGTAACCGTTGATCTCATTGAGCAGGCTGTTGTCTTCGCCGGGGGCCACCGCCCAGCTCTGGCTGCGGGCGTCGCCCAGGTCGAATGCCACGCGCACGTTGGGGAAGTACACCTGGTTCATCGCCACTTCGTTGGAATCCACCAGGGTCAGGTCGATCTGGCCCTCATCGACCATGCGCAGCAGGTCGACCACTTCTACCGCGTCGGATTCTTCGTATTCGATGCCCGGGTATTGTTGCTTCAGTTGCGCCAGCTGCTCGGCGTGGCTGCTGCCCTTGAGCACCATGATCTTCTTGCCCGCCAGGGCCGCCGCGTCGGTGGGGCGTGACTGACCGTTGCGGTAGATGATCTGCGGGGTGACTTCCAGGTACGGGTGGGAGAACCGTACCTGCTTCTTGCGCGCCTCGCTGCTGACCAGGCCGGCAGCGGCCAATACCGGGCCGTTGGGCTTGCCGACCTGGTTGAACAGTTCGTCGAGGTTGTCGGCGGTCTCGATCTTGAGCTCCACCCCCAAATCGTCGGCGAAGCGCTTCACCAGCTCGTATTCGAAGCCGGTTTCACCGTTGCGATCCTCAAAGTAGGTGGCGGGACTGTTCCGGGTAATTACCCGCAGCACGCCATCCTCCTTTACGCGCTCCAGTGTGTTGGGTTTCTCAACACAACCACTGAGCACCAGGAAGAGTCCGGTTGCGATCAGCCATCTGGCGTACCGCGGACGCAAAGCCGTTGGGGAAAACATCTGCGCAGTATACGCAAACGGCCTGCGCCGCCATATCTCGACAGTAAAAGGCCAGTCTGCTAGCGGTCGCCAAACATGCCCGCAACGCAAGCCGGCCGGCGTGCGGCGGGGTTCGGGTCGCTGAAAAATATCTTATCGGGACTCGCGGAACGAGCGTCCAAACAGGCCTTTGGCGCAAAGGCCGACATTCGGCCGCCACCGTACGTGCCGTTTCGAGTGCCGTTGGCAGCGGTTTAGGCTAGAATGCACGGCCTCAAAGCACACCCCCTTCCCGAGGCTGTCCCGAAGATGTTGATCCTGCGCGGCGCTCCTGCCCTTTCTGCCTTTCGCCACAGCAAACTCCTTGAGCAACTGAGCCAGAAGGTTCCGGCTGTCAGTGGCTTGTATGCTGAATTCGCTCACTTCGCCGAAGTCACCGGCGGGTTGACCGGCGACGAACAGCAGGTGCTCGCGCGCCTTCTGAAGTACGGTCCCAGCGTTCCCGTCCAGGAGCCGACCGGTCGTCTGTTCCTGGTGCTGCCGCGTTTCGGCACCATTTCGCCGTGGTCGAGCAAGGCCAGCGACATCGCCCGCAACTGCGGCCTGGGGAAAATCCAGCGCCTGGAGCGCGGCATTGCCTTTTATGTCGCCGGTGAGTTCAGCGAGGCCGAGGCCCAACTGATCGCCGACGGCCTGCATGACCGCATGACCCAGGTCGTACTGGGTAACCTGGAGCAGGCCGCCGGCCTGTTCAGCCACGCCGAGCCCAAGCCGCTGACCGCCATCGACGTGCTGGGCGGCGGTCGCGCCGCGCTGGAAAAAGCCAACGCCGAACTGGGCCTGGCCCTGGCCGAAGACGAGATCGATTACCTGGTCAATGCCTTCCAGGGCCTCCAGCGCAATCCCCACGACATCGAACTGATGATGTTCGCTCAGGCCAACTCCGAGCACTGCCGCCACAAGATCTTCAACGCCAGTTGGGACATCGATGGCCAGAGTCAGGAAAAAAGCCTGTTCGGCATGATCAAGAACACCTATCAGATGCACAACGAGGGCGTGCTGTCGGCCTACAAGGACAACGCCGCAGTCATCGTCGGCAACGTCGCCGGCCGGTTCTTCCCGAACCCTGAGACCCGCCAGTACGGTGCGGTCCAGGAGCCGGTACACATCCTGATGAAGGTCGAGACCCACAACCACCCGACCGCAATTGCCCCGTTCCCCGGCGCGTCCACCGGTTCCGGTGGCGAGATCCGCGACGAAGGCGCCACTGGTCGCGGCGCCAAGCCCAAGGCTGGCCTGACCGGCTTCACCGTGTCGAACCTGCAAATCCCGGGTTTCGAACAGCCGTGGGAAAAGCCTTACGGCAAGCCTGAGCGCATCGTCAATGCCCTCGACATCATGATCGAAGGGCCCCTGGGTGGTGCCGCGTTCAACAACGAATTCGGCCGTCCGGCCCTGACCGGCTATTTCCGGACCTTCGAACAATCCATCGCCACCCCGCGTGGTGAGGAAGTCCGGGGTTATCACAAGCCGATCATGCTCGCCGGCGGTATGGGCAACATCCGCGCCGAACACGTGCAGAAAGGCGAAATCGTGGTCGGCTCCAAGTTGATCGTCCTCGGTGGCCCGGCGATGCTGATCGGCCTCGGTGGTGGCGCGGCGTCCTCCATGGCCACCGGCACCAGCTCGGCTGACCTGGACTTCGCCTCGGTCCAGCGGGAAAACCCGGAAATGGAACGCCGCTGCCAGGAGGTCATCGACCGTTGCTGGCAGTTGGGCGAGCAGAACCCCATCAGCTTCATCCACGACGTCGGCGCGGGCGGCCTGTCCAATGCCTTCCCGGAACTGGTCAACGACGGTGGCCGTGGTGGCCGCTTCGAGCTGCGCAACATTCCGAACGACGAGCCGGGCATGGCCCCGCATGAAATCTGGAGCAACGAATCCCAGGAGCGTTACGTCCTGGCGGTCGGCCCGGCCGATTTCGAACGCTTCCAGGCCATCTGCGAGCGCGAGCGTTGCCCGTTCGCCGTGGTCGGCGAAGCCACTGCCGAGCCGCAACTGACCGTCACCGACAGCCACTTCGGTAACAGCCCGGTGGACATGCCGCTGGAAGTGCTGCTGGGCAAGGCTCCGCGCATGCACCGTTCGGCCGTTCGCGAAACCGAGCTGGGCGACGATTTCGATCCGTCCACCCTCGACATCGCCGATTCCATCGAGCGCGTGCTGCATCACCCGGCCGTGGCGAGCAAGAGCTTCCTGATCACTATCGGCGACCGTACCATCACCGGTCTCGTGGCCCGTGACCAGATGGTCGGTCCATGGCAGGTGCCGGTGGCCGACGTGGCCGTGACCGCCACCAGCTTCGACGTCTACACCGGTGAAGCCATGGCCATGGGCGAGCGTACCCCGCTGGCGCTGCTGGACGCTCCGGCGTCGGGCCGCATGGCGATCGGCGAGACCCTGACCAACCTCGCGGCCTCGCGCATCGGCAAGATTTCCGACATCAAGCTGTCGGCCAACTGGATGTCGGCTGCCGGTCATCCGGGTGAAGACGCTCGCCTCTACGACACCGTCAAGGCGGTCGGCATGGAGCTGTGCCCGGAGCTGGGCATCACCATTCCGGTGGGCAAGGACTCCATGTCCATGGCCACCCGCTGGAAAGACCAAGGCGAAGACAAGAGCGTGACCTCGCCGCTGTCGCTGATCGTGACCGGTTTCGCCCCGGTAACGGACATCCGCCAGACCCTGACCCCGCAACTGCGCATGGACAAGGGCACCACCGACCTGATCCTGATCGACCTGGGCCGCGGCCAGAACCGCATGGGCGCCTCGATCCTGGCCCAGGTGCATGGCAAGCTCGGCAAGCAGGCGCCGGACGTCGATGATGCCGAAGACCTGAAGGCGTTCTTCGCCGTGATCCAGGGTCTCAACGCCGACGGTCACCTGCTGGCCTACCACGACCGTTCCGACGGCGGCCTGCTGACTACCGTGGTGGAAATGGCCTTCGCCGGCCACTGCGGCCTGAGCCTGACGCTGGACAGCGTGGCCGAATCCGCAGCCGAAATTCCGGCGATCCTGTTCAACGAAGAGCTGGGCGCCGTGATCCAGGTTCGCCAGGACGCCACCCCGGATATCCTCGCCCAGTTCAGCGCTGCGGGCCTGGCCGACTGCGTCTCGGTGATCGGCCAGCCGATCAACAACGCCCACATCAACATTACCTTCAACGGCGACACCGTCTTCGAAGGCCAGCGCCGCCTGTTGCAGCGCCAGTGGGCTGAAACCAGCTACCAGATCCAGCGCCTGCGAGATAACGCCGAGTGCGCCGAGCAGGAGTTCGACGCCCTGCTGGAAGAAGACAACCCAGGCCTGAGCGCCAAGCTCAGCTACGACGTCAACCAGGACGTGGCGGCGCCCTACATCAAGAAAGGTATTCGCCCACAGGTGGCGGTCCTGCGTGAGCAGGGTGTCAACGGCCAGGTGGAAATGGCCGCGGCGTTCGACCGCGCCGGTTTCAACGCGATCGACGTGCACATGAGCGACATCCTCGCCGGTCGTGTCGACCTGAACGACTTCAAGGGCATGGTCGCCTGTGGCGGTTTCTCCTACGGTGACGTGCTGGGTGCCGGTGAAGGCTGGGCCAAGTCCGCACTGTTCAACAGCCGCGCCCGCGATGCGTTCCAGGGTTTCTTCGAGCGCACCGATAGCTTCACCCTCGGCGTGTGCAACGGTTGCCAGATGATGTCCAACCTGCACGAACTGATTCCGGGCAGCGAGTTCTGGCCGCACTTCGTGCGTAACCGTTCCGAGCAGTTCGAAGCCCGCGTGGCGATGGTCCAGGTGCAGGAGTCGAACTCGATCTTCCTGCAAGGCATGGCCGGTTCGCGCATGCCGATCGCCATCGCCCACGGTGAAGGCCATGCGGAGTTCGAAAGCGAGGAAGCCTTGCTCGAAGCCGATCTGTCCGGTTGCGTGGCGCTGCGTTTCGTCGACAACCACGGCAAGGTCACCGAAACCTACCCGGCCAACCCGAACGGCTCGCCACGCGGGATCACCGGCCTGACCAGCCGCGACGGCCGCGTCACGATCATGATGCCGCACCCGGAGCGGGTCTTCCGTGCGGTGCAGAACTCGTGGCGTTCGGACGACTGGAACGAAGACGCGCCATGGATGCGCATGTTCCGCAACGCACGCGTCTGGGTGAACTAAAGACGTGTACAAGCTCTGCTTCTTCGTCCCGCCCAGCCACGTGGACGTGGTCAAAAGCGCCGTATTCGCTGCCGGTGGCGGGCGAATCGGCGACTATGACCGCTGCGCCTGGCAAGTGCTGGGTCTGGGCCAGTTTCGCCCGCTGGACGGCAGCCAGCCATTCATTGGCGAGGTGGGGCAGGTCGAGCAGGTCGAGGAATGGAAAGTGGAGCTTGTGGTTGCTGACGAGCTGATCGAGGGGGTGGTGAAGGCTTTGAAGCAGAGCCATCCCTACGAGACGCCAGCCTATGAGGTGTGGCGGTTGGAGGATTTCTGATTCTCTGGCCGTTGAGATGAAAACCCGCTGATTGATTCAGCGGGTTTTTTATTGGGCGGGTTTAACAGTTTAAAACATGCCTGCCAGCGCAAGCCGATTCCCACTGGGATCTCCGGTGGGCCCGAAAACTGTGGGAGCGAGCCTGCCCGCGAAGAGGCCAGTACATCCACCTTCTATGTCAGCCGATCCACCGCTATCGCGAGCAGGCTCGCTCCCACAGAGGTTCTACCTAGCCCGTCTATTGATGCCGGTTCTCGAGGCGGCAGGCTTCTTTCTCGATGCCGATGCACTCGACCGGTTCACTGACGCCTTTTTCGAAGCGGCGTGCGTTCATCAACAGTCCGCTCTTGATACCGCCGATGAATGCGTAAGCCCCTGGACGGTTGCCGGTGTACTTTCCTGACAGATCCACCGCTACGCTGTTGGGCCTGACCTCATACACCCAGCCGCCGTTTGCCGATTCCGTGACCGCCCAGATCTTGGCGTCGCTGTAGTCACGAAATGCCACGACGACCGATTGAATGGAAGCTGATTCCGGGCTGCTCGCCCAACGTAAGACCGGTGGCTGCGAATTCTTTGCCCGTAGGCCATTGGCCAGTGCATCCGCCCCTTGCACGGGATTGATCCGTGCCGAGCCGACTGCCCAGAGGGATTGCTTGTTCGTTGTCCAGGCCAGACCTTCTGCCGGTTCGAGTTTGTCCCAATCAATGCGGGTCGCGGCAACCTCCTGCATCGTCTCGTGGCCGGTGGGTTCACGGTAGTTCGGGTTGGCGATGCAATCGGCGAGATTGGTTTTTTTGCAGGCTTGCTTGATAAAGATGCCCTTGACCCCTCCCGGATAGCTGATCTCTTGCTCACCGACAATAGGCCCGCCCGATTGCTCCTGATCGATGCCATGGGGGGCCTTGAACTCGAACACCCACTCATTGGCGAAGCTCTGGGCGATACGTTGATTGCGGGTGGTGCTGCTATACACCGACCGTTGGACGCCAGCGCCATGGCTGAACCAGTCATACATCCACTCGTCTTCGGGGAACGCGACGGACTTAGGCAATAACCCGTCCTGGAAAGCCTCCAGCCCCTGATTGGTGGTGTCGCCTCGATAGAGCGTGTCCATATCGGTGCGCCAGCGCAGGGAAGGTGTGGTCGCACGGATATCCACGCTCGAATCCGCCGTGACCTGAAGCCAGGCCTGGTACCAGGGCTCCTCTTTCTGCGTCGGGGCCTGGGTCGCTGCCCACGCATTTGGGCCCGCCTGCCACGCGCCTGCCAATACCACGGCGACAGCCGCCACCCGTACAAAATCTTTGCTTCTACTCATGATTAGGACACCTCAACTCGAAACGAGGGTGCCAATCGAATCACATACTTCATTACGACCTATTCTTCGAATTGACAGTTTGACTACCTGTTGCGCAGTGCGAGGGTACCGCTGGGGTGCGTCTCGGTTCACTGCGTGAAGGTGAGAGTAGATGACTGCGGCGGGCTGGAAGATCTGTTTTTTGTAACAAGCTGATCGGTTGGGTACGGTCGCGAATAACCAGGTTGTGTTTATTGGTTTCAATCTGTCGGAATTATCCGTTACCTGTTATTTCTGACAGTTGTTGGGTCATGATCAATGACTTTTAATCGAGGATTTTGTCAAGGGATGCGCGGTAGACGAACGGTGGGTTTAGGGGGGGATGCAATCAGTAGCGGCCTTATCGCGAGCAGGCTCGCTCCCACACCGGGCGATGTTGATCACCACATCTGTGGGACAACACCCAGCCCTTGTGGGAGCGAGCCTGCTCGCGATCAATCGGAAGATAAATACAAACGGGCCTGTAAGGCACAGGACCCGTGGCGAGGAGCTTGCTCCCGCTGGGGCGCGCAGCGGCCCTGAAACTGACGAGGCGGCATGACGAAAAACGGGAATAAACAACCAAGGGGCTGCCGCGCAGCCCGACGGGGATGAATCCCCTCGCCACAGGTGCGATGGTCGGTCAGACGCGCCGCAGTTTCCGACGGGGTTTCAAGGTTGTTCCTCGCTGCCGTTTTTTTGTTTGACCGCGGACAGTGGTGGCTCGATTAGCACTCACCCTGGCGGACGGCCGCCGTTCTGAGATCTATCACAGGCTGGTTCACGGAGTGGCTAAGCCGGGGGGCGCATAGGTGTTGCGAGTGTTCGCCATCGCCTCCAGCGCGTCACTGATGGCGCTGGCGCGATCCCCCACCAACAGATGCCAGACACCGCCTTCCAACGGACTGACCCCCTGGCAACCCAGCGCGCTGAGATCCGCTTCGCAGAGCCGACGGCCGTCACTCAGTTGCACTCGCAGCCGGGTCTGGGCGACGCATTCCAGCGCCAGCACGTTGTCTCGGCCGCCCAGGGCTTGCAGCCATTGCCCGGCCTGCTCGTTGCTGACGGTGCTCGACCGGGCCTGCGTCGGCTCGATCACCGGTTTGTCGCTCGTAGCGGTCCCGGGCAGTGCCAGGCGGATCTCGTCGGCAATGCTGTCGGCCATGGGCCCCACCACCACTTGCAGGCTCCCACCGTTGCCGGGGCGTACCACGGCCATGGCTCCCAGGGCCTTGAGTTGACTATCGGATGCTTTGTTGCGGTCCACCGTGTCCAGCCGCAGGCGGGTGGTGCAGGCGCCAACGGTGATCAGGTTGGCGGCACCGCCGAGTGCCGCGATGTAGGCTGCGGCCCGCTGGTTGGCGGCGATCACCGGTTTGTCGGTGGTCGGGACGTCTTCACGACCGGGAGTCTTGAGGTCGAAGCGACGAATGCAGAAGTCGAACACGGTGTAGTAGACCACCGCGTAGGCCAGGCCCACGGGCACCACCAACCAACCGTTCGTCGACTTGCCCCAACCCAGGACCATGTCGATGAACCCGCCCGAGAAGGTGAAGCCCAGGCGGATGTTCAGCCAGTCGGTGATCGCCATGGACAGCCCGGTCAGCAAGGCATGCAACAGGTACAGTAACGGCGCGAGAAACATGAAGGCGAACTCCACGGGCTCGGTAACGCCGGTAAGGAACGACGTCAGTGCCATGGACAGCAGGATCCCGCCCATGACTTTGCGCCGCTGGGGCAAGGCGTTGCGGTACATGGCCAGGCAAGCGGCCGGCAGGCCGAAGAGCATCACCGGGAACATGCCGGTCATGAACTGGCCGCCTTTGGGGTCGCCGGCGAAATATCGGCTCAGGTCGCCGGTGACCACCGCGCCGGTGTGCGGGTCGGTGAAGCTGCCGAAGATGAACCAGGCCATGTTGTTGAGAATGTGGTGCAGACCGGTGACGATCAACAGCCGGTTGAACACGCCGAACACGAAGGCGCCGATACTGCCGCTTTCCATCAGCAAGGCGCCGAAGCTGTTGATGCCGTGCTGGATCGGCGGCCAGACCAGGCCGAATACCAGCCCCAGGCCCACCGCACTGAAGCCGGTGACGATCGGCACGAAGCGCCGGCCGCCGAAGAACGCCAGGTACTCGGGCAGCTTGATGTCCTTGAAGCGGTTGTACAGTGCCCCCGCAAGCAGGCCGCTGATGATCCCCGCGAGCATGCCCATGTTGATACTGGCGTCGAGCACCTTCAGCGTGGCGATCATCACCAGGTAACCGATGGCCCCGGCCAACCCCGCCGTGCCGTTATTGTCCCGGGCAAAACCCACGGCGATGCCGATGGCGAAGATCATCGCCAGGTTGGCGAAGATCGCTTGCCCGGCATCATGGATGATGACGATGTTCAGAAGATCGGTGTCGCCCAGTCGCAGCAACAGGCCGGCGATGGGCAGGATCGCGATAGGCAGCATCAGTGCCCGGCCGAGGCGTTGCAGTCCTTCGATGAGGTGCTGGTACATGGCGGTTCTCCCTTATCGTTGTTCGAGGCACTCAGCCCATGGGCCAGTGTTGGTGGCAGGCCTGGCGCACGGCGGCGGCACTGGACAGGGTCAGCAGTTCGGCGCTCAGGCACGCGCACTTGACGGCGTCGAGCTGGCGCACACGTGCTTTGATCTCGCCGATCTGCGCCGCGCTGACCGACAGCTCCCGCACGCCCAGCCCCACGAGCACCGGTGTCGCCAGCGGGTCGGCCGCCAGGGCACCGCACACACCGATCCAGCGCCCATGCCGGGCCGCGCCGGCGCAGGCCTGGGCGATCAGCCGCAGCAATGCCGGGTGCAGGGCGTCCACACGGGCGGCGAGGCCGGCGTGGTCGCGGTCCATGGCCAGGGTGTACTGCGACAGGTCATTGGTACCGATGGAGAGGAAGTCCGCGTGCTCGGCCAGTTGTTCGGCCAGCAGGGCCGCGGCGGGTACCTCGATCATTACCCCCAGTTGCGGTCGCTCGCTCAGGCCCAGCTCATTGGCCAACGCGTCGAGGCGCCGGCGGATGTGCAGTAGCTCGTCGACTTCAGTAACCATGGGCAACAGGATCCGGCAGCGGTCCAGCGGACGGGTTTGCAGCAAGGCGCGCAATTGCTGGTCCAGCAGTTGCGGCTGCACCTGGGCCAGGCGAATACCCCGCAGGCCCAGGACCGGGTTGGCTTCGTTCGGCAGGGGCAGGTAGTCCAGTTGTTTGTCGCCGCCGACATCGATGGTGCGGATGATCACTGGCTTGTCGGCCATGGCATCGAGCACCGCTTGGTAGCGTTGGCGCTGCTCTTGCTCGTCCGGCGCGGTGTGGCGGTCCACGAAGAGAAATTCGGTGCGTAGCAGTCCCACACCGTCGGCCCCATCGGCCAGGGCCTGGGCAGCATCGGCGCTGGAAGCGACGTTGGCAGCCACTTCGATATGGATCCCGTCGATGGTTTGGGCAGGTGTGTGCGCGAGGGCATGCTGCCGAGCACGGCGTTCGGCGTGTTCGGCGTGTAACTGTCGCACCTGGGCCAGGCGCTCGGCAGTGGGGTGCAACTCGAGACGGCCTTCGTCAGCGTCCAGGACCACCGTCTGGCCTTGCTGTTCCAGCAAGGCCTCGCCCAGCGCCACGAGGCACGGCAGGCCCTTGCCTCGGGCCAGGATGGCGACGTGGGAAGTGGCGCCGCCGCCGACCATGCACACCCCAGCCACGCCTTGGGCGCACAGGTGCAGCAGGTCCGATGGGGCCAGCTCCTGGGCCGCGACGATCGCGCCCGCCGGTACGTCGAATGGCCAGGTTTGCCCCAGCAGCGCCCGTAAGACTCGCTGGCGCAGGTCACGTAGGTCATTGGTGCGCTCGGCCAGCAGCGTATTGCCCAGTTGTTGCAGCACCCGGCATTGCGCATCGATGGATTGGCTCCAGGCGTGAGTCGCAGCGCTGCCCTGATCGATGCACAGGCGTGCGGCGTCCAGCAGGGCCGGGTCATCCAACAACGCCAGGTGCGCGTTGAAGATCGCTTCTTCGTCGCTGTTGCGCCGGGTTCTTGCCCTGTCAAGGGTGAGTCGGATTTCATCGCTGACCTGCGCCAGAGCCTGGTCGAGTTGTCGGCGTTGCGCCTCGACGTCGTGGCCGCCCGCGTCCTCGGGCAACACAATGCCATCCAACCGCACCAGTGGCCCGACCGCCACGCCGGGGGCGGCGCATACGCCGTGCAACACGCCGTCTTCGGCGGGGCGGGGGTGCGGTTTGAATGCCGGCGCCTGTGCATGGGTGTCTTCGGCCAAGGCGGTGGACAAGGTCGTCAGTAACGCTTGCAACGCCGCTTCGGCATCGCTGCCTCGGCAACTGACCTGCACCTGCGCCTGTTCGGTGATCGCCAGGCCCATCATTCCCATCAGACTGTCGCAGGATGCCGACCGGCCGCCGAAATGCAGCTGCGAGCGGCTCTTGAAGCCCTGGGCGGTCTGGCGCACCCGTGCCGCCGGTCGCGCGTGCAGGCCGCCGCGATGGGCGATGCGGACCTGGCCGGAGACTTCCAGCCCGACGTCCTGATCGTTGGCCGGGGACGCGCCGGTATTCTTGGCGACGATGTGCAGCAGCGGCTCGCCGACTTTCACGCCCACGAGCGTGACGGGTCGCGCCTGGAAGTGCTCGCCGTTGGTGATGACCAACAGGCTGACCAGGCTCTTGCAGCGTCTGGCCACCTTGTCCACGTCGTAACGCAGCAATGGCTGACCGTTACTGACCCGCGCGCCTTCCTTGACCAGCATGGTAAACCCGTCGCCGCGTAGCTCGACGGTGTCCAGCCCGAGGTGCAACAGCACCTCGGCACCGTTGTCGGCGCGCAAGGTGACGGCGTGGCCCGTACGGGCGACGTGGATCACGTCGCCGTCGCAAGGCGCATAGAGGGTATCGTTCAGCGGATCGATGGCGATCCCGTCACCCAGCGCGCCGCTGGCGAACACCGCGTCCGGGACGTTGGCGAGGCTGAGCACCGGGCCGCTGAGCGGGGCGCTGAGGGTCAATTCTTTATTATTGTCAGGCATGGCTTGCTCTCATTGGGCCCGGATCACATCTGGCCTTTTCTTGGACTTGCGGTCGGTTGTCGGATCAATGCGTGCGGGTCACCTTGCTCAGGTGCCGCGGCTGGTCCGGGTCCAGGCCCCGCGCCACGGAAAGGCGCGCAGCCATTCCATAGAAACTCTGGATTGCCAGAATCGGATCCAGGGCCGGGTGTTCGGCGCAGGTCAGGGTCAGGTCGCGTTCGACGATGTCATCGGGCGCGGCCAGCAAGACCCGTGCGCCGCGCTGGCGCATGTCGGCAGCCAGGCTGAGCACGCCAGCCTGCTCGGCACCGCGAGGGGCAAATACCAGGAGCGGGTAGTGCTCATCGATCAGCGCCATAGGCCCGTGGCGCACCTCGGCGCTGCTGAAGGCTTCGGCCTGAATCGCCGAGGTTTCCTTGAATTTGAGAGCCGCTTCCTGGGCAATGGCGAAGCCGGCGCCGCGGCCGATCACCATCAACTGCCGGCAGCCGCGCAGGGCCTCGACGGCGGCGCTCCAATCCTGGCGGCTGGCATCGCGCAACCCCTCGGGAAGGGCGGTGCCGGCTTCCAGCAACTGGGCGTCCTCCTTCCACTGGGCTACCAGCCGTGCGCTGGCGCTGAGGGTGGCGATGAAACTCTTGGTGGCGGCGACGCTGCTTTCGACGCCAGCGCACAGCGGCACGCTGAATTCACAAGCGGCTTCCAGAGGCGAGTCGAGCGCGTTGACCATGGCCACGCTCAAGGCGCCGCGCTTGCGCAACAGGCGCAGACTGTTGACCAGGTCCGGGCTTTGTCCCGATTGGGAAAAACCGAACGCCACCTGGCCACTGACCTTGAGCGGCGCCTGCTGCATGGTCACCACCGACATCGGCAGCGACGCCACCGGCAGCCCGAGTTGTTGCATGGCCAGGTAGGCGAAGTAGCTGGCTGCATGATCGGAACTGCCACGGGCGACGGTCATCGCTACTTGCGGTGGCTGGCGGCGCAGGCGTCCGGCGAGCTCCTGCAGGATCGGATCCAGTTGCAGCAGCTGGCGTTCGACGGCTTTGTCAGCGGCGAGGGCTTCTTCAAGCATTTTGGAAGTCAAGGGCTTCTCCTTCGACCATCACGTCGGTCAGGGTCAGGGCACGATCAAGGCGCACGCAGTCGGCCCAGGCACCCGGTTGCAGGCGTCCACGCTCGGGCAGGCCGAGGTAGTCGGCGGGGAACTGGGACAGGCGCTGCGAGGCTTCGACGATGGACAGGCCGATCTTCACCAGGTTGCGCAGCGCCTGGTCCATGGTCAGCGTGCTGCCGGCCAGGGTGCCATCGGCCAGCCGCACGCCACCCAGGCACTTGGTCACGGTGTGGCTGCCCAGCTTGTACTCGCCATCGGGCATGCCGGCGGCCGCGGTGGAATCGGTCACGCAGTACAGGCACGGGATCGCGCGCAGGGCCACGCGCATGGCGCCGGGGTGCACATGCAGCAGGTCCGGGATTAACTCGGCATAGCGCGCATGAGCCAGCGCCGCGCCGACGATCCCCGGCTCGCGGTGATGCAGCGGGCTCATGGCGTTATACAGATGGGTGAAACTGCTGGCCCCGGCGGCCAGCGCGGCGACGCCTTCCTCGTAACTGCCCAGGGTGTGGCCGATCTGCATGCGCACGCCTCGGGCACTGAGGGCGCGGATCAGGGCATCGTGGCCGGCGATTTCGGGAGCGACAGTGATTACCCGGATGGGGGCCAGGGCCAGATAGTCCTCTACTTCGGCGATCATCGCGGTGTGGGCGAAGTTCGGCTGCGCCCCCAGTTTGCCGGGATTGATGTACGGGCCTTCCAAATGCACGCCAAGCACTCGGGCGCTGCCGCTGCGCGGTTGTTCGCAGAACTCGCCCAAGGCTTCGAGCACGCGGCCGAGTTCATCGCTGGGCGCGGTCATGGTGGTCGCCAGCAGGGACGTTGTGCCAAAGCGCGCATGGGTACGGGCGATGGTGTCGAATGCGGCGGCGCCTTCCATGATGTCCTTGCCGCCGCCCCCATGAACATGCAGGTCGATGAAGCCGGGCAACAGGTAAGGCAGGTTATTGTCAGCCGGATCGCATGGCTGGCCTTCGACGGACACGACCTTGCCGTGGGCATGGATCAGGCGGCCGCGAACCCAGCCATGGGCGGTGAGGATGTTGTCTTCGGACATGGGCAATCTCTGGTGTCTGAGGAGGCAGCGCGGCTAGCGCCGGAGCTCGGCGACAAAGTCGTAGTAATCGTTGCGGCAATAAGTGTCGGTGACTTCGATGGGCGTGTTGTCTTCCAGGTAGCCGACCCGTGTCATCAGCAGCATCGCGGTGCCTGGGGCGATGTCCACCAGGGCCGCGAATTCGTCCGAGGCGTTGATGGCCTGGATGTGCTGCAAGGCGCGCACCACCGGTTTGCCGATGCTGTCGAGAAACTCGTAGAGCGAGGCCCCCACCGCCTGTGGTTTGGGAACGATGCTGGCGGGCAGGGTGCTCATCTCGATGGCCATGACCGTGTCGTCGGCCTTGCGCAAGCGCTTGAGCCGCGCGACCTTGTCGGTGGGCGACAGGCCCAGGCGGATCAATTCCTCGTGGGTGGGTGGGGTGATTTCCCGTTGCAGCCACTGGGAGCCGGGCACGAACCCCTTGAGCCGCAGCATTTCGCTGAAGCTACTGAGGCGAGACAGCGGCTGTTCCAGGCGCGGAGTGATGAACGTGCCCGAGCCTTGGTGACGACGGATCAGGCCTTGTTCGAGCAGCACCTCCAATGCCTTGCGAGCGGTGACCCGGGAAATCCCCAGTCGTTCGCTCAAGCTGCGCTCGGATGGCATCGCCTGCTCGGCTTTCCATTGGCCGGCATGAATTGCCGCTTCCAGGTTACGGGCCAGTTGCAAGTACAGCGGTGTGGGCTGGGTGTCGTCAGGGCGCAAGGCCAGGATGTCATGCATAAGGTGTCCGATGCGGTTGTAGGATTGTTTTCGCCCGGTGAGTGGATCGGAAATTAATACCACTTGAATACCACGTCAATGCTGGTTTTTCGCGTTCCCGTGACCTTCAGGGACTGCTTCAAAGTGATGGAGATAAAGTGGTATTAGTGCGATGCGTTTCGCTGGCACGGAATCCAGCAAAGCGTGGGGATTGAAAGGCGAAGTGGTATTGGCCGGCAGGGATGCCGGTTGCTTTTGGCGCTTTGTTTATTTTTTTGCGGCGACTGATCGCGCGTAGGGTGGGAGCGAGCCTGCTCGCGATAGCGGTGGGGCAGCTAAAATCGATTCTGGCTGTGGCGTGGTTTTCGCGAGCAGGCTCGCTCCCACACCCGACTGCCGCCAGGACTGCTCCACGTTCCGCTTCAGGCGATGAAGCGCAGCGCTATGGCCGGATCTCGATCATCGTCCCGTCCGGCACCAGGTTCCACACCTCACGCATGTCGACATTGCGCATGGCGATGCAGCCGTCGGTCCAGTCCAGCGTGTGGAACAGCTCTTCGGGATTTTCCTCGGTGTCCGGGGTGCCGTGGATCATGATCATGCTCCCCGGTTCCACGCCTTCACGCCGGGCGCGGGCGGCGTCGCTGATGTTGGGGTAGGAGATGTGCATCGACAGGTAGAAGCGGTCGCTGGTCTTGCGCCAGTCGATCCAGTAGAAGCCTTCGGGGGTGCGCTTGTCGCCCTGGATCAGCTTGGGGCCCTTCTTGGCGCCTTTGCCCAGGGAAATACGGTAGGTCTTGAGCGGTTTGCCGTCGTTGATCAATTGCAATTGATGGGCGGACTTGAGCACCAGCACTTTTTCGATGACCTTGCCGTCATAGGTGCCCAACGCAGAGGCCTGGGACACAGCGGTGAACGACAAGCAGAACAGCACAAGCAACCAACGCATTGAAACGATATCCCTGGTAATGTCGCGGCTAAATGGTTTTCAGGAGTTGGCGGGCTGTGCCAGCGGTGGGATCGACTCGGATCGCACCGGGTACGCCTCGGCTCGCCGATCGGCGAAGAAGTATTCCAGGGTGCGGCCCACCGTGCGGAAGGCCAGTTCATCCCAGGGTATATCGGCTTCTTCGAACAGTTTGACCTCAAGGCTTTCTGTCCCGGCGGCAAAGTCTTCATCCACCAGCTCGGCACGGAAGAATACATGCACCTGGCTGATGTGCGGTACGTCGATCAGCGTATAGATGCTCAAGTTGCGCACCCGTGCACAGGCTTCCTCGGCGGTTTCGCGTACGGCGGCCTGTTCGACGGTCTCGCCGTTCTCCATGAAGCCCGCCGGCAAGGTCCAGTAGCCGCGCCGTGGCTCGATGGCGCGCCGGCACAGCAGGACTTTGCTGCCCCAGGTCGGCACGCAGCCGGCCACGATGTTCGGGTTCTGGTAATGAATGGTGTGGCAGGTGTCGCAGACAAAGCGCAGGCGCGAGTCGCCTTCGGGTATGCGTTGGGTCACCGGGTTACCGCACTGGCTGCAGAATTTCATGCTTGGATTCCTGAATGCTGCGCCTATCTTGGCGTGGGCGGGCCGGTGCGGCAAGTTGTCGTTTCGCGACACGACGCGGTACGGGGGTTGGGCCGCTTGAATGATTGGTGCATGATGCAAGGTAGCGAATAAATCGAGAAGTCTCATGCTGGACGAGCTACTGCATCGAGTAAGCAACCATACCCCGCAGGATTTGCAGGCCGACCGACGTTTCCCCGAAGCCGCGGTGCTGGTGCCGATTACCCGCAGTGAAGAACCGGAACTGGTATTGACCCTGCGCGCCAGTGGGCTCTCGACCCACGGCGGCGAAGTGGCGTTCCCCGGTGGGCGCCGTGACCCGGAGGATCCGGACCTGGTTTTCACCGCCCTGCGCGAAGCCGAGGAAGAAATCGGCCTGCCGCCGGGCCTGGTGGAAGTGATCGGCCCCCTCAGTCCGTTGATTTCCCTGCATGGCATCAAGGTCACGCCGTACGTCGGGGTGATTCCCGACTACGTCGAATACCAGGCCAACGATGCCGAAATCGCCGCAGTGTTCAGCGTGCCGCTGGAGTTTTTCCGCAAGGATCCCCGCGAACACACGCATCGCATCGATTACCAGGGTCGCAGCTGGTACGTGCCCAGTTATCGTTTCGGCGAATACAAGATCTGGGGCCTGACGGCGATCATGATCGTCGAACTGGTCAACCTGCTGTTCGACGCCGGTATCGACCTGCACAAACCGCCCAGAACCTTCATCCATACCTGAAGCCCGAGGATCGTCATGAAATACCGCCTGGGCGATGCCCGTGTCGAAACCCACCCACACAGTTGGGTCGCGCCCAACGCGACGCTGGTGGGCAAGGTCCGTCTCGAAGAAGGGGCTAACGTCTGGTTCAACGCGGTGTTGCGCGGTGACAACGAGCTGATCCTGATCGGCAAGAACAGCAACGTGCAGGACGGCACGGTGATGCACACCGACATGGGGTATCCGCTGACCATCGGCACCGGCGTGACCATCGGCCACAACGCCATGCTTCACGGCTGCACGGTAGGCGACTACAGCCTCATCGGCATCAATGCGGTGATTCTCAACGGCGCGAAGATCGGCAAGAACTGCATCATCGGCGCCAACTCGCTGATCGGCGAAGGCAAGGAAATTCCCGACGGTTCCCTGGTGATGGGGTCGCCGGGCAAGGTGGTGCGTGAGCTGACCGAGGCGCAGAAGAAGATGCTCGAAGCCAGCGCCGCCCACTACGTCCACAACGCCCAGCGCTATGCCCGCGACCTGGTCGAGCAAGAGCCATGAACCCACCCGAACGTCCGGTCCCGTCGCCCTGCGTGAGCATCTGTGCGCTGGACAATGACGATATCTGCACCGGTTGCCAGCGGACCGTGGCGGAGATCACTCGCTGGAGCCGGATGGACAACGACGAGCGCCGCAGCGTCCTGGCGTTGTGTCATGAGCGGGCGAAGGCCAGTGGTTTAGTGTGGATGTTGCCTGCACGATCCTGAATGTGAATACAGCCCCCTGTGGCGAGGGAGCTTGCTCCCGCTGGGCCGCGCAGCGGCCCCAACACAGTCGGCTCAATCTGCCTGACTCACCGGGGTGGTCCATTTCAGGGCTGCTTCGCACTGGAACGCCATCCCGGCCCAGCGGGAGCAAGCTCCCTCGCCACAAAAGCGAGTTCACTTGGGTTCAGCACGACGTCCCATCCACCGATCCAACCCCACCACCCCCAGCGCTATCACCACAAACCCTGCCAGTATCCCCCCGGCATTGATGAACACTTGTGGATAACCCAGCTTTGTCACGTCGATGAACGGGTAGGGGTAGGCTGCCAGCGAATTTCCCCGCAGCAGGAGATAGGCGAAATACACCACCGGATAAATCATCCACAGGCCGACATGGCCCAAGCGCAGGCTGCCCTTGGGCACCCAGCGGCACCAATAGACGACGTACAACACTGGCACCACGTCGTGCAGCAGCTCGTCGGCCACGAACTGCGAGCCCTCGGGTTGCCAGAGGTGGCGTAGCAGCAGGTTGTAGGCCAGGCTGACCAGGGCGATGCTGACGGCGATGCCGCTGCGTACGCTCGGCAGCAGGAACCAGCGGCGCACGGCGCAAGGGCGCTCAGTCAGCTCCCAGGTCAGCACCACCGCCACCAGGATGTTGGTCAGCACCGTGAAGAAGCTGAAGGTGTTCACCAGCCCGCCCAGCAGGCTCGCGCCCAATTCCCAGCGAACGAGCAGGATCAGGTACAACTGGATGCTCAACCCCACCCAGCCCAGCAGCGCGGTCACCGACACGAAACGCTGGCGCAGCGTGAGGCGACGACCCGGATTGATCATCACGGCTCAGACCGGACGCTTGGTTCGCATCAACTTGATGTACAGGCGCTCGACTTTCTCCCGTGCCCAAGGCGTCTTGCGCAGGAAGGTCAGGCTCGACTTGATGCTCGGGTCGCTTTTAAAACAGCGGATATCGATGCGCTCGGCCAGCCCCGACCATTCGTAATGCTGCACCAGGGCATTGAGGATCTGCTCCAGCGTCACGCCGTGCAGTGGGTTGTTGTTCGGTTCGGTCATGGCGGGCCTTTGCGCGAGGAAAGTGTAAAACCGCGCACCTTAGCCGAGGTGCCGTCAACGGGAAAGCATAGTTGCGTCTTTGAGTGGTCGCGCTAGCTGCACACTGTTACTGAAACCGAAATGATCCATGTCAAGAAAAGACCTTTCTCTATCTGTAACAGGACATTATCCTTGCGCCGTTGCTGAAACGGTTCTTGCCGCATGCCAGAGCTGTTGCGCTCAGCCAATCCTGATTAAAGACCGAAGAACGCCTCCTGAATGCTCCATGTTCAGCCTTTGCAAGATAGCGCTGTCTGGGGTAGGGAAAACCTGTGGGAGCGAGCGTGCTCGCGATGGCGGCGTAACAGCCAACCTTGTGTCTGAATGTGCTGACGCCATCGCGAGCAGGCTCGCTCCCACAGGAATTGCAGTCACTCAATCGCTTTCAACTGAACCAAGCCCCCAAAGGATCGTCATCTACAGTGACACCTTGCGCGGGACTCCTTAAAACCTCACGGAGAATCACACTATGAGCACTGAGGGTGCTTTGAGTCGAAGCCGTCTGCTACCGAGTCTGCTCGGCATTCTGCTTCTATTGATGGGCCTGGCCCTGCTGGTCGGGGGGATCAAGCTGAGCACGCTCGGCGGCTCGCTGTATTACTTGCTGGCCGGTATCGGTCTGGCCGTGACCGGCGTACTGCTGATCATGGCCCGTCGCGCAGCCTTGGGCCTGTACGCACTGGTGCTGTTCGCCAGTACCGTGTGGGCATTGTGGGAAGTGGGCCTGGACTGGTGGCAACTGGTGCCGCGCCTGGCGATGCTGTTTGCCTTGGGCATCGTCCTGTTGCTGCCATGGTTCCGTCGTCCGCTGCTGACCGCCGACGCCTCGCCGATGGGCACCCGCGCCCTGAGCGCCGCCGTGATCATCGCCGGTATCGCCGCGCTGGCCAGCCAGTTCACCAACCCCGGTGAAATCAAAGGGCAACTGGATCGTGACAGCGTGCCGGGCATGACCAACACCGCCCCGGCAATGCCGGATGGCGACTGGAATTCCTACGGCCGCAGTGCCCATGGCGATCGTTATTCGCCGCTGGCACAGATTACCCCCCAGAACGTCAGCAAGCTGGAGCAAGCCTGGAGCTACCGCACCGGCGACCTGCCGGGGCCAGGCGATCCGGGTGAGACCACGGCGGAAAACACCCCGCTGAAGGTCAACGGCATGCTCTATGTGTGCACGCCTCACAGCCAGGTGATTGCGCTGGAACCGGAAACCGGCAAGGAAATCTGGCGTTTCGATCCGAAGCTGTCTACCCAGAAGGCAGAAAACTTCAAGGGCTGGGCCCACATGACCTGCCGAGGTGTGAGCTATCACGATGACGCCGTGTACGCTTCGGCCGAGCAGAGCCCGACCGGTACCGCCAGCACCACGCCGGCCAGCACCGTTTGCCCACGGCGGATCTTCCTGCCGACCGCCGACACCCGTCTGATCGCCTTGAACGCCGACACCGGCAAGATGTGCGAAGACTTCGGCGACAAGGGCCAGGTCGACTTGAGCGCCAATATCGGCGGCTTCAACGCGGGCGGTTACTACTCCACCTCGCCACCGGCTGTCACCCAGAACCTGGTGGTGATCGGCGGCCACGTCACCGATAACGTCTCCACCGATGAACCCAGCGGCGTGATCCGCGCCTACGACGTGCACACCGGCAAGCTGGTGTGGAACTGGGACAGCGGCAACCCGGATGACACCACGCCGATTGCCGAAGGCCAGACCTACACCCGCAACTCGCCGAACATGTGGTCCATGTTCAGCGTCGATGAAAAACTCGGCATGCTCTACCTGCCGATGGGCAACCAGACCCCCGATCAGTTCGGTGGCAATCGCACGCCGGAGTCGGAAAAATATTCCGCCGGCCTGACCGCCCTGGACATCGCCACCGGCAAGGTACGCTGGTACTTCCAGTTCACCCACCATGACCTGTGGGATATGGACGTCGGCGGTCAACCGACCCTGATGGACATGAAGACCGCCGATGGCGTCAAACCTGCGGTGCTGGCGTCTACCAAGCAGGGCAGCATCTACGTGCTGGACCGCAGCAACGGCCAGCCGATCATCCCGATCAAGGAAATCCCGGTGCCGCAAGGCGCGGTGGAAGGCGACCATACGTCGCCGACGCAACCGATGTCCGACCTGAACTTCGTGCCGCCGGTCCTCAAGGAACGCGACATGTGGGGCGTGACCCCGTTCGACCAGATGTTGTGCCGGATCGACTTCAAGTCGCTGCGTTATGAAGGCATGTTCACGCCGCCGTCGCTGCAAGGCTCTATCGTTTACCCAGGTAACTTCGGCGTGTTCGACTGGGGCGGCATCTCGGTCGATCCGGTGCGCCAGATCGCGTTCGTCAACCCGAGCTACATGGCGTTCAAGTCGAAACTGGTACCGGCTGCGGAAGTCGCCGGCGGCCCGGGTCGCAAGAGCGAGACCGAAGGCGTGCAGCCGAACAAGGGCGCGCCGTATGGCGTGATCCTCGAAGCGCTGCTTTCGCCAATGGGCCTGCCGTGCCAGGCACCGGCCTGGGGTTATGTGGCGGCTGTGGACCTGACCAACCACAAGACCCTGTGGAAGCACAAGAACGGCACCGTGCGTGACAGCTCGCCGGTTCCGATCCCGCTGAGCATGGGTGTGCCGAGCCTGGGCGGTACGTTCACCACCGCCGGTGGCGTGGCGTTCCTGAGCGGCACGCTCGACCAGTACCTGCGCGCCTACGATGTGAAAAACGGCAAGCAACTCTGGGAAGGCCGCCTGCCAGCCGGTGCCCAGACCACGCCGATGACCTACACCGGCAAGGACGGCAAGCAGTACGTGCTGGTCGTTGCAGGGGGTCATGGTTCCCTGGGGACGAAGCAGGGTGACTATGTGATTGCCTACAAACTGCCGGATTAAGCAAACCGGCGCTCATGAAAAAGGCGACACCTTTGCGGGTGTCGCCTTTTTTGTAGCTGGGTTAAAACCCCGGCTGGTGTAGCAGATGTTTTGTTGTTGCACAAACGCTTCTGTGGCGAGGGAGCTTGCTCCCGCTGGACGCGCCAGCGTCCCCTGCGATGTAGTGCCCAGACACAGGGGGCTGCTTCGCACCCCAGCGGGAGCCAAGCTCCCTCGCCACGGGACTGTGTACGGTTTTACAGTTCTATCTTCACCGCCTGGGATGCGCGGGTCGCCTTGGCACGGGCAGCTTCGATGGATTCGTCGCGGGCCAGGGCCACGCCCAGGCGGCGCTGGCCGTTGACTTCCGGTTTGCCGAACAGGCGCAGGGCGGTGTCCGGTTCGCTCAGGGCAGCGCCCAGGTTGGCGAACGCGGTCTTGGTTGATTGGCCTTCCACCAGGATCACCGCCGAGGCCGAAGGGCCGAACTGGCGAATCAGCGGGATCGGCAGGCCGAGGATTGCCCGGGCGTGCAGGGCGAACTGCGACAGGTCCTGGGAAATCAGTGTCACCAGCCCGGTGTCATGTGGGCGTGGCGAGACTTCGCTGAACCACACCTGATCGCCCTTGATGAACAGCTCGACACCGAACATCCCGCGACCGCCCAAGGCCTCGGTCACGGCCTTGGCGACGCGCTCGGACTCAGCCAGGGCCGCCGGGCTCATGGCCTGGGGCTGCCAGGACTCCTGATAATCGCCTTTTTCCTGACGATGGCCGACCGGTGCGCAGAAGGTGGTGCCGCCGGCATGACGCACGGTGAGCAGGGTGATTTCGTAGTCGAAGTCGATGAACCCCTCGATGATCACCCGACCCTTGCCGGCCCGGCCGCCTTCCTGGGCATAGTCCCAGGCTTTCTGCACGTCATCGGCACTGCGCAGCAGGCTCTGGCCCTTGCCCGAGGAACTCATGACCGGCTTGACCACGCAGGGGAAACCCAGGGTTTCGACGGCCTTGCGGTAATCCTCTACGGTGTCGGCGAAGAAGTACGGCGAGGTCGGCAGGCCCAGCTCTTCGGCGGCCAGGCGACGGATGCCTTCGCGGTTCATGGTCAACTGCGCGGCGCGGGCGGTAGGAATCACGGTGAAACCTTCGGCTTCCAGTTCCACCAGGGTCGCGGTGGCGATGGCTTCGATTTCCGGCACGATGAAGTGCGGCTTCTCGGCCTCGATCACCGCACGCAGGGCGGCGCCGTCGAGCATGTTGATCACGTGGCTGCGATGGGCCACTTGCATGGCCGGCGCGTTGGCGTAGCGATCCACGGCAATCACTTCGACACCCAGGCGCTGCAGTTCGATTACCACTTCCTTGCCCAGCTCGCCGCTGCCACACAGCAATACGCGGGTCGCGGTGGGCGACAATGGGGTTCCGATACGGGTCATCTGAAGGTCCTCAAACAGGAGCGGATCATCGAGGGTTGCACGCCGGGCGAGCTTCCCATGGGAAGAAAACGCGGCATTTTACATGAACTGCGGGGTTTGGCTTCAATTGGCCATGACCTGCCGACGTAAGCGCCAGGCCATGATCAGCCAGACAACCGTGACCCCGGCGAATTTCGAGGCCAGGGCGGTGATCACCACGCCGGGCGTGAGGGCGTCGATCAGGCCGAAGAAGATGAAGGTGTCCAGGGGGATGCTCAGGGCCGAGCTGATCCAGAGCCGGTCGTGCAACGGACGCTTGGTGATGGTGAATACCAGCCAGTCGATGCATTCGGACACGGCGAATGCCGTGGCGCTGGCCAGGGCGATGGTCGGGTCCGAGGTGACATAGGACAGCACCAGCGCCGCCAGCATCGCCACAATGGCGCCATGGCCGAAGCGGGTCTGGACCATGTCCCGCAGGATGAACACCAGCCCACCCCAGGCCGACCAGATGATGTCCAGGTGCGGTGCGGCGGAGAATGCGTAGTTGATCAGCACGACGCTGGCGATGTAGGCGGTCAGGAAAAGCATTGAGTACCTGGTTCGGCAATATTCGAACGCAAATGATAACCCCTGTGGGAGCAAAGCTTGCTCGCGATAGCGGCTTATCGGCCAACGCACATATCGACTGACTTGCCCCTGTGGCGAGGGAGCTTGCTCCCGCTGGGTCGCGCAGCGGCCCCAAAGAGCCTGCGAGCGCTACGCACTCGAGCGGGAGCAAGCTCCCTCGCCACGGGTAAGTGTTCAGTCTGTAGTGGGTTCATGGCTCGTCACTATCATCTGCCTTCCAATAACCCACCGCCTTCACAAACGCCTGATCCAGCCCTTTCTCCTCCAGCAGTACCTTGCGAATCTGCCGCGACACTCTGCTTTCGGTCGCGACCCAGGCGTAGAGCTTGCCGCCCGGCATGTCCAGATGTTGCACGGTGGTGAGCAGGCTGTCCTGGCGGCCTTCGCGCAGCACCCAGATCACGTGCACCCGCGCCGGGCTCTGGAGGAGCTGCTGCTCGGCGCCGTTCGCCACTTCCACCACCACAAGCGCCCGCCGGTTTGGCGCCAGGCCTTCGAGGCGGCGAGCGATGGCGGGCAGGGCGGTTTCGTCGCCGATCAGCAGGTAGCTGTCGAAGATGTCCGGCACGATCATCGAGCCGCGAGGCCCGCCGATGTTCAGGTATTGTCCGGGGCGGGCCTGGGCTGCCCAGGTGGCGGCCGGTCCGTCGCCGTGGAGCACGAAGTCCAGGTCCAGCTCCAAGGTTTGCAGGTCATAGCGGCGCGGAGTGTAGTCGCGCATCGCCGGCAATGGTCCCTGGTCCTTGCCGGCACTGGGGTCGAAGGATTCCAGCGCAGCGTGTTCCTCGGCGTTCTGAGGAAAGAACACCTTTACATGATCATCCGTGCCCAGGCTGACGAACCCCGCCAGTTCCGGCCCGCCCACGGTGATACGGCGCATGCGCGGGGTCAGGTCGATCACTCGCAATACTTGCAGGCGTCGGCGCTTGATCGGGTGATTGACGCGGTGAATGGTGTTTGGATCGATTTCAGTCATGGCTTGACTCCGATTCAGAAGGACGGGCGGGGCCGTCGACGATGGCTTTGACGGTGTCGTTCAGCAGAGCGCGTACCCGCAGGATTTCTTCCGGGCTCCAGCGGCCTTGATGCTTCTGCAAGGCCTGGCGAAGGTGGCCCTCCGCCTCATGGATGTCCGCCGGCCGATCCTGGTCGCGCAGGGTGCGCTTGCTGGTCTCGATGCGCATGCGCACGGCATTCAGCGCTTCGGCTTGGTCTTGCAGGAATAGACGTCCGGCATCGGTCGCGCTGTAGCATTTTTTTCCACCCTCGGCGTCGCCGCTGATCATCTTACCCATTTCAAGCTGGGTCAGGGTCGGGTAGATCACACCCGGGCTGGGGGTATAGGCGCCGTCGAACATGGACTCGATCTGGCGGATCAGCTCGTAGCCGTGGCGGGGCTTCTCGGCAATCAGCGCCAGCAGCAACAATTTCAGGTCGCCGGCAGCGAAGACCCGGGGGCCGCGGCCGCCGCGCTCGCGACCGGGAGGGCGCCGGTCGAAGCCATCGCGGTGACCGGGTTCTGGAGTGGTAGGGGAATAAAGGACTGTCATCTATCTGCTCTCTGTTCTGCATAAATAGAACTGAGATATATCTTTGACTTCAGATATATCTTCGCCTATATAGATATATCTTGTGTAAGCGATATATCTTAGTTTGTTCCTACAACAAATGAAATATGACCATAGCGCAGTCCCTTATGTTTGCGGGACGAAACCGGATGGGCGTAAGGGTATTTCAACCGCAACTAGCGGGATTGTGGGAAGTCTCTTACATTAAAAGTTACGGTTTATCGAAAATCGCGGATTTTTCGCAGTTTCGCGTGCGCGATTTACTACAAGTACAGGTGAACTTTCCTGCTTATTTTTAATTAAAGAGCGACGATCATGCAGCGGCGTTGAGGGGGCACGCCAAGTTGTATTGGGCCTGCCACTTCAACCCTTCTCTCTTTATTGCTATGAACAGGTGTTAACCCATGCTCATGAAAATCGTAACCGCCGCTTCCCTGACCGCTGCGGCCCTGAGTTCTTCGCTGGCGTTCGCCGCTGACGAGGCGCACTCGTCCATCCACATCACTGCGAACATCCCGAGCCAGCAGTTCCATGTGCAGCCAACTAACGCCGATTGGGGTAAGGATGAAACCATGACCTACAACACGGTCAGCGGCACCCTGACTTCGCTGCGTCAGACCTACAACGTGAAAAACACCGAAGGTTCGGTCAATGCCTACATCGAAGGCGGCCCGGCTTCGCTGTACAACGGCCGCGATGCGATCGCCCTGACCACGGCCTTCAACGGCGTCACTCTGACCGCCATGCCTCAGGAAGTGGTCGACGACGCCACCTCCACTCCGGGCACCCAGGCTGACATGACCATCACCCCGGCCAAGCCGCTGGCAACCCAGAACGGCCTGTACACCGCCGACATGACCGTCATCTTCGACGCCGTGCCGCGCCCGTAAGGCCGTTCGCCGCCCGGTGACGCTCACCTCGTCACTGGGCAGCAGCAGGTCGACCGGTTCTCCCCGACCGGTCGGCCTGAACCCGAAACACCCCGAAAGCTCGCTGATCATGAGAGTCCGTTGATGTTACCGATGACACCCATCGCGGGTGCGCTCGCGCTGTTGTTGTGCGCGAGTGCATTGGCCGCGCCGACTGCCCCCGGTACCACGCCGAGTAGCCTGCTGGGTCAGGCCAAGGGCCTGCCGGCGGAATTTGAAGCGCACTTCTTCGATGTACCACTGGCTGTTCGTATCGAGCTCAATCAGCAGTACCTCGGTGAAGCCATGGTGGTCTTGACGCGGGATGATCGCATTACCCTGCTTGAATTCACCGACACCCATGACAGCACGATCAAGGCCGTCGAGCGGGACCAGTGGGAGCAGACGCTCAAGCAGGGACAGGCGTTAGGCGCCTGTGAACGGAGTTGCACCGCCGGGCTGCTTGCCGTGCACTACAGCCTGGAAAACTCCCTGGTTTCGATCCTCACCCGAGATGTGGAGCGCGGCACCGAACCCTTGCGTTATCACGATCAACCCCAGGACGGCAGCCTGGGCCTGATCTTCAACAACCAACTCAATCTCAACGGTGGCCAGGAGCAGGACACAGGTGGGCGCTATGGCCTCAACGCTATTTCCAGCGTGGGCAACTGGAGCCAGTCCCTGGACCTTCAGCTCTCGCGCCTGGGTGGACCGGACGACAAGCTCTATCACGCCGTCCATGAACTCTTTACCCAACGGGAACTGGAAGGCAATTTCCTGCGCCTGGGGTATTTCACCCCTAGCTCCGATGGCTTGAACCGACAGATCCGCTCGTTCGGTGCCAACCCTGACACTGCGTTGGGCGTGATGTACGGCAGTTCCGACAGTCTGGTGATCGACAATCCGAAACCCAGCGTCTACCCCATTTATGTCACCGCCAGCCGCCAGGCGTCGGTGGAAATTTATCGCAACGGCCTGTTGATCAACACCCAGGCCGTCAGCGCCGGCTTGCAGAGCCTGGACACCCGCCCATTGCCCGGCGGCATCTATGAAGTGGAAGTGCGTCTGATCGAAGACGGGCAAACCACCGCCACCAGCCAGGAACTGGTCTACAAGCCGAACAACTGGAGCAGCACCGAGGAGCGCTGGCGCTACAACCTGTTCGCTGGCCGCGAAACCCGGCTCTGGAGCAACTGGGAAGACCAGCCCTCGGGGTTCACGACCGCGGGGGTTGGCGTCAACTACCTGCTGCATCCGCGGGTGATCCTTGGCGGCTCCACGCGCCAAGTGCAGGACAAGCTGCAGGTCGGCACGTCGATCGACTGGACCCTGGCCTCCCACACCAACCTGTACGCCAACGTCTACCACACCGAACAGTACGGCAACGGCATGGACGTGCAGGCCCTGTACAGCTACGGCCAGGGCAGCGTCGTCGCCAGCCACAACCGCAGTTGGCTGGATACCCGCAACACCTACGAGACCCTGCCGGATGGCACTCGAATTCGCCAGCGCAACGTGTTCGTCGGCCAGACCAGCAACTCGTCGCTGTCGGTCAACCATCGCCTGAGCAACAAGTCGTCGATCAACGGCCGGCTGGCCTACAGCGAGGGCAACGTCGAGGGCCTGGGCCTGGGCCTGGGCTGGACCCAGCGCGGCAAGCTGCGCGGCAGCGACGCCAACTGGCGCCTGTCGGTGTTCGACCGCCCCGGCACGTCAAGCACCAATGACCAGCGCAACCGCGGCGTGGACTTGAGCGTCAGCGTTGCCCTGGGCGGACCGGGTGAATACTGGTCGGGCAGCATCGGCACCCGCACTTCCCGCGAAGGCGACCGGGACAACAATGCATCGCTGACCTACCGCCGGGACCTTGAGGATCATGTCCTGCAAAACGTGTCTGCCACGGCGTTGGTCGACACTTATGGTGTGGGCCTGTCCAGCATGGCCAGCTTCAGCACCGAATCGCTCTACGGCGACGGCTTCCTCCAGCGCTCCTCCTATAACGACAACCTCACCGGCGGCCTGAACCTGAGCAGCACCGTGGCGGTCGGCGGCCAGAAAGCCGCCTTCACCGGCCTGCCGCATGGCCGCGGCGCGGGGATGATCGTCGACGTGGAAACCGACCTGGATGACATCGTCCTGCGCGCCGACGACTTGACCGGCGGCACCACTACCTTGCATCCGGGCCGCAACTTCGTGCCGATCACCGCCTACCGCAACAGCATGGTGACCTTCGATTTCGAGGGCGTGCACCCACCGGCGGCGAACATCGAGCCTGCACGCACCCGCTATCACTTGAACAAGGGTGGCGTGGACTACCGCAAGATCAGCGTGATGAAAACCGTGACCGTGCTTGGGCGCCTGCTGGACCCGCAGGGCGAACCGCTCAAGGGGCATCACGTGATCAACCACGCCAGCCGCGGCGTCAGCGAGGCGGACGGGTTCTTCTCCATGGAGATGAATGCTGCCTCGCCGACCCTGGAAGTGCGTTATGGCGACGAGCTGTTCTGCCGCTTCCGCCTCGACCCGGAAACCGCTACCCACGAAGGCGATGTGCTGATGATCGGCGACCTGCGCTGCACGCCGGACAGCCTGGCCGACAGCTCGCTGGCTGCGGCCCATGAGGGCCGGCAGCGCTCCTGAGTTCTCATATGGCGCGGGGAGCAGGGCGCTCCCCGCCAGAGGATTCTTCCCACAACTTGCAGGGATTCGCTTTGATGTATGAGGTTGTATAGATGAAACCCTTATCGGTAGCCGCGCGCAGCCTGGTTTCAGTGTTGTTGTTTGCTTGCGTGCCTGTTGCCAATGCCGTGAGCCGAGATATTACTGCGATATTCAGGCCTGACTCTTCGAAACCTCAGGAAAATACCTTTCTCAACACCACGCCTGTCAGTGGTTACTGTGCAAGTCATCCACAGGATTGTGGGACCGCCAGGATGTTCAGCATTCGGTTGCCCCTGACCGCCAACTCCACCGCTCCTATTCAAGCCAATCATGGAGATGTTCGCCGAGGTGCAATGTTCAAAGTGCCCACCAACTGGCGTTCAGCACAGGTCACTCATGCCGCTACGGGCGAAACTGAAGTCGTTGAAGTGCGCTTTTCCGGTTTTGGCTCGAAATATCGAATTCCTGGGGGCGTCATCGATTTGGTCGGTGGGGGCGTGATCGCTCGCGACGCTCATAGAAAGTTATGGAATGGTTCAAGCTGGGTCAACGCACCGACACCCTGCCGCTACAGTGGTGTGGGCTACCTGACCCCCAGTGACTACGAGTTTTTCTGGAAGACGCCGGTGGAGGGTGTGTGTGCCAAGAAAGCGCTTTATACGATTCCGTCCATGAACTACGCCCACCTGGATTTTGCCTATGAATTGCGCACCCCGAACCCGTTGAAGATGTCATCCGGTCGATACACGGGGACGCTGACCTATACCGTTGGACCGGGGCAGGACCTCGATCTGGGCGATGTCATGATTCCCAATGATTCGACGATCACACTCAATTTGAAGCTCGACGTCGAGCACACCCTCAAGGTCGAAGTCCCCCCCGGCGGCAATCGCGTCGAGCTGGTACCTCAGGAAGGTTGGCAATCCTGGCTCAACAGCGGGCGCAAGCCCACGCGGCTGTTTCGCGATCAACGTTTCCATATTTCCGCTTCTTCGCGCTTCAAGATGGCGCTCGAATGCCAATACCTCAGCGGCAACACCTGCGCGATCTCCGAAACCGACACCGGCCACACCGTGCCGGTGGACGTCAGCGTGACCTTGCCCGACGGCTTGACCGACGGCGCCGGGCAACCGGTCAACCGTCGACCATTGCTGCGCGACGGCAGTGGTACCGAGTTGTTCCAGCCGGGCCTGTATGTCGACCGCAGATCGGGGATGCTGCACTTCGAGGTGGCTCGAAGCGGCGTTGAAGAAATGCTCGACACCGGCGCCAAAGCCTACACCGGCAACGTCACGGTGATCTGGGATTCGGAAGTTTAAGGGCACGGATTGGCCTGCCTGAGCGAAGGACGGTGAGGGACATATGAAGCTTTTACCCATAGCAATGCGCAGCGTGGTTTCGGTGATGCTGTTGGCCGGTGCGTCGACGGCCAGTGCTGTCAGCAAGGATATCAACGCCCTGTTCAGGCCTGATCCCTCGAAACCCAATGAGAATACGTTTCGCAACACCACGCCGATTTCAGGATATTGCGCGCTGTATCCGGACGTATGCCAGCGAGAAAACATGTTCAGCCTACAGCTACCCATCGCGTTCAATTCGTCCGGACCCATCCAGGCCAACCATGGCAGCACTCGGCATGGGGCAATGTTCGATGTACCTGCAACCTGGCGTTTGGCCCAGGTGACTCATACCGATACTGGCGAAACCGAAATGGTTCAAGTCCGCATTTCCGGTATCGGTTCGCGCTATCAGCTCCCGACCAGTGTGGTAGAACTCGTTGGAGGAGGTGTAGATATCGTGACCGCTCACAACCGGTTGTGGGGCGGTTCCAGTTGGAGATATGCCCCAGCGCCTTGTCGATCCACCAATTTTGGTACCTTGAATCACCTGATTTATAACTTCTTCTGGAAGACGCCAGTCGAAGGCGTGTGCGCAAAAAAAGCCAGTTACCTGATTCCCAGCCTGTCCTACCGTCATCTGGACTTTGCCTACGAATTGCGCACCCCCAATCCTTTGAAAATGTCGTCTGGCCAGTACGTCGGGTCAGTGTCCTATGGCGTCGGCCCGGGGCAGGATTTCGATATGGGCGACGTGATGATGCCCACTGACTCGGTGATCACCCTCAATTTCAAACTGGACGTCGAGCACACCCTCAAGGTGGAGGTACCCCCTGGCGGCAACCGTGTCGAACTGGTTCCTCAGGAAGGCTGGCAAGCCTGGCTGAACAGTGGACGCAAACCGACGCGGCTGTTCCGTGACCAGCGCTTCCATATCTCGGCCTCTTCACGTTTCAAGATGGCAATCGAATGCCAGGCCGTCAGCGGCAATACCTGCGCGATTTCTGAAACCGGCACCGGCCACGCCGTGCCGGTGAACGTCAGCGTGACCTTGCCCGACGGCCTGGCAGATGCCAGCGGGCAGCCGGTGGTCCGCCGTCCGCTGTTGCGTGACGGCAGCGGCACCGAGCTGTTCCAGCCAAGTGTCTACGTCGATCGTCGGTCTGGAATGCTGCACTTCGAAGTGGCCCAAGGCAGCGTCGAGCAGATGCTGGACACCGGCGCCAAGGCTTATTCCGGCAGCGTCACGGTGATCTGGGATTCGGAAGTCTGAACGGCCCGTCGGCCAATTGTTTTTTGTGAGTTGCGTTCAATGCATGAGGTTAAGCAAGTGATGAAACAATTATGGGCATGGGTAGGGTTTTCCCTGTTTTGCGGCGCGGCCCAGGCCGGTCCGCAGATCGGTGTCGGGGTGGTCTATGACTACCTGGACGGCAACAAGACCACCTACATGAAACGGGTGTTCAACGGCGGGTCGTCTACGGCTTTCGTCAAGGTGAACATCCTGGAAATCATCTACAACGAAGACGGCACCTACAGCGAGGTGCCGCTGCAGAACCAGGCCAGTGCCCAGGCCCGGGATGGCCTGATGGCCAGCCCGGCGCGCCTGATCGTGCCGGCCAACGGGGTGCAGGGCACGCGGTTGCTGTTCATGGGCAACCGCGACAAGGAGCGTTATTTCCGCGTGCGTTTCGTGCCGGTGGTGCCGGAAGCGGAAGACGAATTCGCCGTCAGCGCCGAGGAACGCGAAGCCTATAAGAAAGAGCGCGTGGCGGCCGGGGTCAAGGTGTTGGCGGGCTACGGCACGGTGTTCTTCGTGCGGCCCAAGGACACCCGCTTCGACACCGTGATCGACGACAACGCCCAGCGCTACCAACTGCGCAACAACGGCAACAGCGTGGTGGTGATCGATGAGTTCAAGGACTGCGAGGCGAAGAAGGACAACGAATGCCGCCCGACTACCAAGCATCACGTGATGAAGGGCCGCACGTTCGCCTTCGACAAGGAAGCGGGGCGTGAGTATCGCTTCACGCTGATCGAAGGCAGCAAAACCCAGAACGTCGAGATCAAGGGCTGACGGCTGCCGCCGCCGCACCGTCGTTGACGCAAGAGGTAAATCAAAATGATCAAGACACGGCTACGCCTCCTCGCACTGACCGCCCTGGTCATGCCCTGGTCGTCGACCTGGGGGGCTGTCGAGCGGGAGACGTTCGAGCTCTACGTGACCATCCCGACGGCCGACTTCTATGTGTTGCCCCTCGACCCGCAACTGGTCCAGCGCGAACAGCGCCTGCCGTTCAGCACGGTCACTTCGCAGCTGAGCCCGTTGCGAGCCACGTATGAAGTGAAAAACAGCAACGGCTCCATTGGCGCGCGCCTCGGGGAGGAGGCCTACCTGTCCAATGGCCGTGATCGCATCGACTTGCGCGTACGGTTCAACGGCGTCGAGCTGACCCTGGATTCGACTCAGGTGGTCTCGGCTACTGAAGCCCGGCCAGGCCGCCAGGTGCCGCTGGAGATCGCCGCCGTCCCTCCCGATGACGATTACAAGCCAGGGGATTACTACGGCACGGTGCACATGGTGTTCGACGCCACCGCGCCCTAGGCGACCGGCACTCGTCGAGCCAGTACGAAACCTTCGTGACGAGGGAGCTTGCACCCATTGGGACGGTTCGACGCTTCGGGCGAAGCTGCCCGTGCTTTTTCCGGCCTTGCCGTCGCTGCGACTGCTGCGCAGTCGAGCGGGAGCAAGCTCCCTCGCCACAAGGGCAATCGGCGTCGCCGGCGCACCGATGCTGCTTCGCCGTTTCTCCAATAACGATGAAAAAAAGGAAGTTAAAACATGTTCAAGAAGTTTGTGTCCGTTACCGCTCTGGCCGCCGCGGCCTTGAGTCCTGCGCTGGCCTTGGGGGCCGATGATGCACATTCGGCCATTCATATCGAGGCGAAAATTCCGACTCAGCAGTTCCACGTGCAGCCGCGGGATCCGGAGTTTGGCAAGGATGAGTACATGTACTACGACCCCATCACCTATAAACTCACGTCTTTGCGCCACACCTTTGATGTGAAGAACACCGACGGTTCGGTCCACGCGTACATCGAGAATGCTAACCAGACAGGTGCCATCCACCTGACTAACGGCGTCGATATTGTGTCCCTGAGGGTTCTATTCAACGGTGTACCCTTGAATGACCAGCCACAGGAAGTCGTGGATGATGCCACGTCCACGCCTGGGACGCAGGCAGACATGCGTGTCGTTGTTGCAAACTCGCCTACCCGCCCCCTTTCTCCCGGCGTGTATAACGCGGACTTCACAGTAATTTTCGATGCGGTGCCTCGCGTCAATCCCTGACCTGAGGCTACCCCTGACTTGTGGCGAGGGGATTTATCCCCGCTGGGCTGCGCAGCAGCCCTGAAAGCCGACACCACGGTGGATCAGGTTGATGGCGCGCTTTTTGGGGGCAGCTGCGCAGCCCAACGGGGATAAATCCCCTCGCCACAGGGGCCTTGCACCACATTCCCGTGACTCATTGCCGCGCCACCAACGGCTTGCACTGAGTATGACTCCCCGGTTGCAAGTAAGAGGTGAGAAACGGCGCCATGCCCTTGAGCACCTGCACCGGCAAGGCCGAGGTGAATTTGAAGTTCTGTGCCGAGGCCCCCGGGACGTAGGCGGTGAGGGTGCCGAAATGGCTGTCGCCGATGTAGAACACAAAGGTGGCGGTGCGGTTGATGGATTTGGAACTGAGGATCCGTCCGCCGGCGCCGATGGCTTCGATGCGGTTGTCGCCGGTGCCGGTCTTGCCCCCCATGGCCAGCGGCGTGCCGTCGGCCAGTTTGAAACTGCCGGCCACCCGTTTCGCGGTGCCGGCATCCACCACCTGGGACAGCGCGCCGCGCAGGGCCCGGGCCACTTCCACCGGCATCACCCGCTTGCCGTTGTCCGGGTTGCTGACCAGCCGCGTTTCGTAGGGCGTGCCGACGGCAAAGTCGAGGCTGTCCACGCGCAGCGCCGGTTGCCGGATCCCGTCGTTGAGGATGGTTCCCACCAGTTCCGCCAGCGCGGCAGGGCGGTCACCGGAGCTGCCGATGGCGGTCGCCAGTGACGGCACCAGATGGTCGAACGGATAGCCGACTTGCTGCCAGCGCTGGTGAATGTCCAGGAACGCTTCGATTTCCAGCATGGTGCGGATGCGACTGTCACGGGCGCTCTTGTGCCGGCTCTTGAACAACCAGCTGTAGACCTCCTGGCGCTCGAACTGGCTGGCCTTGACGATCTGGCTGAACTTGGCGTCGGGTTTGTTCAACAGGTAGCCCATCAACCACAGGTCCAGCGGGTGCACCTTGGCGATGAAACCCTGGTCCGGCAGGTCATAGGCACCGGGGCCGTAGCTCTGGTAGAGCCGTTCCAGGCGTTCGTCGGTGAGCTTTTCACTGCTCTTGGCTGATTTGAGGTGCGAGCGCACGAACAGGTTGAAACTCTCCTGGCTGTCATTGGGAAAGAAGTACCGGTGCACGGCGGCCAGGCGGATTGCCGTGGGGTGCATGCTGTCGAGAAAGGTTTCCAGGCGCTGGGCCGTGTCCTTTTTCTGATACTTCTTCCAGAACCTGAGCAGGAACGAAGTGCCTTCGCGGTCGGCGAACTGGGCCAGGTATTCCTGGCGCCGCGGGTCCTTGTCATCCTTGAGCAGTTCGGCGCTGTTATCCGGGCCGCCATAGGTGGAATAGCGCACCAGGTCGCGCATCAGGCGGATGAAGGGCAGGTTGATCGACTCCCGCAGGGCGTCGCGCAAGGTGGGGTTGCGACCGTTGTCTTCGTTGCGGAAGTTGTGGAAGGTGTGCAGCCCGCCCCCGGTGAAAAACGCCTCGCTAGGGCTGGCTGAATAGGTGCGATCCAGCGCCGCCTCGAGCATTTTCGACAGGTCGCGGTCGCTGTTCTGAATCAGGTAATCCACGGCCCAGCGGGACAGGCGGTCCTGCTCGGCGATGTCGGCTTTCTTCAGCTCGGCCGGGGTCTGCCGGGCATAGCGATCATGCAGCTCGGCGATGATCTGCAGGTAGGTCGTGAGGACCCGCAACTTGGCGGTCGAGCCCAGCTCCAGCTTGCTGCCTTCGTTGATGTCGAAGGGCTGGTCGGTGCTGTCGGTCTGTACCCGCACCCGTGAGCCGTCCGGGGTCAGTTCCAGCAGTGTGAAGCTGTAGCGCACCTGGGTGGTGCTGGTGGGGGTCAGCAGGCGTTCTCCCATCAGGCCGATCTCGGCGGCGAACGCCGGGTCGGCCAGACGCTTGAGGTAGTCGGTGGCCTGGGCCTGCAAATCGCTTTGCAAGGTGCTGGTCGCCGACAGGTCCAGGCGATCGAGGTCGTAAAGTGGCCGATTGAGTAGTGTGGCAAGGCGACTGCGGGCAGCGCTGATGCCTTTGTTGGTTTCGATGGGCTGGATGGTCGGTTGTTGGACCCAGTCGCGGTAACTGACCTTGCTCGCCAGCGCGGCCTGGGCCATTGCACCGTCGATCACGCCGTTTTGCGCCAGCAGGCGGATGTGGCTATCGGTCAGGCTTGCCAGTTCATCGTGGCCCTTGGTCAGGTAATGGGAAGGGCGGCGCTGGGCGATCATCAACGAGAGCATTTCCCGCAGCGCGAGGCCTTTTTCCGCCATGGCCTGTGGGTCGGTGGCGGTGCTGAACAGCCGTTCATTGGCCCGGTTGAAATCGGCCCCGTACCACACCCGCAAGCCTTCGGCCATGCCATGCACTTCGCCATGCCCCGGTACGGCGGAGAGCGGCACGCTGTTGAGGTAGTCACGGATTACCCGCTGCCGCGCTTGGAGGGTCTGCGGGCCGGCCTGGTAGGCACGCACGCTGGCGGAAATCATCTGACGGATTTTCTCCGCGCCGGATACCGTCAGGCCTTCGGGAGAGTGGCGATACTTTTCCAATTGCGTCGCCAGCGTACTGCCCCCAGCGGACTGGCCCGGCAGACTCAGCAGCTTGGCCACCTGCGACCATGCCGCCATGGCGAAGCGCGGCCAATCCACCGCCGGGTTGGCCAAAGGCTGCTTGGGGTCGAGCAGGAAGCGGTTCTCGATGAACAGCAGGCTTTGCACCACCACCGGCGGGATGGCGTCGAAACTTGAATACAACTGCTGCGGGTACTTGAACTGATACACCGGGGCAGCACGGCAATCGGTGATGGTCAGCCCGGCCTGGATTTTTTCTGCGTAGGGTACGAACAGGCCTTTATCGACGTAACTCATCAGAGCCGGCGAGAAACGGGCCTGGGCCTGGATCACGTAGTCGCGCTTGAGCAGGCGCGGCAGGAACTCCCCCAGGGCGCTGTAGCCCAGCCGTCGGTCGAATGGGCCTGCACCGGGATAGACAATCGAATCGCTGGGCCCCGGTTGCACCGAGTAGCTCAGGGATGCAGCGTATTTGCTGAGCTCCCGGGACTGGAACTGCGCCGTGCGCATTTCCTTGGCCACCGCCAGGCCGACTACCACGACGATAATCAACAGCAACAACCAGAACGCCCGCCAGCCATGCCGTGCGCGGCGTTTTTTCTGGGGTGTAGGCGCTTCTTCCATACGTTCAGTCGGGACCACAGGTTTATTCGAATCGGTATGCCACAAAGCGCCCATAGTCGACTGATCCATTCAAGCAGATTGATCGGACTTGCTTGAAGCTTAGACGGTGGTTGGCGTGGGGGGAGGGAAATTGCCGGGCAACTGTTTTGCAGGGATCCGGTCAAGGTATTCCGGTCGACAGGCTCTTGTGGCGAGGGAGCTTGCTCCCGCTGGGTGGCGCAGCCGCCCTCGCTCTTTCTTAAGCCACCTGAATTGCCCAGGTACCGGTCGATGCGTCTGCTGCGCAGCCGAGCGGGAGCAAGCTCCCTCGCCACGGGGGTATGTGTTCAAGGGGGGGGCAATATCAGTCAATGGCTCTCAAAAAACAGTATTTTTTTTGGTTTTTGCCTGAATTTATTCGGTTTTACAGTGAATCTCTCTATCCTTGGCTTCCTATACTGCACGGCCCGCTGATCCTGTTCTGTTGTCCTACAGGACGGTCTGTCCACGAGACAGGCCCGGTTTCGGCAAGGTGGCAGGCTTACCCGCTTGCGCCTTGGAAACTCGGTGGTCAATCCAATAACAAGACGAGGTTGTACCTATGCCTGTCGGCAATCATCTGCCCCATGGCGAGACCGCTCAGGGTGGTCCGCTCAAACGTGAACTCGGCGAGCGGCATATCCGCCTGATGGCGCTCGGCGCCTGTATCGGTGTCGGGCTGTTCCTCGGTTCGGCCAAGGCCATTGAAATGGCCGGCCCGGCAATCATGCTTTCTTACATCATCGGTGGCCTGGCGATCCTGGTGATCATGCGCGCCCTCGGCGAAATGGCCGTGCATAACCCGGTGGCCGGTTCGTTCAGCCGTTACGCCCAGGATTATCTCGGTCCGCTGGCCGGCTTCCTGACCGGCTGGAACTACTGGTTCCTGTGGCTGGTGACCTGCGTGGCGGAAATCACCGCCGTGGCGGTGTACATGGGCATCTGGTTTCCCGATGTGCCCCGCTGGATCTGGGCCCTGGCCGCGCTGGTCAGCATGGGGTCGATCAACCTGATCGCGGTCAAGGCCTTCGGTGAATTCGAGTTCTGGTTCGCCCTGATCAAGATCGTCACCATCATCGCCATGGTCATCGGTGGCGTCGGCATCATTGCCTTCGGGTTCGGCAACGACGGCGTGGCCCTGGGCATTTCCAACCTCTGGACCCACGGGGGCTTCTTGCCCAACGGCGTGCAGGGCGTGTTGATGTCCTTGCAAATGGTGATGTTCGCCTACCTGGGCGTGGAGATGATCGGCCTGACCGCCGGTGAAGCGAAGAACCCACAGAAAACCATCCCCAACGCCATCGGCTCGGTGTTCTGGCGGATTCTGCTGTTCTACGTCGGCGCGTTGTTCGTGATCCTGTCGATCTACCCATGGAACGAAATCGGCACCCAGGGCAGCCCGTTCGTGATGACGTTCGAGCGCCTGGGCATCAAGACCGCCGCCGGCATCATCAACTTCGTGGTGATCACCGCCGCGCTGTCGTCCTGCAACGGCGGGATTTTCAGCACCGGGCGGATGCTCTACAGCCTGGCGCAGAACGGCCAGGCCCCGGCCGGCTTCGCCAAGACCTCGGCCAATGGCGTGCCGCGCCGGGCATTGCTGTTGTCCATCGCCGCATTGCTGCTGGGCGTGCTGCTCAACTACCTGGTGCCGGAAAAAGTCTTCGTCTGGGTGACCTCCATCGCCACCTTCGGCGCAATCTGGACGTGGGTGATGATCCTGCTGGCGCAGCTTAAATTCCGCAAAGGCTTGAGTGCTTCCGAGCGTGCGGCCCTGAAGTACCGGATGTGGCTGTACCCGGTCAGCTCGTACCTGGCCCTGGCATTCCTGGTGTTGGTGGTGGGGCTGATGGCCTACTTCCCGGACACGCGGGTGGCGCTGTATGTGGGGCCGGCGTTTCTGGTATTGCTGACGGTGCTGTTCTACAGCTTCAAGTTGCAGCCCCGGGATGCGTCCGCAGGCGTGGTGCGTTCGGTTTAGTGAATCAACCAAGTTGCAAGAGGGCCCCGGTCGGATGATCGGGGCTTTTTTGTTGATGGGAGTAAATGCCTTCTGCCTGTTAGTTCTTACAGTAGACCCCACCTTGACACGCACATAGATTGACCGTTCCTTGCTCTCTTGCGAGCGTGCCTATGACGACTGCCCGTGACTCAGGAAAACGACTGATCCGATTTGGAGACTGCTCAGCGTTGGTAGCGGTGATAGTCCTCGCACTGGCGGTGCGATTCCACGCAATCACAGTGCCTTCAATCTGGTATGACGAAGCTTTCAGCATACTGCTTGCCAGGCATCAGCCATCACAGATCTGGGACATTACGGCACGGGACGTTCATCCGCCTCTCTATTATCTTGTGCTGCATGTCTGGATGATGCTGTTCGGCGATGGGGCCTTGGCCGTCAGGTCACTCAGCGCATTAGCGGACGTGGGCGCTGTATTGCTGAGCATTAAATTGATGAGTCTCGTTACCACGCGCAGGGCGACCTGGATGGCGGCGCTGCTCTTGGCATTGCTTCCGATCTCGGTCCGTTACAGCCAGGAGGCGCGCATGTACACCTTGCTCGGATTTTGGTTGATGGGCGCTACGGTGGCCCTGGTGAGCTGGGTGAACGCGCCTGGGACGAAACGTTTTCCCGTTATTTACGTGCTGTTGATGACCGCAGCTTTCTACACCCACTATTTCTCCGCGCTGTGCGTACTGGTTCACTGGTTTTATGTATGGCGGGGGCGGCAAGGTGTTTTCTCAACTTCACCATCTGCGCGGTCATGGTTAATGGCCAATGTGGCTATAGTGCTGTTATACATTCCTTGGCTGCCTCATCTGTTCGACCAACTATCGCGTTCACAGTCCCTCATTATCTGGATACCGCCCATCACAGTTGACGCGTTGGTCAGCCTCGTCTGGCAGTTTGCCGTGATGAATAGTTGGGGCGAGCATTCGTTATGGTTGCGCACACTGCCGTTGGTCGGCGTCGTTGTATGTGCGGCGATACTGCTTTGGAAAAGTAACGATCAGCGGCGCTATGCCAGTCTATTGATCAGTTATTTTTTTATCCCGGTTGTCGTTCTTGCCCTGGTGGCGATCGCCGTACCGTTGTTCGCTCCTCGCTATCTGGTATTTGCTGCAGTGGGATTGCCGCTGATGGTTGCCGCCGCGCTGGACAGATTGGCTTGGAGTAAGAGCATCTTGGTGGCCTTGATAGTTGCGACGGCAGTAGAAGCACAAGGATTACAGTTGGTCTATCGACAGGCGGATGGCTTGAATGGTACCGATTATCGTCGCGATTTCAGGTTTGACACATTGGCGGCCGAGATCAAGCGAGCCGCATTACCGGGGGATGAGATCGTTTTCGAGTCCTTAGTGTGGAACCTGCCTTTCAACTACTATAACCAGACAGGTATTGAACCCAAGTTTTACATTCGCTCGTCTGTTGAAGCTTTTCTGAAGATCTCAAACCTGGGTGGCTATGCAGTGGTGCCAGGTAACCCTGGGACAGTATATTTCAACGATATCGAGGTGTTGAAACGCTCTGGATGCAGGGTTTGGTGGGTAGCCGATGGCGCTTATGTGGATGCCCAGCGGCTACTGGCCAAGGATTGGGAGCGGGCCTTCATGTTAGTTGAAGGAACAGTGGTCGCTTCGCTATTTGTCCCCAGGACGACACCAGCTCCCGCCGAGACTGGCAATCAGACCATTGCTAAGCAGCCTCCACGTCCATCGGCTCAAAACTGTCCGCCCGCGCCATCTGCCACATCCGCGAGTAAAACTCCCCATTCACCTCCCCGGTCAGCAATTCCCCCGGTTTCAAAAACACATGCAACTGCGAGAACAGCTTGATCTCGGTCGCCGACATCCGCCGCACCAGGTGCTTGGGTTGCAACTGCGATGGATGGTCGAGGCCGGCGGCGGCGAGCATTTCGGCCAGGGCCTTGAGGGTGTTGCGGTGGAAGTTGTAGACGCGCTGGGCCTTGTCCGGGACCACCAGGGCGCGTTGGCGCAAGGTGTCCTGGGTGGCGACGCCGGTGGGGCATTTGTTGGTGTGGCAGCTTTGCGATTGGATGCAGCCGATGGCGAACATGAAGCCACGGGCGGCGTTGGCCCAGTCGGCGCCGATGGCCAGGACGCTGGCGATGTCGAAGGCGCTGACGATCTTGCCGCTGGCGCCGAGCTTGATCTTGTCCCGCAGATTCAGGCCCACCAGGGTGTTGTGCACGAACAGCAGGCCCTCGCGCAACGGCACGCCGATGTGGTCGGTGAATTCCACCGGCGCCGCGCCCGTGCCGCCTTCCTTGCCGTCGACGACAATGAAATCGGGCAGGATGCCGGTCTCCAGCATGGCCTTGGCGATGCCCATGAATTCCCACGGGTGCCCCAGGCAGAACTTGAAGCCCACCGGTTTACCGCCGGACAGCTCCCGTAGCTGCTGGACGAATTGCATCAACTCCAGGGGAGTGGAGAACGCGCTGTGGCGTGACGGTGAAACGCAATCCTCGCCCATGAGAATGCCGCGGGTCTCGGCGATTTCCCGGGTGACCTTGTGCTTGGGCAGGATCCCGCCGTGGCCGGGCTTGGCGCCCTGGCTCATCTTGATTTCAATCATCCGCACCTGTGGGTTCTGTGCCTGGACGGCGAAGCGCTCCGGGTCGAAGCGCCCGTCGCTGGTGCGGCAGCCGAAGTAGCCGCTGCCCAGTTCCCAGGTCAGGTCGCCGCCGTGTTCGCGGTGATAGGGGCTGATGCTGCCCTCGCCGGTGTCGTGGGCGAAGTTGCCAAGCTTGGCGCCTTGATTCAGCGCGCGGATGGCGTTGGCGCTCAGGGAGCCGAAGCTCATGGCCGAGATGTTGAACACGGAAGCCGAATACGGTTGGGTGCATTGCGGGCCGCCGACCGTCACGCGAAAGCCGCTGGGGTCGCTCAATGGCGCCGGGCGCATGGAGTGGCCGATGAATTCGAAGCCGGTCTGGTACACGTCGATCAGGGTACCGAACGGTTTGTCGGCGCTTTCATTCTTGGCCCGGGAGTAGACCAGCGAACGTTGTGCCCGGGAAAAGGGCAGGGCGTCGCTGTCGGATTCGAGCAGGTACTGGCGGATCTCCGGGCGGATGCCTTCGACTAGGTACCGAATATTGCCCAGGATCGGATAGTTGCGCCGTACCGCGTGGCGGCTCTGGAACAGATCGAACAGCCCCAGCAGACTCAACAACCCGGTCACCAGCGTGATCGGCCAGAGCCAGTCGTGTTGCAGGAACGGCAGGCTGGCGAGGGTGAACAGCACACAGCCGGCAAAGAAGGCGTAACGGCTCAACAGCGACAGGCTCATACGGTTTCCTTGGGGTTGGACATCAGAGGGGCGCGCAGGCAAGGCATCCCGACATTCTGCGCTGGCAGCGAAACGGCGGGCAAGCCTGTGGCGAGGGGATTTTCTCCAGAGAGATACCCAACTTCTGATCGCGTATCACATGGCCGGTCCTCTGTGGCGAGGGAGCTTGCTCCCGCTGGGGTGCGAAGCAGCCCTCAAGCCAGTCGCCTCGGTGTGTGGGGGATTGCCTTCAACCTTTTGGGTCTGCTGCGCAGCCCAGCGGGAGCAAGCTCCCTCGCCACAGGGGCGCGCCTGGCACTGCTTCATGTGGCAAGGGAGGTGCCAGGGCCGCCGGGTTGCGTTTCACCCCGCCTGTTTCATCTGCCGCAACGGCAGTTCCACGCGGAAGGTGGTGCCAACCCCGACTTCGCTGCGCACGGTGATCTCGCCGTTGTGCTTCTTCACGATCCCGTAGGAAAGTGACAGCCCCAGCCCTGTGCCCTGGCCGATGGGTTTGGTGGTGAAGAAGGGGTCGAAGATTTTTTGCAGGGTTTGCGGTGGAATGCCCGAACCGTTGTCGGCGACTTCGATCCATACGGTGTCTTCGCCGACACCGTTGCGCAGGGTGATGGTGCCGCGCTCGGGGCCGATGGCCTGGGCTGCATTGACGATCAGGTTCATGATCACCTGGTTGATCTGCGACGGCAGGCATTCCACTTCCGGTAGCGGCGTGTATTCCTTGACCACGTCGGCCTTGTATTTGATTTCGTTGGCGACGATGTTCAACGTCGAATCCATGCCCTGCTGAAGGTTTGCCATCTGCCATTCCTGGCTGGAGTCGACCCGCGAGAAGTCCTTCAAATCCTTGACGATCTGCCCGACCCGGGCGATGCCGTCCTTGGATTCCTTGATCAGCAGCGGAATGTCTTCTACCAGGAAATCCAGTTCCACCTTTTCGCGCAGTTTCGTCAGGCTCATCAGCAATTCGGGCGAGGCGATGGCTCCTTCGGCGCCGCCATAGGCACTGAGCATCTCCTGCAGCTTGGCAAAGTAGCCGTCCAACGCTCCGAGGTTGGAGGAGATGAAGCCGATCGGGTTGTTGATTTCATGAGCCACCCCGGCTGCCAACTGGCCCAGCGAGGCGAGTTTTTCCGACTGCACCAGCTGGGTTTCCAGCATCTTGCGTTCGTCGATTTCCATTTGCAGCAGCTCGCTGGCCTGTCTGAACGCTTGGGTACGTTGTTCCACCAAGTCTTCGAGCTTGTTCATTTTCAGTTGGGCGCGAGAGGTCATTTCCCATTTGGTGGTCAGGGTGTTGGCCATCTGCTGGACTTCGATGTTGTCGAAGGGTTTTTTCAAAATCAGCAACCGGTCATGGCCGTTCAGTCGGTCGAGCAGCTCATCCCAGGAGTAATCCGAATACGCGGTGCAGACCACCACCTGCAGCAGCGGGTCGCGTTTCCACAACTCTTCGATGGTCTTGGCACCATCCCAGCCTTCGGGCATGCGCATGTCGACGAACGCCAAGGCGTAGGGGCGCTCCTTTGCCACGGCGTCCAGCAACTTGTTCAGGCCTTCCTGCCCGCCATAGGCCGAGTCGAGTTCAAACACGGTGGTGGCCGGTTTCGGGGCGTCGCCGAACAGTGCGTTTTCCATGTCCAGCAGGTCGGGGTTGCTATCGTCCTGCGGAGTCAGGATCTTGCGGAAATCGTCATGAATGGCGGGCGTATCGTCGATCAACAGGATGCGTCGGTTACTCAGGCTATTCATTGCTCACCTTCTGCGAGTTTCAGGGGCAGTTGCAGCGCGAACGTTGCCCCTTTGCCTGGCCCCTCACTGTGTGCGGTGAGGTGGCCGTTCATTTCGATGGCCGCCAATGCGCAGCTGTGCAGGCCAAACCCGTGGCCTTCCTTACGAGTGGTAAAACCATGGGCGAAGATGCGTGTCATGTTCTCCTCGGGGATGCCTTCGCCTTCGTCCGTGACGCTGATCCGCAAGGTCTCGTCGTCCACCACCTCGGCCCTGAGGGTCATGTTCCGCGCATGGTTGGAGACCCCGGCCATGGCGTACTTGGCGTTGCTGATCAGGTTGATCAGGATCAGCAGCAAGCGATGCTTGTCGCCCATGATGCGCGGCACATCGCCGTATTCCTTGATGACCGTAACATGATGGCGGGTCAGTGCGCCGGAGTTCATGCGCAAGGCGTCTTCGAGCAGTTCGCTGACCACCAGCGGTTCCAGCAGGCTGTTGGCGCCGGCGTAGGATTGTTGCGTGGAGACGATGTCCTTGATGTGGTCCACGCTCTTGCTCAACTGGGCCAGTTCGTCGATCAGGCCCTGCTGCTCCAGCGCAATGGCTTCCACCAGTTGATTGAGGTAGCCGGGCAGCAGTTTGCCTTTGTCGTCCTCGGTGAGGAAATGCCCCAGGTCGTGGGGATGTTCGTTGATCAATTGCATCGCCTTGCCCAGGCCTACCGCTTTGCTGCTGCGCAGTTTGCGGCTGACCAGGTCGGCGGAAATGTTCACGCTGTTGAGCACGTTGCCGACGTTGTGCAGCACGTTGGTCGCGATCTCCGCCATGCCGGCCTGGCGGGCGGTGTCCATCAGTTCGCTCTGGGTGTCCTTGAGCTGGCGGGTACGCTCTTCGACCCGTTGTTCCAGTTCATCGTTGGCGCTTTGCAGGGCGTTGTTGACCCGCTTGATCTCGCCGAAACTGCGTATCAAACGCACCGCCAGCCAGATCAATATCAACACCAGCAACGTGGCGAACACCAGCAGGTAGACATGATTGCGCTGGTATTGGCTGGCGGCGATTTCCTGGTCTTTTTCCAGCAGACTGCTGATGGCATCCAGGTGATCGGACACCGGGATGGCCTCGATGCCCTCCAGCAACTCATTGACCCGCGGCTGTTCGCGCAGGATCAGGGCAATGTGCCGGCTCAGGATGTTGACGGAGTCATTCAGCCCCTGAGGCAAGCGCTCTTTGTTCACGTCGAGCCGATTCAGGCCCACCAACACTTCGGCGGCGATCTCGCGGGTGGTGAGCTGGGCAAACTCCATACTGCTGAGCAGCAGGTCGTAAGTGTCGATGGCGACACTTTGCAGCTGCAGTTTTTCCTCGTCGGACAACTGGTTGAACTGAGCCTGGATGTCGTCCTCGGCGGTGGGCAGGAAGGCCAGGGAGTTGCGCAATATCGCGTTGCGCGACTTGAACTGCTCCACCAGGCGGGTCTTGTCCTTGACCGCCTTGAGGTATTCGTCACGCAGGCCTTCCCAGCGCGACGGCGCATGGCGACCCGGTTCCGACTCGATAGCGTCGAGGCGCTGCCACAGCCGCGCCATCTCGTGCAGCGGCGACACCAGTGGATCGTAGTTGTGGCTCAGGGCGATACGCGACTTGAGCACTTCGTTGTCCCAGATGGCGTCCTGCTGCTTGAGCAGACGGATCAGGTCCCGGGATTCAATGTACGAGGCGGCCTGTTGCGCACCGGAATTGACGTACATGAACAGCAGGACCGAAGCCAGCAGCAGGCCGATGAAGGCAAGGCCGAGGCGGCGTAGAACTGTCATTGAGGCTTGCCCTCCCATTCGCCGGTCAGGGTCTTGAGGAATTCAACGATCAGTTCGGTGTCGTTTTTCTGCGGCTCACGGCCCAACTGGTACTTGAACATGACTTCTACCGCCTTCTCCAGGGTCGGCGCCGACCCCTTGTGGAAATAGGGGGCGGTCATCGCGACGTTACGCAGGCTCGGCACCTTGAAAACCTGACGGTCCGCCTCGTCGCCGGTGACATTGAAGCGTCCTTCATCGGCCTGGGTCGGATTGCCCCGGTCGGCAATGTAGTCGCCCATGACGCCGAACTTCTGGAACATGTTGCCGCCGATGTTCACCCCCTGATGGCAGGCAATGCAGCCGTACTCCTTGAAGCGCTGGTAACCGAATTTTTCCCGGGGCGTGAGGATGTCGGTATCGCCCAGCAGGTACTGGTCGAAACGCGAATTGGGAGTCAGCAGGGTGCGTTCATAGTCGGCCAGGGCATTCTGGATATTGGGGGCAGTCACGCCGTCGGGGTAGGCTTCTTTGAAATCCTTGGCATAGCCTGGGTCGTCGGCGATGCGCTTGAGCACCGTTTCCCAAGTGCTGGCCATTTCCGTGGAGCTGGTCACCACATCCTGAGCCTGTTCTTCCAGGGTATCGACCCGACCGTCCCAGAACTGATGGAAGTTCAGGCTGGCATTGAGCACCGTGGGTGTATTGACCTCCAGCGGCTTGCCGTCGAAGCCCGTGGAAAACGGCTTGTCGTCGGCTCCGCCCTTGTCCAGGCGATGGCAACTGGCGCAGGACAAGGTGTTATTGACCGACAGCCGTGGGTCATTGAACAGGCGCAGGCCCAGTTGGACGCGCTTGGGGTCCAGGGTCGGAACAGGGGGGAGCGGTTTGAGCGGTTCGTCCAAGGGCGCGGCGTGTGCCGCCACGCTCACGCCCACGAACAGCCCCAGAGCCAGTAACAGTCCAGATGACGCCATCGGGTGCTTCCTTGAATCTTTTGGTTGAAGGTAGTTGGCGGTTCATGAAAACGGGTACTGGCGTTGCTCCCACTCGGTCATCCATTGGACGAAGGCTTGCGGCTCCACCGCCTTGCTGAAGAAGTACCCCTGCGCTTCCTCGCATTGGTGGCGCTTGAGGAACTCCAATTGCTCAAGGGTTTCCACGCCTTCGGCAATGATGTGCAGGTTCAGGCTGCGGCCCAGGTTGATGATGGTGCTCACCAACTTGGCATCATTGCTGTCGATGCTCAGGTCGCCGACGAACGACTGGTCGATCTTCAACACATCCACTGGAAATTTCTGCAAATAGCTCAGGCTCGAATAGCCGGTGCCGAAGTCATCGATGGCCAGCCGTATTCCCAGTTGCTTGATCGCCTTGAGGACCGCGACGGTGGTGTCGATGTTCTGCATCAGCACGCTTTCGGTGATCTCCAGTTCTAACTGTGTCGGGTCCAGCCCGGTTTCCTTGAGGGTACGGGCGATGCCTTCGACGAAACCGCGCTGGCGAAAATCGATGGCCGAGATATTCACCGACAGGCATAGCGGGCGCATCCCCTGGGCTTGCCAGCGGCAAGACTGATGGCAGGCTTCCTGAAGCACCCATTGACTCAGCGGCACGATCAGCCCGCTGTCCTCGGCCACCGGGATGAAGTCCGATGGATACACCAGGCCGTAGTCCGGGCGGTTCCAGCGCACCAGCGCCTCGACACCGACCACCTTGCCGCTGGTCAGGTCCAGCTTGGGCTGGTAATGCAGCACGAATTCCTTGCGTTGCAGGGCCAGGCGCAAGCCGGATTCGATGGTCTGCTGCTGGCGTGCCCGGCGGTTCATGTCCTCGGTGAAAAACCGGTAGTCGTTGGGGCCGGTTTCCTTGACGTTGCGCATCGCGGTTTCGGCCTTCTTGATCAGCGCCACGGCGTCGAAACCGTCGACCGGGTACACGCTGACCCCCAGGCTCGCGGTGACGGTCAGGTCATGGCCGTCGATCGGTTGCGCAGAGCTGATGGCCGCCAGCAGTTTTTCCGCTACGCCCTTGGTCTGCTGCGGGTCAGTGATGTCCCCCAGCACCACGACGAATTCATCGGAGCCGTAGCGAAACACCGAGTCGGATTCGCGCACCACGGTTGACAGGGTTCGGGCCACGCGCTTGAGCATTTCGTCGCCCACCGGATGCCCCAGCGCATTGTTGATGCGTTTGAAGCGATCCAGGCCGATGAACATCACCGCCAGTTGCCGATCGTGGCGTCGGCACTGGGCCATGGCCTGGGTCAGGCGGTCGCCCAGCAACATGCTGTTGGGCAGCTCGGTGAGCACATCGTATTGCAGCAGGTGAGAAACCTTGAGCAACTCCTGGACGCGCTCCTCGATCGTGCGCTCCAGGCTGCGCATCTTGCGCGCGGCGTCCTGGGCCAGCTGCCATTTCCAGGTCATGGCGCTGGCCATCTGGCGGATTTCCAGGGTGTCGAACGGTTTCTTGAGGATCAGCAACTGATCGTCGAACTCGATCCGCTCCGACATGGTTTCCCAGGTGTAGTCGGAGAACGCCGTGCACAGCGCAATTTGCAGCCGTGGGTCGGCCTCCCACAGTTTCTCGATGGTCTGCAGGCCATCCCAGCCCGGCGGCATGCGCATGTCGGCGAACACCAAGGCGTAGGGTTGGCCTTCGGCCTGGGCGCGCTTGACCAGTTCCAGCGCCTCCTCGCCCTGGTAGGCCGAGTCGATCTGGAACTGCAGCCGGCTGACCTGCGGGGTGCCGAACAGCAAGCTCTCGGTGTCGTCCAGCGACGCATCGTTACCGGCGCTGGGGCTGAGAATCTTGCGAAAATCCTGGTGGATCGCCGGTGTGTCGTCCACCACCAGGATTCGTCTGTTCGCAGGGACCGACAACGGGTTCATGGGCTGCTCTCCGATAGCTCGCTCGCCGGTCGGGTCCAATGGTCGGTGACCGGGACGATGGCGCCGGCCTTGAGCAGTTCGGCTGCCTGGCCGCTGTCTACTACAGTGCTGAAGTAATGCCCCTGGGCCTGCATCGAGCCGCCGCTGGACATCAACGTGGAGCGTTGCTCCTGGGTCTCGACGCCTTCGGCGATGATCCCGATGCCCACATCCCGGGCGAAGTTGATGATCGCCCGCAGGGTCGTGGCGTTCTCCGGATCGGCGTTGGCGCTGTCGAGGAACCGCTGGGCGAGCTTGAGGTGGTTGACCCGGTAGGTCTTGAGATAATCGAACGAGGAATACTCGGTGCCGAACTCATCGATGGCGATCTGCACACCCAGTTCACACAGGCGTGGCAGTACGTCGTTGTGGGTCCACTTGGTCTGGGCCAGGGTGGCTTCGGTAACGTCGAAGCGCAGGTCCCAGGGCGCCAGTTCCCAGCGGGCTGTGGTGCGCAGTACGTCGTAGATCAGTTCCGGGCCGGTCTTGAGCTGGGTCAGCGACAGGTCGAGCGCAATCACCGGTGGCGCCATATTCTGGTCGCGCCACTGGCGCATCTGCTGGCAGGCCTGGTCCAGCACCCAATGGCCGAGAGGGATGATGATCCCGCTTTTTTCCGCCGCCGGCATGAACGATTCCGGCTCCAGCCAGCCGCGCTCGGGATGCTTCCAGCGCACCTGCACGCCCATGCCGAGGATCTTGCCGGTGCCCAGGTCGACTTCCGGCAGGTAATGCAAATGCAGCTCCTGGTTCTCGATGGCTCGACGCAGATCGTTGGCCAGGGCGACCCGGTCCGTCACCTCCTGGTTAATTTCCTCGTTGTGGAAGTGGTACTGGTTGCGACCCTTGTCCTTGGAGCGGTACAGGGCCATGTCGGACTGCGCCATCAGGCTGTCGGCGCTCACGCTTTGCGGGGTGTACAGGGCAATGCCGATGCTCACCGATACCCGCACGTCGTTGCCATCCAGGGAGTAGGGCGCCACGAGGGTGTCGCGGATCTTGGCCGCCAGCGCCGCGCAGTGGGTCGCCTCGTGCACGTCCAGTTGCAGGATGGCGAACTCGTCGCCGCCCAGGCGCGCCACCACGTCGTTTTCCCGGGTGCAGCCCTTGATGCGCGCGGCGACTTCCTGCAGCAGCAGGTCACCGATGGGGTGGCCGAGGGTGTCATTGATTCGTTTGAAGTGGTCCAGGTCCAGGTAAAACATCGCAAACGGCGCCGCGCCCCGGCGGGCAGCCGCGAAGGCCTGATGCAGGCGCTCGATCATCGTGGCGCGGTTGGCCAGGCCGGTCAGGCCGTCGGTGCGGGCCAGCAGGGCGATCTTTTCCTCGGCCAGCTTGCGCTCGGTGATGTCCAGGATGATGCCTTCCACCTCCAGCAACAGGCCTTGCTCATTGCGCACCGGAATGTAGCGGTTTTCCACCCAGCGGAACGCGCCGTCGCCGGTGCGCATGCGAAATTCGATGGACGCGCCCGCGGTGTCGCGGTCCAGTACGCGGACCATGGCCTCGCCGACCTTTCCCTGGTCGTCAGGGTGGATCAGGATCTGCGCCCAGTCCGGCGCGTTGATCAGTTGCGCCGCGACATGGCCGAACTTGGTAATGTTGTGGGAGATGTACATCAACGGGAACGGCGGTTCGCCCCGCAGGCGATAGAGGATGGTCGGGCTGTTCTGCACGATGATGTTGGCGTCGGCCAGCTCCCGGGTCCGTTCCTCGACGGCGCGCTCGAGCATGTCCATTTTCAGCGCCGCGTCTTCGGTCATCTGCCATTTGACCGTCAGGGTGCTGGCCATCTGACGGATCTCGATGGCATCGAAGGGTTTTTTCAGGATGAGCAGTCGGTCGCCCAGTTCGAGGCGCTCTGAGATGTCCTCCCAGGAATAGTCCGAATAGGCGGTGCACAGCGCCACTTGTAGCTTGGGGTCGACGCGCCACAGTCGTTCGATGGTCTCCAGGCCATCCCAGCCCGGCGGCATGCGCATGTCGATGAAAGCCATGGCAAAGGGCCGCCCCTGGGCCAGTGCAGTCTCTACCTTGTTCAGGGCTTCCATGCCCTGGAATGCCGAGTCGAGCACGAAACTCTGGCTGGCGATGCCCACCGGTGCGCCGAACAACGCCTCTTCGGCGTTGCTCAGGCTGTCTTCGGTAACGACCTGGGGGCTGAGGATCTTGCGGAAATCCTCATGGATGGTCGCGGTGTCGTCGACGATCAGGATCCGCCGATTGGTCTTTTCCATCGACAGGTTCATGGCCGTGCACCGTCGAGATGCGGACTACGGAACCGTGGGTACATCTGATGTCCCTTTCGCTGGCATGAGTACGCTGGCCTGTACATGGCCCTTCATGGGGTACAGCATAGTCGTCTCATCCGGATGCGCTCGGTCAGTGATGGCAAATGTGTCTAAATTTTCTCAATCTACTAACCTGTCTTTTGGGGGGCGGTAGAACGGTTGTGATTCATAGGAGGGGGTAGCAATGGAAGATCAATCGCCGGACGTTCCGGTCAAGAAGCCGACGGTGTTGCTGGTCGACGATGAAGAGTCGATTCTCAATAGCCTGCGCCGCTTGTTGCGCAGCCAGCCGTACGAGATCCTGCTGGCCGACAGTGGCGCCAAGGCCCTGGAAATCCTCAAGGAGCGGCCGGTCGACCTGGTAATGACCGATGCGCGCATGCCCAACATGGACGGCGCCACGCTGCTGGCGCAGATTCGCCAACTGTATCCGTCGACCTTGCGCATCCTGCTCACCGGTTATGCCGATGTGGACATGATGACCAAGGCCATCAACGAGGGGCAGCTCTACCGCTACCTCAGCAAGCCCTGGAACGATGAAGAACTGGTGCAGGCCCTGCGCCAGGCCCTGGCCCACCAGCATTCCGAAAGCGAACGCCAGCGCCTCGAAGCGCTGACCCGCGAGCAGAACCAGCAACTCAAGACCCTCAACGCCACCCTGGAAAAACGCGTGGCGTCGCGCACCTCCGAGTTGCAGCAGACCGCCGACATGCTCGACCTGGCCTACGACGAGCTCAAGCGCAGCTACGTGACCAGTACGGAAGTGTTCTCGTTGATCGCCAACCTGCGCCTGCCCAAGGCCAAGCAGACCAACCGCCAGATCATCGAACTGATCCGGGTCTACAGCCGGCTGCATTTTCTCGATGAGTCCACTGACCGCGACCTGACCATGGCCGCGGCGTTGTACAACATCGGCAAGCTGAGCTGGACCGATAACATGATGGTCACCCCGGCCGACATGCTGCACCACACTGAGCTTGAGCTGTATCGCGCCTACCCCAGGCAGAGCGAGTCGCTGCTGATGACCCTGGATCCGATGAAAGATGCGGCGCGGATCATCCGCCATCATCAGGAGCGTTGGGATGGCAGCGGGTTCCCCGAGCACTTGAAGGGAGAGGCGATCCCGTTCGGTTCGCGGCTGTTGAAACTGGCGGTGGACTTCATCGAACTGCAGCGCGGCCTGATCCTCGAACGGCAGATGAACAGCGACGAGGCTTTGGTGTACATCCGCAAATACGCCGGCAAGCTGTACGACCCGGACATGGTCGAGGACTTCATCAAGGCCTGCGGGGAATACCTGGAAGACGTGACCCTGTCCGACCCGACAGTGAAGGTCATGACCACTCGCGAGCTGGGGGCCGGCATGGTCCTGGCGCGCAACCTCAACGCCGACAACGGCATGCTTTTGCTCAACGCCGGCAAGGTCCTGAGTGGCCCGCTGGTGGAAAAGCTCATCGCTTTCGAAGCGATGGAAGGCGCCCGGTACAGCGTGTTCGTCAAAGTCCCCGAGGAAGAGGCCGCCCCCTCGGCACCCAAGCCGATCCTGGGGTGAACATGTTCTGACAGACAACGCAATCCCCTGTGGGAGCGAGCCTGCTCGCGATAGCAGGCTATCAGCTGGCGATGCAGTCGACTGACAGATTGCTATCGCGAGCAGGCTCGCTCCCACAAGGGGGAAGTGCTGGCCTGGAAGCTTTGCTCCTGCCACTGTGTTAGGTAATCTCCCAAGCCTTTCCCCCGCCAAGGCTGCCCTTCCATGACCCATCCCCTCATCCGCATCGCCGCCGCCCTATTGATCGGGCCGGACGGCCGGACCCTGCTGGTGCGCAAGCGCGGCACCCTGGCGTTCATGCAACCGGGGGGCAAGATCGAGCCTGATGAACAACCGGTCCAGGCCCTGGCTCGCGAGCTGGAGGAAGAGCTTGGGCTGCTGATCGAGCCGGCGCATGCTCGTTACCTGGGCACCTTCAGCGCGCCAGCCGCCAACGAGCCGGGGTTCGTCGCGCAGGCCGAGGTGTTTCTGGTCACGGTCGACGGCGCGGTGTCGCCCGCCGCCGAAATCGAAGAAGTCCGCTGGATCGACCTGGACGACGAAGGCGATCTGTGCCTGGCGCCGTTGACAGGCGAGGTGATCCTGCCGTTTTATCGAGCCACCTGTCACGATTCAAGGCTCAAGGACTGCTGCCCATGATTCCATTGCCGGACCTGCTGATTTTCGCCGCCGCCGCGTTGCTGATGGTGCTCACGCCGGGGCCGAACATGATTTACCTGATTTCCCGTTCGATCTGCCAGGGCCGCAAGGCCGGGGTCACGTCCCTGCTGGGCGTGGTGGCGGGGTTCTTCGTGCATATGTTCGCTGCCGCCGCCGGGCTGACGGCAGTGTTCCTGGCGGTGCCCACGGCTTATGAAGCGTTGAAATGGGCCGGTGCGCTGTACCTGCTGTGGCTGGCCTGGCAGGCCGTGAAGCCGGGCGCACGTTCGCCGTTCGAAGCCCGCCAGTTGCCCCCGGACTCGACGCGCAAGTTGATCACCATGGGGTTTCTCACCAGTGCCCTGAATCCGAAGATCGCGGTGTTTTACCTGTCGGTGTTCCCGCAGTTCATCAGTCCGGAGCACGGTTCGCTGTTCACCCAGAGCCTTATCCTCGGGCTGACCCAGATCAGCGTCAGTTTCAGTGTCAACCTGCTGATTGCCCTGTTCGCCGCCGGCATTGCTTCGTGGTTCGTCCACAACCCGACGTGGCTGGCGGCGCAGCGCTACTTCATGGGCTTTGTCCTGGGAGCGCTGGCGGTGCGGCTGATGCTTGAGCAGCGGCGCACGGCATGAGCATCCGGCGGCTGCGGGCGGGTGATGCCTCGGCCTATCGCGAGTTGATGCTCCAGGCTTATGCGCGTCATCCCCAGGCATTCACCTCCAGTGTCAACGAAAGAGCGGCGCTGCCGATCAACTGGTGGGAATCGCGCCTGACCAGCCGGCTCGATGTGTTGCTCGGGGCATTCGTCGGGGATGAGTTGGTGGGTATCGTTGGGCTGGCCCTGGAGCCTCGGGAAAAGGCTCGGCACAAGGCGCTGCTGTTCGGCATGTACGTCAGCGAGCAGCATCACCGGCGCGGGCTCGGCCAGCAACTGCTGGAAGCGGCCCTCGCCGAAGCCCGGCGCCATGCCTTCCTGCGGCTGGTGCAATTGACCGTCACTGCCGGCAACGACCCGGCCATCAGGCTCTACCAGCGCTGCGGCTTCGCCCTGTACGGCCTCGAACCCCAGGCGATTCGCGTAGGGGATGAATACTTCGACAAGATCCACATGTGGTTGGAGCTCTAGGGTCTCATCGTCGGATCCAACAGCTAAATGACTGATGGGCCGCTATCGCGAGCAGGCTCGCTCCCACAGGGATTGGTGGTGTCCACAGAATTTGGCTTTGTCGCAGATCCCCTTGTGGGAGCGGGCTTGCTCGCGAAGGCGGTAGATCAGTGACATTTGTGGCAACTGGCACGGCCTCTTCGCGAGCAAGCCCGCTCCCACATTTGATCTGTGGTGGTCACAGATTTTTAGCACTGCGCAGGCCCAATGTGGGAGCGAGCCTGCTCGCGATAGGCCGGCAACGCGGTCTCACCGCACGGCACTGACCCCATCCAGCGTCGAAAACGAAGTGTCCTTGGCTGTCAGCAGAAAGTCGCGCATGTACGGTGCGTCGAGCATGTCGGTGCGGACCGCCGCGTACAGCGTGGCAAACAGACCTTTCTCCCCAAGCCGCTTGGCCTTCACGTAGCCCCGCGAGCTGTACTCATGCAGCGCCCAGTGCGGCATACCACAGACGCCACGGCCGCTGGCGACCAGTTGCATCATCATCACCGTCAGTTCGGAGGTGCGCACCTGGGCCGGTTCGATGTCGGCCGGCTCCAGGAAGCGGGTGAAGATGTCCAGCCGGTCGCGCTCCACCGGGTAGGTGATCAGGGTTTCGCTGACCAGGTCTTCCGGCACGATATACGGCTTGCCGGCCAGGCGATGCTGGTTCGCCACGGCGAGCATCGCTTCGTAGGTGAACAGCGGCACATAGGTAATGCCGGCCAGTTCCAGCGGGTCGGAGGTCACCACCAGGTCCAGGTCGCCCCGGGCCAGGGCCGGCAGCGGAGCGAAGGCGAAGCCCGAGGCCAGGTCCAGTTCGACCTCCGGCCAGGCATCGCGGAACTGGTCGATGGTGGGCATCAGCCACTGAAAGCAACTGTGGCACTCGATTGCCATGTGCAAACGTCCGGCGGTGCCGCCGGCCAGCCGGGCAATGTCGCGCTCGGCACCGCGCAACAACGGCAGGGTGGCATCGGCCAGTTGCAACAGGCGCAGGCCGGCGCTGGTGAAGCGCACCGGTTTGGTCTTGCGCACGAACAACGGCATTCCCAACCGTTCCTCCAGTTCCTTGAACTGGTGGGACAGGGCGGACTGGGTCAGGTGCAGGCGTTCGGCGGCTTCCACCAGGCTATCGGCTTCGCGCAAAGCGTGCAGGGTCTTGAGATGACGGAGTTCAAGCACCGAGTGGCTCCATGAGTAAAACTTGAGATCAACACGAAAAGGTTGAGTTTGTCTCATGTGGGGCGGGCTGTCGACAATGGCGCCATCTTTTACAGGAGGACGCACACCATGGCCCTGGCCCACACCCTCGGTTTTCCCCGCATCGGCGCCGACCGCGAACTGAAAAGAGCCCTCGAAGCTTACTGGAAGGGCGACCTGGCCCAGGCGGAACTGCAGACGGTGGGTCGCGAGCTGCGGGCCCGTCACTGGCAGTTGCAGAAAGACGCGGGCATCGATTTGCTGCCGGTCGGTGATTTCGCCTGGTACGACCAGGTACTGAGCCACACCCTGGCACTGGGTGTCGTGCCGTCGCGTTTCCACAACACCTTGGATGATCAGGGCCGGCCGACCCTCGACACCCTGTTCACCATGGCCCGTGGCGCCACGGCCAGTTGCTGCAACGCCGATCACGGGCAACCGGCCCAGGAGTTGACCAAGTGGTTCGACACCAACTACCACTACCTGGTCCCGGAGTTTTCCATCGACCAGACCTTCGCCCTGAGCTGGGAGCAACTGTTCGACGAAGTGGACGAGGCCCACACCCTGGGGCACCAGGTCAAGCCGGTGATCATCGGCCCGCTGACCTACCTGTGGCTGGGCAAGGCCAAGGGCGCGGAGTTCGACCGGCTCGACCTGCTGGAGCGCCTGCTGCCGGTCTACGGTGAAATCCTCAATCGCCTCAAGGCCCAAGGCGTGGAGTGGGTCCAGATCGACGAGCCGATCCTCACCCTCGATCTGCCCCTGGCCTGGAAAAGCGCCTTCGAGCGGGCCTATCACATCCTCCAGTACTCGCCGCTGAAAAAACTCGTGGCGACCTATTTCAGTGGCCTGCAAGACAACCTCGGTCTGGCCGTGGGCCTGCCGGTGGACGGCTTGCACATCGACGCGGTGCGCGACCCGGAGCAACTGGGCCAGGTGCTGGATCGCCTGCCGACCTACAAGATCCTCTCGGTGGGCCTGGTCAATGGCCGCAACGTCTGGCGCTGCGAACTGGAGCAGGCGCTGGCACAGTTGCAACCGGCCCAGGAGCGCTTTGGCGACAACCTCTGGGTCAGCACTTCTTGTTCGCTGTTGCACAGCCCGGTGGACCTGGAGCGCGAAGACCGCCTCGATCCGGAACTCAAGAGCTGGCTGGCCTTTGCCGTGCAGAAGTGCGGCGAAGTGGCGGTGTTGCGCGATGCGCTGAACGATCCGCAGGCCACCAGCGTGCAACAGGCGCTGGCCGCCAGCCGGCAAGTGCAGGCCGACCGTGCCGCGTCGGCGCGCATTCACAAACCCGAGGTCCAGGCTCGCCTGGACGCGATCACGCCCCAGGACAGCCAGCGGCGTTCGGTGTTCGCCAAGCGTATCGAGCAGCAGCGCGCAAGGCTGAAGCTACCGGCGTTTCCTACCACCAGCATCGGCTCGTTCCCGCAGACTCTGGCGATTCGCCTGGCGCGTCAGGCTCACAAGCAAGGCAAGCTGTCGGCCAATGACTACCAGGACGCCATGCACAGCGAAATCCGCCATGCCGTAGAAATCCAGGAGCGTCTGGGCCTGGACGTGCTGGTGCACGGTGAAGCCGAGCGCAACGACATGGTGGAGTACTTTGCCGAACAACTCGATGGCTACGCTTTCACTCGTTTCGGTTGGGTGCAGAGCTACGGTTCGCGCTGCGTGAAACCGGCAATCATCTTCGGTGACATCAGCCGTCCCAGCGCCATGACCGTCGACTGGATCCGCTACGCCCAGGGCCTGACCGACAAAGTCATGAAAGGCATGCTCACCGGTCCGGTGACCATGTTGATGTGGTCGTTCCCCCGCGAAGACGTGTCGCGCCAGGTTCAGGCCCGACAACTGGCCCTGGCCCTGCGGGACGAAGTGCTGGACCTGGAAGCGGCCGGGGTCAGGATCGTACAGATCGACGAAGCGGCGTTCCGCGAAGGGCTGCCATTGCGTCGGGCCCAGTGGCAGGAGTACCTGGACTGGGCTGTGGAGGCGTTCCGCCTGAGTGCGTCGGGTGTGCGTGACGAAACCCAGATCCACACCCACATGTGCTACAGCGAATTCAATGACGTGATCCAGGCCATCGCCGCCATGGACGCCGACGTCATCACCATCGAGACCTCGCGCTCGGACATGGAACTGCTGGACGCGTTCGAGGCCTTCGAGTACCCCAACGACATCGGCCCGGGCGTCTATGACATCCACTCGCCACGGGTGCCGGACACCGCCGAGATGGTCGCGTTGATGAGCAAGGCGGTACAGCGGATTCCGGCCGAGCGCCTGTGGATCAACCCCGACTGCGGACTCAAGACCCGCGCCTGGCCGGAGACTGAAGCAGCCTTGGTGAACATGGTCGCGGCGGCGCGGCAGTTGCGTAGTCAGTTGGCCTGATCTGAAGACCGCCGCGAACCCCGTGGCGAGGGAGCTTGCTCCCGCTGGGCCGGTCCGCGTTCGGGCGCAGCAGACCCAACATTTCAAGCCTTCATGCTATGCAAGGCTTGCCACTGTTGGGAGCGCTACGCACTCCAGCGGGAGCAAGCTCCCTCGCCACAAGAACAGATCGCTGCCCGCCCGGTTGTTGGGTGTGGGTTCAATCTGGGGCGAGGCAGCTCTACCACTCGGCAATCTTCATCAAACTGTCACGCAACTGTGGCAGCGCGCTTGGACAAACTTCATCAGACTCGCGCTCTACTGGGGTTCTGCGTTTCGGTGTTTGTCCATGCGTGTATTCATTTTTCTGGCCGTATTATTTATCGGCCTGCCGTCTTATGCGGCGTCTCGTTGTGATGTGAATGTTGCGGCCCAACGGGTCGATCTGGATCAGGTGAGCCTGACGTACCAGAGCATTGGCCGTGCCTCGGATCCGGCCTTGCTGTTGGTGATGGGCTTGGGCGGGCAATTGATCCACTGGCCGGATGAGGTGGTGATGGCCCTGTGCGAACAGGGTTTTCGAGTGATTCGCTACGATAACCGCGACGTCGGCCTGTCCACCTGGCGCCAGGCGCCCGGCAGCGCCAACCTGACTTTCGAAGCCCTGCGCTACAAACTCGGTCTGCCGGTGGCCGCGCCCTATACCTTGACCGACATGGCCGACGACGGGCTGGGGTTGATGGACGCCTTGCACGTGCAGCGCTTCCACGTGCTGGGAGTGAGCATGGGCGGGATGATCGCCCAGCACATGGCGTCAATGGCGCCGCAGCGGGTCGAGAGTCTGACGCTGATCATGACCAGCTCCGGCGCCGAAGGACTGCCGGCGCCCAGTGCTGCACTGGTGCAATTGTTGTCGCGGCGCAGTGCGCCGAATCGCGAAGTGGCTTTGGAACAACAGGCTGATCTGTTGGCGGCGTTGGGCAGCCCGCTGGTGGTCGACGACCGTCAGGCCTTGCTGCATCAGGCCGCCGTGGCTTATGACCGGGCGTTCAACCCCGAAGGCGTGAAGCGCCAGATCATGGCGATCCTGGCCGAGCCGAGCCGGGTAGCGTTGCTCAACCAGTTGCGGGTGCCGACCCTGGTCGTACACGGCACCGCCGACCCGTTGCTGCCGGTGATGCACGGCGTGCACCTGGCCGCGCATATCCAGGGCAGCCAACTGAAACTGATTCCGGGCCTGGCCCATCGTTTCCAGGAAGCCTTCAAGGCGCCGCTGCTGGCGGCGGTGTTGCCGTACCTGCAACAACACCGCGAAGACACCTCGCATTGGGCGCAGATCGAGCCGGTGCAGGCGCCGAAGGTGCTTTGATAAAACCTGGCACCGAACTACCTGAGCTGACACCGAACCCCTGTGGCGAGGGAGCTTGCTCCCGCTTGGGTGCGAAGCGCCCACAAAATGGGTCTGCTGCGCCCGAACGCGGATCGGCCCAGCGGGAGCAAGCTCCCTCGCCACAGGGTCTCCATGCCCCTGACCAACCGGGTTCTACCGCGCTTGCGCCTGCTCCACCAACCACCCCATCAATTCCTGCAACGGCTCCGAGGCCTGGGGTTTGCGCGGATGCACCAGGTGATAGCCAAGCCCGGTCCTGACCTTCAGCTCGAACGGCATCACCAGCCGCCCGGCGCTCAGGTCGTCGCCGATCAGCGACCAGTCACCAATCGCCACGCCCGTGCCCTGGGAAGCCATGGACATCGCCAGGTCCAGGGTTTCGAAGTGCTGGCCTTTGCTGACGTTGCTCAACTGCACATCGGCGGCGTCCAGCCAGGTCTTCCAGTCGCGCTCGTCGGCGGTGGGGTGCAGCAGCAAGTGTTGTTGCAGGTCGGCCGGTTCGCGCAGCGGCACCGGGCCGTCCAGGATCGAACTCGAACAGACCGGCGTCAGTTGTTCATCGAACAGATGCAGGCCGGCCAGGGAAGCATCCGGCGGCGGGCCATAGACCACCGCCGCGTCGAAGGCTTCGCGCTGGAAATCCACGCCGTGCCTGACCGTGGTGGTCAGCTCCACCGGCACGTCCGGGCGTTCCTTCTGCCATTGCAACAGGCGCGGCAGCAGCCAGCGCATCACGCAGGTCGGGGCCTTGAGTTGCAAGGTCTGGCGCTGCTCGCCGATCTGCTCCACCGCCTCGCCAATCAGGCTGAACACCTGCTCGATCCGCGGCATCCAGGCCTGGCCTTCAGCGGTCAGGCTCAGGCCACGCGCCTGGCGTTGGAACAGCGTATAGCCCAGATGATCCTCCAGCCCGGCGATCTGCCGGCTCACCGCGCCCTGGGTGATGCACAGCTGTTCAGCGGCGCGGGTGAAGTTGCAACACCGGGCCGTGATCAGAAATGTGTGCAACGCCTGCAGCGGAGGAAGTCGTTTCATAGGGATTCAAGCCATGACCTGAGGACATGGCTAGTATGACTTTTTATCCATTGTTGCCGCTACGGCCGGACCGTTCCAATAACGCCATTCCCAGAGACAAAAACGGTCCCCGGCGTGTGCCGGGGCCTGGTCCCAGACAAGAAAAAGGGCAGTGGCAATGGCAACGTGCGGCGAAGTATTGGTCAAGTTACTCGAAGGCTATGGCGTGGAGCAGGTGTTCGGCATCCCCGGCGTGCACACCGTCGAGTTGTACCGCGGGCTAGCCCGCTCAAGCATCCGCCATGTGACCCCACGGCATGAGCAGGGCGCCGGCTTCATGGCCGACGGCTACGCCCGCGTCAGCGGCAAGCCTGGCGTGTGTTTCATCATTACCGGCCCCGGCATGACCAACATCACCACCGCCATGGGCCAGGCCTACGCCGATTCGATCCCGATGCTGGTGATCTCCAGCGTGCAGTCGCGCAGTCAACTGGGAGGCGGTCGCGGCAAGCTGCATGAACTGCCGAACCAAGGGGCACTGGTGGGCGGGGTCGCGGCGTTTTCCCACACGCTGATGTCCGCTGCCGAACTGCCCGGCGTGCTGGCCCGGGCCTTCGCCTTGTTCCAGGCCGGACGGGCGCGGCCGGTGCATATCGAAATTCCGTTGGACGTTCTGGTGGAGGACGCCGACGCCTTGCTCGCCAGCACGCCGGTGACCATCAACCGGGCCGGGGCCGCGCCGGACGCCGCCGCGCAAATGGCGAGCCTGCTGGCAACGGCCAGGCGACCGTTGATCCTGGCCGGTGGTGGCGCCATCGATGCGGCGAGCGAATTGTCCGAACTGGCCGAACGCCTCGGCGCGCCAGTGGCTCTGACCATCAACGCCAAGGGCCTGTTGCCTTCGCGTCATCCTTTGTTGATCGGCTCGACCCAGAGCCTGGTCGCCACCCGCGCCCTGGTGGCCGAAGCGGATGTGGTACTGGCCATCGGCACCGAGCTGGCCGAGACCGATTACGACGTCACCTTCGCCGGCGGCTTCGAGATCCCCGGTGCGCTGCTGCGCATCGACATCGACCCGGACCAGACCGTGCGCAACTATCCGCCGCACCTGGCACTGGTGAGCGACGCACGCACTGCCGCCCAAGCTTTGCTTGCCGAGTTGAACCGCCAGCCCCTGGCCGAGCGGCGCAGCGACTGGGGCCCAGCGCGTGCCGCCCGGCTGCGCGCCGAGCTTGAGCGTAGCTGGGACGAACCGACCCGCGCCCAGCGGCTGTTTCTCGATACGGTCCTGCAGACACTGCCCGAGGCGGTATTCGTCGGCGACTCGACCCAACCGGTGTACAGCGGCAACCTGACATTCAACCCGGAACAGCCACGGCGCTGGTTCAACTCATCCACCGGCTACGGCACTCTCGGTTATGCGTTGCCGGCGGCAATCGGTGCGTGGCTGGGCGGCAAGGACCCTGGGCACGGGCGCCCGCCGGTGGTGTGCCTGATCGGTGACGGTGGCTTGCAGTTCACCCTGCCGGAACTGGCCAGCGCGGTTGAAGCGTGCACCCCGGTGATCGTGCTGTTGTGGAATAACCAGGGCTACGAAGAGATCAAGAAATACATGGTCAACCGCGCCATCGAACCGGTGGGCGTGGACATCCATACCCCGGATTTCATCGGCGTCGCCAAGGCGTTGGGTTGTGCGGCCGAAACCGTCGATGACGTGGAGCATCTGCGCGCGGCCTTGCACGCTGCCAACGATCGCCAGGGGCCGACGTTGATTGAGATCGATCAGGCGCGCTGGATGGCTGAGGTGTCGAAATGAACCTGCCCACGACGCTGGACGGCCTGTACATCAATGGTCGATGGTCTTCGGGAGACCAGCGCCTGAGGGTCATCAACCCGGCAACCGAAGCGCTGCTGACCACGGTCAATGGCGGCGATGAGCGTGAGGTCGACCGGACCCTGAATGCCGCTACCCAAGCCTTCGGTCGCTGGTCGAACACCACGGGCGCCGAACGCGGTGCGATCCTGCGGCGTATCGCTGCTGGCGTACAGGCCGGTCGTGAGCGGTTGACGAAATTGCAATCAAGCAACAATGGCAAACCGCTGTTCGAAGCGGCCATCGATGTCGATGACGTGATCGCCACGTTCGAGTATTACGCCGAACTGGCCGAGGGCCTGGACGCCCGGCAGGACAGTGCGCTGGCCCTGCCCAGCGACGGGTTCAGCGCCCGCCTGCGCCGCGAGCCGTGCGGGGTGGTGGGGTTGATCGTGCCGTGGAATTTCCCCATGGTCACCACCGCCTGGAAACTCGCCCCGGCCTTGGCCGCCGGCTGCTGTGTGGTGCTCAAACCGTCGGAAGTCACGCCGCTGCCGGAGCTGGAGCTGGCCTCGATCATTGCCGAGTGCGGCTTGCCCGACGGGGTGTTCAACCTGGTGTGCGGCACAGGCCTGGCGGTCGGTGCTCCGTTGGCGGCGGATCCGCGGGTGGCGAAGATTTCCTTCACCGGCAGCAACGCGGTGGGCGTGCAGGTAATGCAGCGCGCGGCCGAGACGGTGAAGGGCGTGAGCCTGGAGCTGGGCGGTAAATCGTCGTTGCTGGTGCTGGCCGATGCCGACCTGGAGCTGGCGGTGGAGCTGGCCTGTGGCGGCAGTTTTTTCAATGCCGGACAGATGTGTTCAGCCACCAGCCGGGTGTTGGTCGCTGACGAGCTGGCCGATGAATTCCTGCAACGGCTCAAGGCCCGCGCCAAGGCGATCCGCGTGGCCGATCCGTTCGACCCGGACGTGGAAATGGGCGCGCTGGTCAACCAGGCGCAGTATCAGCGGGTGCTCGGGCACATCGACCGTGGCTTGAGCGACGGCGCGACCCTGGTCTGTGGCGGCCAGCGCCCGGCGCATCTGGCGCGAGGTTTTTTTTTGCAGCCGACAATCTTCACCGACGTGCCCCTGGACAGTGCGTTGTGGTGCGAGGAGATCTTCGGGCCGGTGTTGTGCGTACGCCGTTTCAGCGGCGTCGAGCAGGCCATTGCGCTCGCCAACGACAGCCGCTTTGGCCTGGTGGCCAGCGTGGTCAGTCGCGACACCGAGGTCGCCGAGCAGGTGGCCAACGCTTTGCAGGCCGGGCTGGTGTGGATCAACGCGCCCCAGGTGATTTTTCCTCAGGCGGCGTGGGGCGGCTACAAACAGAGCAGCCTGGGCCGCGAGCTGGGGCCGTGGGGGCTGGCCGCGTTCCAGGAAATCAAGCATGTGATCCGGGCCGTCTGACGGTCCCGTTACCTCGATAGGGGGTGAACTCATATCTTGAGGTCACTGAAGAACCCTGTGGGGGCGGGCGTGCTCCGGGCGGCGTTCCGACGATAGGGTCGGTACCGGCAGCACAACCCCGTTCAGACACTCAACCGCAACCGCGCCAGATCCCGCAACGGCGGCGCCCCAAACAAGCGGCTGTACTCACGGCTGAATTGTGAGGGGCTTTCATACCCGACCCGATACCCTGCCGCCGAGGCTTCCAGGCCTTCGGCGAGCATCAGCCGCCGGGCTTCCTGCAAACGCAGTTGCTTCTGATATTGCAATGGGCTCATGGCGGTCATGGCTTTGAAGCGGTGGTGCAGGGTCGAGACGCTGAGGTTCACTTCCCGCGCCAGTTCATCGATGCGCAGCGGCTGTTCGAAATGGCTGTTGAGCCATTTGATCGCCTGGCTGATGCGATGGCTCTGACTGTTGGCAATGGCGATTTCATACAACCGATAGCCCTGGGGACTGCGCAGCAGACGGTAGAGAATCTCCCGACGCACCAGCGGCGCGAGCATGGCGATGTCTTTCGGGCTGTCCAATAGCCGCACCAGGCGCAGCACGGCGTCGAGCATCGGTGTATCCAGGCGTTCGACATACAGGCCGCGACCTGCGGGGCGGGTCGGCACGCCCAGGGGACCGGCGTCGGCGATCAGCGCGGTGATTTCCGCCGGGTCGATGTCCAGGCGCAGGGCCAGGATCGGATGTTCAGGCGAGACATCCGCGACGCGACCGCGCAACGGCACCGACACCGACACCACCAGATAATGGAGCGGGTCGTAGCTGAAGGCTTCATTGGCCAGGCACACCTGTTTGTGCCCCTGGGCCATGATGCACAGCGCCGGTTGCGCCAGTGCCGTCGCGAAATCATGTGGCTGGCTGTAGCGCGACAGGTTCAGCGAATCGATGGCTGTGGCGTAGTTGCCATCGTCGGTAGTGTTGCGGTCGATGATCGACGCCAACTCAGCGCGTTGTTGTTCCTGATAGGGGTCCAGCGGGACGTGGGCGTCAAATGGCGACATGCCGGAATCCTCGGGTGAAAGGGGTAGCCGTGGCACAAGCTTATGTTTGTGCAAGCCGCAGCGGTAGCCACATCCTGTTGAAAGCTTGCCTGATCCTGCACAGCGTGCCTGGCAGCAACTGGGCGATGCTGGTGAAACTTGCTTGAAACCTTTTGTTTCAAGTATCGGGTTTCCGAGCGCTTGACGGGAGCTACCAGCTTGCCGATGCGCAGGATCGTGCAATGTGTCGGCAGGATTCGACTAACGAGAATGACTTCGCGGCCCTTAACCTTTGATCCTGTCGCAGCCTGTCCCCGGCTGCACAACGGATTACCTGGGAGGGTTGAACATGTCTATACAGATCCCCGTCAGTCACATGGCCTTCGTGCGGGCCCGTGCCGGTTGCTCCAGGCAGTTGGGGGCGCGCTTGAGCACACTGATCGCGCCTTCGCGCCAGGCGCCCGGTTGCCTGCATTTTGCCTTGCAGCATTCGCAATGTGACGCCGATTTGTGGCTGGTGTCCGGACGCTGGGTCAGTCAGTCGGCGATGGATGCCTACTTCAATTCGCCAGCCATGGCGATTTTCGCCGAGCTGGTGCAGGACCTGGTGGTGAGCAGCCTGGATTTCCACACCTTCCGGGAAGTGTCCGCCGCCCAGGCGACCGAAGGGTGCCTGGCGACGGTACACAAACTGGCCGGTTGAAGGTTTAATGGCGGTCATTTTCATCGCCAGGAAGCCCAAGCATGGCACGTCGAGTTTTTGGTCCCTTCGAAGCTGTATCTGCCTTGATGCCCCGGGAGGGTGGCGGCTATTACGCGGCCATCGCCACCAAAACCATCGGTGGCTCGGACAAGCCGCGTTTCAACAAGGTGCTTGAAGAGCAATCCTTCGACACCGCTGCCGAGGCCGATGAAGCGGCAGCCATAGAGCTGACCCATCTCGAGGATGTCGACGAGGAGGGTGGGTTGGTCTGGTAATCAGCCATCGCGTATTGCTTTCCTGTGGCGAGGGAGCTTGCTCCCGCTGGGCTGCGTAGCAGACCCATTTGGTGAGCGCTTCGCGCTCAAGCGGGAGCAAGCTCCCTCGCCACAAATGCCATCCACTTCAGATAAGCAGTGTTATGGATGTGTTGTTTATTTAGGACGATGCATCCTGAACAGCGCCTCAGGCCCCAACTGGAAATAATCCGCCGGCCCGCCGCCACGCAGGATCGGCTCGGCGGCTGCCGTGTCGTAGATCCCGTCCTTCAACAGCCACTGGGCGATATGCACGGCGACCACTTCGCCGAGGATCAGCCAGCTCGGCACCAACGCCTTGTCCGCTCGCTGCAACTGGATGATCTGCGTGACCTTGCATTCGAAGGACACCGGGCTTTCAGCCACCCGCGGCACCTGGATCACCCGTGACGCCGCAGGCGTCAAGCCGGCCAATTCAAACTCGTTGACCTCCGGCGCCACCATCGCGCAGCTCTGGTTCATCTGTTCGGCCAGCGGACGCGTCGCCAGGTTCCAGGCGAACTCGCCGGTCTGTTCGATATTGTTCAAGCTGTCTTTGCGCCCGACGCTGGAAAAACCAATGATCGGCGGAATGTAGTTGAACGCGTTGAAGAAACTGTAGGGCGCCAGGTTCAGGCGGCCTTCGGCATCCTGGGACGAGATCCAGCCGATGGGGCGCGGGCCGACGATGGCGTTGAATGGATCGTGAGGCAGGCCGTGGCCGTTGGCGGGTTCGTAGAAATGGATGTCATCGGACATTGGGCGATCCTGGAAGGGCATTCGTAGGCGGCCCATAGTGCAAGGCGCAGTGTTTAATTTCCAGAGAGAGATCCTTCCCGCGTCTGGCGCAGGAAGGAATGCCCGTGATCAACCAATGGCATCGGCGGTGCCGGTCTTGTCGAAACCGTCGGCTGCGATGGCGTCGGCGGTGCCGGTCTTGTCGAAGCCGTCGGCAGCGATGGCGTCAGCGGTGCCGGTCTTGTCGAAGCCGTCGGCAGCGATGGCATCGGCGGTGCCGGTCTTGTCGAAGCCGTCGGCGGCGATGGCGTCAGCGGTGCCGGTCTTGTCGAAGCCGTCAGCGGCGTAAGCGCCAGAGTGGCTGCGTTCGATGGCTGCGCTGGCGGTGGAGCCGAAGGCGGCGGAACCGGTCTTGTCGTAGCCGTCGGCGGCAAAGGTGTTGGCGGCCAGTACGGAGAGGGTCAGGGCGAGGATCAGTTTGGTTTTCATGGTCAGGACTCCTGGTGCGTTGGCGATGTGTCTTGCATGGGTTGAATGCTACGCCAATTAAATTGATTGAAAATCTCAAAATAACGCTAGTAATGATCGATTAAATTGATATTAAGGGCGACGCCTTTAAACGCTGTCACATTCGCAGCGAACGTCGCGCAGGTCATCGATCAAGTAGACACAGGGTGCAGGGCAGGGATTAACCGGTGATTAATCGCTGTTTCCGCTCGCGTGACGGATTTTTCATACATTCGCGACCTGTTTTTCACCGCTTCACCGCCAGTCTGCGTCAAGACTCAAACCCACCCTTGCGCCGCCACAGACTGGAGCTTCCCCGCGATGAATAAATTGCCTCAAATCACCCTGGCCTTCTGGGTGATGAAAATCTGCGCGACGACTCTGGGGGAAACCGCGGGAGATCTGCTGTCGATGACCCTCAATGTGGGTTACGCCATCAGCTCGCTGATCCTGATCAGCGTGTTCGTCCTGACCCTGGTCACCCAGCTCATGGCCAAGACCTACAAGCCGCTGCTGTACTGGATCGTGATCCTGTCCACCAGCACCGCCGGCACCACCATGTCCGACTTCATGGACCGCACCCTCGAACTGGGATACGCCACCGGGTCGATGATCCTGATTGCAATTTTGCTGGCGATCTTCGCTGCCTGGCGCCTGAGCGGTGATTCGCTCAACGTCACCAAGGTGCAGACTTTTCGCGGTGAGATGTTCTATTGGATGGCGATTCTGTTTTCCAACACCCTGGGTACCGCGCTGGGGGATTACCTGGCCGATGACTCGGGCCTGGGGTTTGCCGGAGGCGCCTTGCTGATCGGCTCGACCATCGCGGTGGTCGTGCTGCTCAAGTACTTCACCAGAATCTCGACGGTGCTGTTGTTCTGGATCGCCTTCGTCCTGACCCGCCCCCTGGGTGCAACGCTGGGCGACTTGATGACCAAGTCCCATGAGCAAGGCGGCCTGGATTTCGGCACCATCGGCTCGTCCGCGGTGCTGGCGGGAATATTGGTGGTGATGATTGCCGGGGCGGCGTATGCGCAGAATCGGTATGGCAAGCAGGGTGCTGCCGAGTTGACTTGAGCCCGGGTCCTCCCCAATCGCGAGCAAGCTCGCTCCCACAGGTATTTACGCTAATCCTGTGGGAGCGAGCTTGCTCGCGATGGGGCCATCGCAATCACTAGAGCAGTGACTGCGGCAACACCATCAGTCAGTCACAATCCGCGAATGCTTACGCGTGTCCTTCATCGTGATGTACACCAGCAGCGACACTGCGATGCACGCCGTCACGTACCAGTAGTAGCCGGTCTCCATACCGATGCTCTTGAACCACAGCGCGATATATTCAGCCGTGCCGCCGAAGATCGACACGGTCAGGGCGTAGGGCAGGCCGACGCCCAGGGCGCGGATTTCGGTGGGGAACAGCTCGGCTTTTACCACCGCGTTGATCGAGGTGTAGCCGCTGACGATGATCAGCGCGGCCATGATCAGGAAGAACGCGCCCCACCAGGTCTGGATGGTGTGCAAGGTGGTGAGGATCGGCACGGTGAACAGCGTGCCCAGGATGCCGAAGGCAATCAGGATCGGCCGGCGACCGACCTTGTCCGACAGCCCGCCGATCACCGGTTGCAGGCACATGAACAGGAACAGCGTGGCAGCGGAAATCGTGGTGGAGTCGGAGATGCTCATGCCGACAGTGTTCACCAGGTACTTCTGCATGTAGGTGGTATAGGTGTAGAACGCCAGCGTGCCGCCCATGGTCAGGCCGACCACGGTCATCAGTTCCTTGGGATGACGCAGCAAGGTGCGCATGGCGCTTTCCTTGGACTTCTCTTTCTTGGTGAACGACTCGGTTTCTTCCATGCCGCGCCGCAGGTACAGCGCCACGATTGCGCACAGGGCGCCGATGGCGAACGGAATGCGCCAGCCCCAAGCGTACAGCTGCTCGCTGGTGAGGAACTGTTGCAACACGATCAGCACGCCAAGGGCGATGAGCTGGCCGGAGATCAGGGTCACGTACTGGAAGCTGGAGAAAAAGCCGCGACGTTCCTTGGTCGCCATCTCGCTCAGGTAGGTCGCCGAAGTGCCGTACTCACCGCCCACCGAAAGGCCCTGGAGCAAGCGGGCGAGCACCAGCAGGATCGGTGCGCCGACGCCGATGGTTTCATAGCCGGGGCTCAGGGCGATGATCAGTGAGCCGAAGCACATCAGGTAGACCGAGGCCATCAGCGCCCGCTTGCGACCGGCGCGGTCGGCGTAGAGGCCCATCAGCCAGCCGCCGATCGGGCGCATCAGAAAGCCCACGGCAAAAATCGCGGCGGTGTTGAGCAGTTGCGCGGTGGTGTCGCCCTTCGGGAAGAAGACTTTGGCGAAGTACAACGAGAAAGCGGCGTAGACGTACCAGTCGTACCACTCGACCATGTTGCCGACCGAGCCGCTGAAGATCGATTTGATCCGGCTGGCGGTGGTTCTTTCACGGGCGGGCACGGCAGCCGACCCAAGGGGCAGGGCGTTGGAGTTATCCATTGAAGGATCCTTCGTTTAATTGTTGTTGTGGAGCGCGTGGGAACGCAGCCTGCCAGGGCTATAGCAGGAGCTGTGCCAGGTGGTTGAGGGCCGGTCTAAAGGGGTTTGCTGGTTTAGGTGAGCGGAAAATTGCTTGTTTTGAGCTGGGGATAGGCGGAAATCCGCTTATCCCTTGGAGAGTGATTTGTCTGGGCCGGCCCTATCGCGAGCAGGCTCGCACTCATCAGACCTGTGAACGTATGACCCTGTGGGAGCGGGCTTGCTCGCGAAAGCGGTGTGCTTGTCACCTCAAACACCAACTGAACCCGGCGCCTTCGCGAGCAAGCCCGCTCCCACATTTTTGACCTGTGTACGCAGGCCCCTGTGGGAGCGAGCCTGCTCGCGAAAGCGTCAGCCCAGGCGCCGCCAAACCCGCGAGTCAGACAAACATCTCCCGACTCAACCCATGCCGCTGCATTTTTTCATTGAAGGTGCGACGCGGCAGCTGCAGTTCTTCCAGCACCGCTTTGACATCCCCTTTGTGCCGGGTCAGGGCGGCGCGCAGGCATTGGGCTTCGAAGGCTTCCTGTTGGGCGGCAAGGGATTGGCCGGGCTCCGTTTCCGGGAGTTGCAATTGATCGAGCCCCAACACCTGGCGTTCGGCGACGTTCGCCAGTTCGCGCACATTGCCCGGCCAGTCGTGGCTGAGCAGATAACTCAGTTGCGCGCCACTCAAGGGCGGGGCCGAGCGGCCAAGGCGTTCGGCGGCGCTGTGTGAGAAGTGTTCGAACAACAGTGGAATATCCTCACGACGCTCACGCAGCGGCGGCAGGCGCAGTTCGGCGACGTTCAGGCGATAAGCCAGGTCTTCGCGAAAGCGTCCGGCGCGGGCTTCGTCCAGCAGATCCGGCTTGGTGGCGGCGATGATGCGCAGGTCCACGTGGATGCTCTGGTTGGAGCCCAGGCGTTCAAGCTTCTGCTCCTGCAACACGCGTAACAGCTTGACCTGCTGCGCCAGGGGCATGCTTTCGATTTCATCGAGGAACAAAGTGCCGCCATCGGCAAATTCGAGCTTGCCGATGCGCTTGCCCTGGGCCCCGGTGAACGCGCCGCTTTCATGGCCGAACAATTCCGCCTCGAACAGCGGTTCGGGGATGGCCGCGCAGTTCAGTGCAACGAAAGGCCGGTTCGCCCTGGGCCCGAAGTCATGCAGGCAACGGGCGACCAGTTCCTTGCCGCTGCCGGTTTCGCCACGGATCAACACGTTGACCGGCAACGTCGCCAGGTCCAGCACCTGGCGCCGCAGGTTTTGCAGCGACCGGGAAACCCCCAGCAGTGTTGCATCGAGTTTTACCCGCGCATCGGCCTGCTCGTGCAAGCGGCGGTTTTCCAGGACCAAGGTGCGCTTGTCCAAGGCCCGGCGCAGGCTGCCGAGCAGGGCTTCGGGGCTGAAGGGTTTTTCCAGGAAGTCATAGGCGCCGTCGCGCATCGCTTCCACGGCCATCGGCACGTCGCCGTGGCCGGTCAACAGAATCACCGGCAGGTCCGGATCGCGTCGACGCACTTCGGCCAGCAGCTCCAGGCCACTGAGCCCGGGCATGCGCACGTCGCTGAGGATCACACCGGGGAAATGCTCCGGCAATGTCGCCAGGCACTCCTCGGCGCGGCTGAACAGCTGCACCTTGAAGCCCGACAGGCTCAACCACTGCTCGACGGCGCTGCGGATGCTGCCTTCGTCGTCCACCACCATCACTGAATCAAGCATGGCTACGTCTCCGGATCGATGGGCAAGGATACGCAGAACACGGCGCCGTGCTCATGGTTCTGTGCGGTCAATCGCCCACCGGCTTCATGAATGATTGCAAAGGACACCGCCAGGCCCAGGCCCAGGCCATCGCCCACGGCCTTGGTGGTAAAAAACGGATCGAACACCTGGGCCAGGTGTTCTTCGGCGATGCCGCTGCCGCTGTCGCTGACGCTCAGCCGCCACAGTTGCTCATCGGCCTCCAGACGTATCTCCAGGCGCTTGAGCGGTTGGCCGGCCATGGCGTCCAGGGCATTGCGCAGCAGGTTGATCAGCACTTGTTCAAGGCGAATCGCATCGCCACGTACCCACGCCGGGCGGGTCAGGTGCAGCACGATGCTGACCTGCTCGTCCCGCAGGCGCGTGTCCAGCAGTTGCAACGCCTGGTCCACCACCGCTGCCAGATCCAGGCGTTCGCGCAGGCCGCTGGGGCTTTTGCGGGCGAAGGTCTTCAGGTGGCCGGTGAGGGCGGCCATGCGGGTCAACATGTCGTCCACCGGTTTGAGGGCCTTGTAGGCCTCCTCGACCCGGCCATGGTCCAGCAGCAAGCGCAGGGTTGCCAATTGCATGCGCTGGGCGGTCAGCGGTTGGTTGATCTCATGGGCCAGGGCCGCCGACATCTGCCCCAGGGCCGCGAGCTTGGCCGATTGCACCAACCCGTCCTGGGCAGTGCGCAGGTCCCGGGTGCGCTCTTGCACCAGGCGCTCCAGTTCTTCGCGGCTGCGCTGGCGCAGTTTGGCCAGGCGCCAGCGCTGGTTGAGAAACAGCAACAGGAACACCAGCGCCAGCCACAGGCCGGCTGCGGCGAGCCCGGCGTTGCGCAGGTCTTCGAAGGCGATCTGTGGGTGGCGCAACAGGTGCAGCGTCCAGCCTTCGCCGGCCAACGGCAGCGATTCCCACAGATAGTCCGCCGCGCCCTTGGGCGCCTCGACCCGGGCCAGATGGCTGTTGTCGTCAAAGCGACGCAGCGTTTCGACGGCCAAGGGTTGCAGCGGTTGCTTATCGTATTGGCGGGTCGCCTTGAGTTCGGCGCGGTCGCTGTCGGTCAAGGGTTGCAGATGGCGGTAACGCCAGCCCGGACGATTGGCGATGAAGATGATGCCCCGGGCATCGCTGACCAACAGCGTGTCGCTGCCCTGGCGCCATTCGCGCTCCAGCTCCGGAAACTCCAGCTTGACCACCATCGCGCCGAGGAACTCACCGTTGTCGCCGGTCACTGCGCTGGAAAGAAAGTAACCGGGTATGCCGCTGGTGACGCCCACCGCATAAAAACGCCCGGTGCCTTGGGTGCGGGTCTGGAGGAAATAGGGCCGGAAACCATAATTGTGCCCGACGTAACTGCTCGGCAGCCGCCAGTTGCTGGCCGCGACGGCCAGGCCGGTGTGGTCGAGCAGTTCCAGGGTCGATGACTGCGCGGCGCCGTTGATCTGTTCCAGCTTGCGATTCAACGCGTCCTGTTGCGTCGCATCGACCGATCCCTTGAGCGCCGAGCGCAACTCAGGGTCCAGCGCCAGCACGGCGGGCAGGGCGCGGTAGCGTTCGATCAGGGTGTGTAGGGAGTTGGCGTACAACGCCAGTTGCTGGCTGGCGCGATGGGCATCTTCCTCCAAAGCCTGGCTTTCGGCGTGACGCACCGCGAGGGTCGCGGCCAGCGCAGCGCCGGTGAGGATCAGCAGGGTGTACAACGACAGGCGCAGGGTACGGGGAGTCGGCAGCATGCTGGGTCAGACGGATCGAGAGTCGGGCGGGCACGATAGCATGGCGTGGACATCATTTTCCCGGACAACCACAAACCCTGTGGGAGCGAGCCTGCTCGCGATGACGGAGGTACATCCAGCATGGATGCAAGCTGACCCACCGCTATGGCGAGCAGGCTCGCTCCCACAGGGTTCTGCACAGAGTTCCATTGGGCGGCACACAAAAAAAGGCCGGTGGGCTTGTCGCTCACCGGCCTTTCTCATGGCACTGAAGGGTTACTGCACTTCCACTGCCAGGCTGTCGCTGATCTTTTTCTGCCAGATCGCCGGGCCGGTGATGTGCACCGACTCGCCTTGGCTGTCGACCGCAACGGTCACCGGCATGTCCTTGACCTCGAACTCATAGATCGCTTCCATGCCCAGTTCGGCGAACGCCAGAACCTTGGATTTGCGGATCGCCTGGGCCACCAGGTAAGCGGCGCCGCCGACGGCCATCAGGTAGACGGCTTTGTTGTCCTTGATCGCGTCGATAGCGGTCGGGCCGCGCTCGGATTTGCCGATCATGCCCAACAGGCCGGTCTGTTCGAGGATCTGACGAGTGAACTTGTCCATCCGCGTGGCGGTGGTCGGGCCCGCCGGGCCGACGACTTCGTCGCCCACCGGATCAACCGGGCCGACGTAGTAGATGAAGCGGCCCTTGAGGTCCACCGGCAAGGTTTCGCCTTTGTTCAGCATCTCGACCATGCGCTTGTGCGCCGCGTCGCGACCGGTGAGCATCTTGCCGTTGAGCAGTACGGTCTCGCCCGGTTTCCAGCTCTGGACTTCTTCCGGGGTCAGGGTGTCGAGGTTGACGCGACGGGCCGATGGGCCGGCTTCCCAGACGATTTCCGGGTAGGCGTCCAGCGGTGGCGCTTCCAGCTCCGCCGGGCCCGAGCCGTCCAGCACGAAGTGGGCGTGACGGGTGGCGGCGCAGTTGGGGATCATGCACACCGGCAGCGAGGCGGCGTGGGTCGGGTAGTCCATGATCTTCACGTCGAGCACGGTGGTCAGGCCACCCAGGCCCTGGGCGCCGATGCCCAGTTGGTTGACCTTCTCGAACAGCTCCAGGCGCATTTCTTCGATGCGGTTCTGTGGGCCGCGAGCCTTGAGCTCGTGAATGTCGATGGATTCCATCAGCACTTCCTTGGCCATCACGGCAGCCTTTTCGGCGGTGCCGCCGATGCCGATGCCGAGCATGCCCGGCGGGCACCAGCCTGCGCCCATGGTCGGCACGGTCTTGAGCACCCAGTCGACGATCGAGTCGGACGGGTTGAGCATGGCCATCTTCGATTTGTTCTCGGAGCCGCCGCCCTTGGCCGCTACGTCCACTTCCACGGTGTTGCCCGGGACGATGGAGTAGTGGATGACCGCCGGGGTGTTGTCCTTGGTGTTCTTACGCGCGCCTGCCGGGTCGGCGAGGATGGATGCGCGCAGGACGTTTTCCGGCAGGTTGTAGGCGCGACGCACGCCCTCGTTGATCATGTCGTCCAGGCTCATGGTCGCGCCATCCCAGCGCACATCCATGCCCACGCGCACGAACACGGTCACGATGCCGGTGTCCTGGCAGATCGGCCGGTGGCCAGTGGCGCACATGCGCGAGTTGATCAGGATCTGCGCCATGGAATCACGGGCCGCCGGCGATTCTTCGCGCAGGTAGGCCTCGTGCATCGCCTGGATGAAATCCACAGGGTGGTAGTAGGAAATGAACTGCAGGGCGTCGGCAACGCTCTGAATCAGGTCATCTTGCTTGATCACGGTCATGAGTCGCGCTCCTCTCTAAAGACGGGAACATTCAATGAGCTACCGGCCGCTTGGGTGCATCGGTCGACGGACGGCATCTCTGTAAGGCACGCCGGGCATGCTGGCGCGACGCTAAAAAGGCGCGGCAGTATATCGCAGGCACGCACCCTGTGGGAGCGAGCTTGCTTGCGATCACGCCGGATTGATGAGGTGGGGAGTGAAACCTGTGGCGAGGGAGCTTGCTCCCGCTCGGTTGCGCAGCGACCGAAAAATCCTGGGGCCGCTTCGCAGCCCAGCGGGAGCAAGCTCCCTCGCCACAGGGGGGCATCGGGTGCGCAAGCCACTGCGTCAATCTGGGCCATTGCTTTGACGCCATTTTTCTGCTCCAGAATTGAATGGTCATTTGTCGAACACGCCACTAAAGTGGCGTCTGGCCTGTAGCGTAGGACGCCTCTGTCAGTTCTCCTTTCCCATGGTGAGTCAACGATTGACCCATAACGCCATCCAACGTCTTTTGCTGAAACGCTTCGCTTTGGCGGCTGCGACCTACGCGCTGGCATTGGTGTTGTTGTGGCTGGCATTTTTCAGTGGGCATTACCACGACTCGTTGCGCGGTGTGATCATCGGCAGCGTCTTGGTGGTGCTGTGCCAGGCCGGGCTGTTCACGACGTTTATCACCCAGCGCAACTTGCGCTTCGCCGACCCCAGCCTCACCGAGATACAGGTGTTGATCGGCCTGGGCTGGCAGACCTGGATGATGGCGCACCTGGATCAGGCCCGAGGCGTGTTCCTGGTGTTTTATGTGTTGATCCTGTTGTTTGGCCTGTTCCATTTGTCGCGACGGGCCTTTGTGCGCTGCGCGACGCTGGTGTTCATCAGCTTCAGTGGCATTACGCTCTGGGACGGCTATTTCTTCCGGCTTCCTGACCCGACGCTGGCCGGGTTGCAGGTGGCCGTCTTGTTGATGGTGCTGGTGTGGCTGGTGTTTTATGCCCGCTATGTCCAGACCTCCCGCCAACGCATGCGTCAACGCCGGTTTGCCTTGCAGGCGCACCAGGACACCTTGCGCGGCATGATGCGCCAGCTCGAAGACCTGGTAGCGACCGACGAACTGACCGGGCTGTTCAACCGCCGGCACTTCCTGCGCCTGGCCTCCCGGGAACTGAACACCCTCAGGCCCAACGTCGCCCATGGCCTGGCGCTGATCGACCTCGACCATTTCAAACGCATCAACGACCTGCACGGCCATGCCGCCGGCGACCAGGTGCTCCAGGCGTTCGCCTCGGTCGCCACGGCCTGCCTGCGCGAGGGCGACGTGTTGGCCCGCTATGGCGGCGAGGAGTTCGTCATGCTGTTGCCGGCCTGCGACCCTTCGCGCCTGACCGCCTGTTGCGAGCGCCTGCGGCTGGCGTTTACCGAAGTCGAGCTGATTGGCTTGCAGGTCGGTCCGCTCAGCCTGTCGGCGGGTATGACCATGCTGGAAATGGACGATGATCTGGACGATGCATTGCAGCGTGCCGACCAGGCCCTGTACCGTGCCAAGCGAGACGGCCGCAATCGTTGCGCCGCCGCCTGGGAGAACGTCGATGCCTGAACTGACGGCCGCCGGTCGGCAATGGACGGTGGCGGTGGGCAGTAACCTGCTGGACGCGTTGAATGAAGCGGGCGTGGCGGTGCCCTACAGCTGTCGTGCCGGCAGTTGCCATGCCTGCCTGGTGCAGTGCGTCGGCGGCGATGTGCGCGACAGCCGGCCGGATGCCTTGAGCCCGGCGCAGCGCGACCAGGGCTGGCGGCTGGCATGCCAGTGCCAGGTGGTCGAGGACGTGCGGATCCACACCTTCGACCCGCAGCGCGACGGCCAGGCCGCCGTGGTGGCGGCAGTGGATTGGCTGGGCGGCGAGGTGCTGCGCTTGCGCATCACCCCGCAGCGAGCACTGCGTTACCGGGCCGGCCAGCATCTGGTCCTATGGGCGGGCAACGTGGCCCGGCCTTATTCGCTGGCAAGCCTGCCGGAGGAAGACCGCTTCCTGGAGTTCCACCTCGATTGTCGCGAGCCTGGCCAGTTCATCGATGCGGCGCGCCAATTGAAGGCCGGCGACACGATTCGTCTGGGTGAACTGCGCGGCGGCGCGCTGCACTACGACCCCGACTGGAATAGTCGACCGCTGTGGCTGCTGGCCTCCGGCACCGGCCTGGCGCCGCTGTTCGGCCTGCTGCGCGAAGCCCTGCGCCAGCATCACCAAGGCGCCATCCGCTTGATTCATGTGGCCCATGATGCGCCGGGGCATTACTTGGCCAAACCCCTGGCGGCACTGGCGGCCAAGCACCCGAACCTTAGCGTCGAGCTGTTGACCGCGGCTGAGGCACCGTCTGCATTGGCGCAACTGCGGCTTGTTTCCCGGCAGACCCAGGCTTTGCTCTGCGGCCATCCTGACCGGGTCGAGGCGTTTGCCAAGCGCCTGTACCTGGCCGGCCTGCCGCGTAACCAACTGCTGGCCGACGTCTTTGTACCCCGTGGTTGAGCGCTGATTTTCAGTAGTGCTTGGGCTGGCCTCATCGCGAGCAAGCTCGCTCCCACAGTAGCTCTGCGGTGTTCATGAAACCCCTGTGGGAGCGAGCTTGCTCGCGATGGCGGCAGACCAGACCGCACAGGCTTCAAGGCTAAAACCAAAAAGCCCCGCCATTCACATGGCAGGGCTTTTGTTTTTCAGCGCTCGGTCACTCAGACCATCGGGTCGCCAACGTGCAGGATTTTCATGCCGTTGGTGCCGCCGATGGTGTGGTAGCTGTCGCCCTTGGTCAGGATGACCCAGTCACCGGTCTGCACCACGCCACGCTTGACCAGTTCGTCCACCGCGGCCTGGCTGACTTCACCCGGTTGCAGGGCGGCCGGGTCGAACGGCACGGTGTAGACGCCACGGAACATGGCGGCACGGGCCTGGGTTTCGCGGTGCGGGGAGAACGCGTAGATCGGCACCGAGGAGCGGATGCGCGACATGATCAGCGGCGTGTAGCCGCTTTCGGTCAAGGCGATGATCGCCTTCACGCCTGGGAAGTGGTTGGCGGTGTACATCGTCGCCAGCGCAATGCTTTCGTCGCAACGTTCGAAGGTCTTGCCGATGCGGTGGCTGGAGGTCTTGCTGGTAGGGTGTTTCTCGGCGCCCAGGCAGATGCGGGCCATGGCTTGCACCGCTTCGAGCGGGTAGAGGCCGGCGGCGCTTTCGGCCGAGAGCATCACGGCGTCGGTGTAGTCGAGCACGGCGTTGGCTACGTCGGACACTTCGGCGCGGGTTGGCATCGGGTTCTGGATCATCGACTCCATCATCTGGGTCGCCACGATCACCGCTTTGTTGTGGCGACGTGCATGCAGAATGATTTTCTTCTGGATGCCCACCAGCTCGGCGTCGCCGATTTCCACGCCCAGGTCGCCACGAGCCACCATCACGGCGTCGGAGGCCTTGATCAGGCCGTCCAGGGTTTCGTCGTCAGCCACCGCTTCGGCGCGTTCGATCTTCGCCACCAGCCAGGCAGTACCGCCGGCTTCGTCACGCAGTTGACGGGCGTATTCCATGTCGGCGGCGTCACGCGGGAACGACACGGCCAGGTAGTCGACTTCCATTTCCGCGGCCAGCTTGATGTCGGCCTTGTCCTTGTCGGTCAGCGCTGGGGCTGTCAGGCCACCGCCGCGACGGTTGATGCCCTTGTGGTCCGACAGCGGGCCGCCGATGATCACGACGCAGTTCAGTTCGGTGGCGGTGGCGGTTTCGACGCGCATCACCACGCGACCGTCGTCGAGCAGCAGCTCGTCGCCCACGCCGCAGTCCTTGACCAGGTCCGGGTAGTCGATGCCCACGACCTGCTGGTTGCCCTCAGTCAGTGGATGGCTGGTGGAGAAGGTGAATTTGTCACCGATTTTCAGCTCGATGCGCTTGTTGGCGAATTTGGCGATACGGATCTTGGGACCTTGCAGGTCACCCAGCAGGGCAACGAAGCGACCATGCTTGGCAGCGAGGTCGCGCACCAGCTTGGCACGGGCCTTGTGCTCGTCGGGGGTGCCGTGGGAAAAGTTCAGGCGGGCAACGTCCAGGCCAGCCAGAATCAGCTGTTCGAGAACTTCCGGCGAGTGACTGGCCGGGCCAAGGGTGGCGACGATTTTGGTACGACGGACGGACATGCAAGACTCCTCAGGTTCAAGCGCCAGCGAAGGCTACTATGCTCTTTGGGTGTAGTCATTGTTCATCTGCACTACTTTTTCGTTTGTTTTTCGAAATGAACATTCTTGAAAATTTTTGCGCCTGTCAGGCACGAAAGTCGAACATTGCCGTTGTGGCGAGGGAGCTTGCTCCCGCTGGGGCGCGAAGCGGCCCTGTTTTTAGGGGGGCTGCTGCGCAGCCCAGCGGGAGCAAGCTCCCTCGCCACGGGATTTGCATTTACCTAAGGTAGACGTTTTGAGGCTGAAGATTTCTGCCCCCAGGTCGATACAGACCTCAAGACAGGAGAACCTTCCCATGCGATTCGTGCTTTTAGTTGCCCTGGCCCTGAGCGTCACGGGCTGTACCCGTTGGTCGATGAACCATCACATGAACCTGGCCTACAAGGCCTATGACCGTGGCAATTGCGAGCAAGTGATGCTCGAACTGTCCCAGGTCGACCGCGCCAGCCGTGCCCGTCGCTATATGCAGCCGGAAGTCTCGATGCTGCGTGGCCAGTGCCTGGAGCGCCAGAAACTGTTCATCGATGCGGCGCAGACCTACCAGTTCATCATTACCCAGTACCCTAACAGCGAATACGCCTTCCGCGCCCGCGCCCGCCTGGAAACGTTGCAGAGCCTGGGCCACTACCCGACCCGCAGCGCCGCGACGGTCCGTCCCGCCGCCTCCTGACCGGCGCCCGGCAAAATGGCCAGGAACGATTCCTGGCCGCAACTGCCTATCCCTGAAAGATGAAAGGTTCTGACAAGGGCTGGCCGTCGTCGAACCCTCGGCTATATTTGTACAAGTCGTATTAGAGCTTATTCTCTAAATTTAAGAGGCACCTGTGACCGGCAGCGGTAAAGCCGAGACGCGCCTGAGCGTCTGGCACCGGGATCGGGGAGAGCGAGTGTAAATGTGCTCGTTCCGAAGCATTCGGTCGCTCCTGTCTGGGGGCGTTCAAAAAGCGATACAGGACATGTACAAAAAACGGCGAATCGAACGGCAACATCTGCCGTGTTTCCTCAAGGTCTTCAATGGTATCAACGGCAAGCCCATGGGGTTTCTGGGCAATGTGTCGGCCGATGGGCTCATGCTGATCAGCTCGTTGCCATTGATGGTGGGTGCAGATTTTGACCTGTTGTTGAAGACTCCGACCGAGGAGGGGCCGCAGCAGGACATCGTGTTACGGGCCAGTTGCCTGTGGTGCCATGAAGACGTCACGCCGCAACATTTCGACGCCGGCTTCAGCCTGCAATGGGCGCCGCCGGAGTACGGGCAATTGGTGAGCGCCTTGCAGCAGTATTTCAGTTTTCATCCGTTGCCGGCGTCGGCTTGATCCATACCTAAGCCAGCGATGGAACGGTCATGGATTTTGGTGCTCGCCGCCGAACCCTTGTGGGAGCGAGCCTGCTCGCGAGGCGGCGGCACATTTGGCATCGATGCAAGCTGATCCACCGCTATCGCGAGCAGGGCTCGCTCCCACAGTGGATTGGGGCAGCCATGGATGGGTGTTCGCCGCCGAACCCTTGTGGGAGCGAGCCTGCTCGCGAGGCGGCGGCACATTAGCATCGATGCAAGCTGATCCACAGCCATCGTCGGATCGCCGCCCGGAGCAGCCTCGCTCCCACAGGTTTGTCATCGTTCTCCAGTTCTGTGGTCAGCGCTGAACCTTCGCTTCGTTATCCAGCATCCGCTCCAGCAACAACACGCCCATCTCGCCCATCTGGTGGATCGCCAGGGCCAGGTTGCGCGGGGCGCCTTCCAGGTCTTCGGACAGATCCAGGATCAGCGTGCTCACCGAGCAGAAGGTTTCGTAGGTGTGGGCGAGCATGCCTTCGGGGTCGGCGTCGGGCGCGACGATGAAGTAGTCCAGGTGTTTCTCGGGTTTCTTTTCGGGTTGGTCGTGGTTGGGCTTGAGGTAGTAGTCCAGGGCGCGCTGGGCGGCTTCATCGAGCTTTTCGGGAGAGAGCGTTTCGTGGGGGGACTGCGGGTCGGTATGGGGTGGATTCGGGGTTGGTTTGATCATATTCACTTTTCCATGTTGGGGCTGCCACACACTCGCGACTAAACGAGGGGTGGCGGCTGGACGCAGGTTAGTCGACCGGTGGAAAAGCGAAAGCCCGGCGCGCCCGAGGGCGCCCTGCGAACAGCCACCATCAAGTGCGGGGATAGGGGGACCCGACTGGATGAAGCCTGTGCGCATCACCTTTACCACCGGGCGACTAAACCCGATCGCTGAAAATCAGCGACGCGAATCAAGTTACGGGGCAAGGCCGAGGTGCACAAGTCGGCGGATTCTGGCGGATCTGTAGTCCGTTACGCAAGGCGCAGTAGTTACACGGAGCTTTCTTACAGAACCGGTCTAAGCCGTCCCGGCTTTCTTCCAGGCCAGGTATTGGCTCACCAGGTGCGCTCCCAATTCACCGGGCCGCGAATCAAGGGCCGGGATGGCATGGGCGGCCAGTTGCTGGTGCAATTGGGCGCGTGCGTTCATGTAGTCCACGGTCCCGCAATAGGCCAGGGCATCGGGCAAGGTTTGCACCGGCACCTGGCGCAAGCGGTCGAGGGCTTCTTCGCGCAGGCTGGCGACCAGCACGCGGTGCTGTTGCCCCAGGCGCTTGACGGCGGCCAGCAGGTCTTCGTCGTCCTCGTCCCGCAGGTTAGTCACCAGGACCACCAGCGCCCGGCGTTTTTGTCGGGCCAGCAGTTGGGTCACGGCCGCCTGGTAGTCGGCCGGACGTTGGCTGCTGTCGAGGTCGTATACGGCGTTGAGCAGGACGTTGAGCTGGCCCGGGCCCTTGACCGGCGCGAGGTAGCGGCTCTGCTCGCCGGCGAAAGTGCTCAGGCCTACCGCATCGCCCTGGCGCAGCGCGGTGTAGCTGAGCAGCAGACAGGCGTTGAGCGCGTGGTCGAAGTGCGACAGCTCACCGTCCTGGCTGCGCATGCGCCGCCCGCAATCGAGCATGAAGATGATTTGCTGGTCGCGCTCGTCTTCGTACTCCCGGGCAATCGGTGTGCGGTGGCGGGCGGTGGCTTTCCAGTCGATCTGGCGCAGGCTGTCGCCTTCGCGGAACTCGCGCAATTGATGAAATTCCTGCCCCTGGCCGCGGCGTTGGCGCTGACGGATGCCGAGCTGACTGAGCCAGTTGTCCACCGCCAGCAATTGCCCTTCGTAGAGCCGGGCGAAGTCCGGGTAGACGCGGGTGTCGTCGCAGGCGTCCAGCAGGCGCTTGTCGGTCCACAGGCCCAACGGGCTGGGCAGGCTGATCTGGCACTGGCTGAAGCTGAAATGCCCACGCTTGAGCGGGCGCAGGCGGTAGCCGAGCTGGCTGTGTTGGCTCGGTTGCAGTTCGACGGTCAGGGGAAGATTTTCGAAGTCCAGGCCGTCCGGGACGTGGTCGAAAATCTGCACCTGTAGCGGCCGGTTGAAAGCATGGGCAATTTCCAGCCGGACCTCGCCCCATCGACCCAGCGCCAGGTTGCCGGGCAGTTGCCGTTGCACAGCGGGAGAGGGCAGGCGCTTGAGGCGCACTGCATCGAGTACGGCCAGGGCCAGCAGGGCGAGCATCAAGCCCCAGTTGATCGACAATAGTGTCGATGGCACCGCCACGTCCAGCGCTCGCAACGCGCCCAGCAGCACACTCACCGCCAGCAGGACCGCGAGCCAGATCAGCAGCAGGCGCGAGGGTTTCATGGGTGTTTTTCCGTGGTGGTCGCATTTATTGTGGCGAGGGGATTTATCCCCGCTGGCCGCGCAGCGGCCCCTTGCGGTGTGTCAGGCAAACCCAGGGGGCTGCTGCGCAGCCCAGCGGGAGCAAGCTCCCTCGCCACAGCAATTGTGCCTGTCACAACAGCCATTTCTGCCACAGAGGCAGTGCTTGCCACAGAGGCCATTTCTGCCACAGAGGCAGTGCTTGTCACAGAGGCCATTTCTGCCACAGAGGCAGTGCTTGTCACAGAGGCCATTTCTGCCACAGAGGCAGTGCTTGCCACAGAGGCCATTTCTGCCACAGAGGCAGTGCTTGTCACAGAGGCCATTTCTGCCACAGAGGCAGTGCTTGCCACAGAGGCCATTTCTGCTACAGAGGCAGTGCTTGCCACAGAGGCCATTTCTGCTACAGAGGCAGTGCTTGCCACAGAGGCCATTTTTGCTACAGAAACTGTGTCAGGCACGATCATTGTGGCGAGGGAGCTTGCTCCCGCTGGGCTGCGAAGCAGACCCCTGGCTATGTCAGACACACCGCAAGAGGCCGCTGCGCGTCCAGCGGGAGCAAGCTCCCTCGCCACGGTAGATGGTGTCAGCCGAACGTCCGTCATCACAACCGCGGCGCCGGCACTTGGTCGAGCAACTGCCCCAGCACCTGGTCCACCGACAACCCTTCGATGTCCAGTTCCGGCGCCAGTCGTACCCGGTGACGCAGCACGGCCAGGGCGCAGCCCTTGATGTCGTCCGGCACGACGAACTCGCCGCCGCGCAACAGCGCCCGCGCCCGAGCGCAACGGACCAGGGCAATCGAGGCACGCGGCCCGGCGCCGAGGGTCAGGCCCGGCCAGCTGCGGGTGGTGCGCGCCAGGCGCACGGCGTAGTCGAGCACCTGGTCGTCCATCGGCAGGTCGCTGGCGATGCGTTGCAGCGCCTGCACGTCCTTGGCCTGCAACACCGTGCGCAGCGGCTGCACGTCGAGCATATCGGCGCGGGTCGAGCGGCTGACCTGGCGCACCATGTTCAATTCCTGGTCGGCGTCCGGGTAGTCCATGCGCACCTTGAGCATGAAACGGTCGAGCTCGGCCTCGGGCAGCGGGTAGGTGCCTTCCTGTTCGATCGGGTTCTGGGTCGCCAGCACCATGAACGGCTGGCCGATGGGCAGGGCGCGGCCTTCGAGGGTGACCTGGCGCTCCTGCATGGCTTCGAGCAGCGCGGCCTGGGTCTTGGCCGGTGCGCGGTTGATCTCGTCGGCCAGCAACAGGTTGGTGAACACCGGCCCTTTGCGCAGCTTGAATTGCTCGGTCTGCAAGTCGTACACCGCGTGCCCGGTGACATCGCTGGGCATCAGGTCGGGGGTGAACTGGATACGCGCGAACTCGCCGCCGAAACAGCGCGCCAGGGCCCGCACCAGCAACGTCTTGCCCAGGCCCGGAACGCCTTCGAGCAGCACATGACCGCCGGCAATCAGCGCGGTCAGCACATCGTCGATCACCGCCGCCTGGCCGACCAGCGCCTTGTGCAGCTCGCCGCGAATCGCCTGGGCCAGCTGACTGGCGCGCTGGCGCTGTTGGGCGGCGTGGGCCTGGCCGTCGACAGGTTCGTTCTGTTCAGTCATAGGTTCTGGCGCTCTCGTACATAACTGTTCACTCCCAATATCCTATAAAACATCCGCGCAGCATGATTTTTGTGAAGGATGTCCGTGTCGGGCGCCCGTCAGCCCATTTGAAAATGCAGGTTCGCAAAGATCAACCCGGCGAAGCGGGCGGGCAAGCCCGCTTCCACCGTGCGAGACCTGGGGGTTTTACTGACCACTATCCCCGCTTCGATCAAGCGGCTCAGTTCTTCCGTTGCAAGCCGGTCCTTCAAGCCGGTGAACACTTTAAACTCGGCACGTGGCATCGCACCCTGGGTCAGAAGCGCCAACACGGCGCCTGCACTGGTGAGTCTGATGCCGGCACGGCGAAGATCAGGATCCGTCGCGAACACATGAATAACCTGTTCACGCAACTTGGCTGGGTTCAGCGAAGTTGTCATGTAATCAATCTGGTCGAGGCAAACGTCGAGCATGAACTCGATAAAGTTGAAGTAATGACGCTGTGAGAGTTGGCCGCGCCCGTCATGGTCACCTTCGCGAGGGCGATCAGCTAAAGCGAGGAAGCGATAGTACTCGTCCTGCCTACGCGCCAAGCCCCGAGACAGCGACCAGAGAAAAGGTTTCAGCCCCAGGTGAATAAGTTGCAGGTGAGTCAGCATCCGAGTCACCCGGCCATTGCCATCGAGGAAAGGGTGAACGAGCGCCACACGGTGGTGACTTGCCAGGGTGGCGATGAGCTGACGTCGTGGATCCTTGATTCGTCCCAAGTGCAGCTGAATATGCTCAAGCATGGGTAGCACAGCGGCAGCAGCTGGAGCGACATGCGCACCCACTTGAACTTGTTCATCCTCTTGGGCCCGCAATCTGCCCGGTTCCATCAAGCGACCATCGCTCAGGGTAAGGTCCTTTCTGGAAGCGTCCTTGAAAAGTCGACGATGAATAGTCGCAATCAGCTTGGGATCGAACATGGCAGAGAAGCTCTCCGCTGGTCGCATGCGAAGCATCCGTTCCATTACCTCCTGTTGCGTCATGTGCTGCACGGCAAGCTCTTTGAGCTCCTTTCTTTCCCGTTTCGGTGTCGTGCGGGCAGCCTGGAGGTCAGCGATCTCGGTTCGATGCCCTTCGATCAGATTCGAGTAATAGGTGTTGGTGATGCGCAGCAGACCCGCCAATTGCTTCGATGTCTCATCGGCGAGCCGTCCTGCGAGAAATTCTGCCTTGCGCGGCAGTTGATCTGCGGCCCGAATGATCGAGTCGGGCAGATTTTCTGGCAGTACTGGGTCGAGGTAGGTTTTTGAGGTAATCATCGTTTTGCTTCCAGAACACAAACGGCCATCTGCTCGGCGAAGTATGCGGATATTTTTGCGGAAAGTTAAATGGCCGATTACGCCCGTGATTGCTGGGCTTGATGCGTAACCTACGATAGTTTATCTACAATTTTTTTGCGGATTTTTTTGCAGAGTTCACCTACGTCTCGATGTGGCATGCCTTTTCATAGTCTCCCAGTGAAAACGTCTCCCAAAGGACCGATTTTCTGAGTCGATCGGTGTAATGCATGTTGAAACTACCCGAAACCTGGCAGCCGTTCATAAGGCGTTCCTGAGAGTTTGCAAATGGGCGACCTGGCGGCAGAACTCGGCGCTGGACATGCGCTGTTTCGGCCGGGGGCTCAAGGCTTGGCTGATGGCTCGTGTGGGTTGGCGGGTCAGGCGCGCGAGCACCTGCCATTGTTCGGCGACGGCCAGTTTTTCAAAACCCGGATGAAGATGCCGGGCTCGACGCAGTACGTCTTGCTGCAAGGCGTGCAACAGATGCTCTCGGCCGTTGTGCCGCAGGTGGAAACCGGCGCTGGCCTGCAAATGTTCCTCCAGCTGACGCCGCGCCTTGGGCGCGGGTTGTTGCACGGGGCCATCGCGCACCGCCGAATGCCAGAACCACAGGGCGACCAGGGCCGCCAGGGCTATCAACGCCTGGGGGAAATAGCGCAGCAGCAGGGTCAGCAGGTTATCGTGATCGATGTTGAACAGCAGCGTGACGTCGGTATCGGCGCTCAGGTACCAGAGCAGCCAGGCGTTGTCGTATTGATCGATCTGCTCGTTCTTCCACAACTCGGCGTCGGTGATCACGGTGATCGAGCCCAGGCCCAGGTTCAGTTGCATCATGTGCGTCGACAGGGCGCTGTTGGCCCAGGCCTGGGCCAGGTTGTGCGGGTCTTCGAGGTGGAAGTCGGTGTCGAAGGACGCATACGCCGGTGCCTCTTCGTCTTCCAGGTACAACTTGGTCAGCTCGGGGTAAGGCTCCTTGATCAGTTCCGGCTCTGGCTCCTTGAGGTCCTCGCTCAGCAACTGGCGCAGGCGCACGCGGTCCAGCAGCAGGTCGCCGCTGCTGCCGGTCTTGTCATCCCACAAGGCTTCGGCCACGAAGACCAGGCGTCCGCCGGCCCGGGTCCAGTTCAGTAACTGATCGACTTCCCGAGGCGTCATGTCGCTGCGTTCTCCCAGCAGCAACAGGCTGTGCTGGCGCGGCTCCAGGGTCGGGAGCACGTTCAGGCTGTTGGCGTGCTCGACATTGATGCCCTGCTGGCGCAGGAAATATTCGGCGGCCAGGTATGGGTTGGCCTGGGCTTGTGGCGAAGGGCCGTGATCGACGGTTTCCTGGTACGGTATGGCCTTGGAATAAAGGTAAATGGCGAATGCGCCCACCAGCGCGACGATCACCGCCGCGACCACCAGCCCGGCACGCCGACTCATGGGGACACCTGCGGACCGAACAGCCCGCGCCAGGCATCGCACAGTTCCTGTTGCAGATGGGGCGGCGGAGCCCGATGCCCATAAGCGATGTCTTGCCAATGCCGGGTCAGGCTGGCGCTGAACCCCAGCAGATCTTGCTGCTGGAGCTGTTCAATGCGTTGCAGCACCTGGCCTTCGGTGTCGGACGCTTTCAGCGCAAGCTTGAAGTCATAGTGCAAACGGCTGAGCAGCGCCCGGTACAACAGGCCCAGCGCTTCCCGTGGATTCGCGGCCCATAGCTGCTCGACACGGGTTGCGACGTCCACCGGCAGGCTTTCTTCACGGATATCCAGGCCGAACATTTGCACCGGTGCCGGTCGATCCGTAGGCAGCGCTCGTTTCGGCGGCTGGCGGTTCACCAGGCCGTTGAGCCGTTCGCGATAACGCCAGGCCAGCCAGACGATCGCGCTCACCAGACAGGCCCAGAGCACTACCTGGATCAGCGTCGCGGCGACGTCGAAGCGTTGGCTTCCCAGCCATTTGAGAAAGGCCTTGAGCCAGCCGAGGTCGGTGCTGCTCTCGGGGGCTTCGGCGGTTTCGGACGATTCTTCGCCGAAGCGATAACGGGTGACGGTTTGCGGGTTCTTGAACGGCGGGGCATTCAGGACGGCTTCGATGCTGTCCCGCGAGGCCTGGCTGGTGAGCGGTTGGTTGAGCATGCGCGGGCTGTCGGGGCCGCTGTCGTTCTCATCGGCCCAGGCTTGGGGCGCCAACGGCAGCAGGCTCAGCGCCACCAGCATCAGCATGGGGGCGACGCTGCTCAAGCGCTGACGCAAACGGCGGAACACCAGCTCGATGTCCCAGGCTTCGAGGATCGTGCGCCGGTTCAGGTAGAGGCTGAAGCCGCAGGCGACATAGATCGGTTCCCAGACGATCAACAGCAGCGGGTAGAGAAAGTTGATCAGGTGTTCGAACCACAGCCAGTCGTACTCGGCTGCCGCGATCAGCATCTGCCAGTCCCATTCCACTTCCACTTGTTGCGGCACGAACAGGTAGAACAGCGCCATCAGGCCGAACCACAGGGCGGTTTCCAGGTGCATGCCGATGATGGTCAGCCACTGCGCCGCACCGCGATTGCGCTGCAGCAAGACCTGCAAGCGCTGCTGGCGTGCCTCGCCGGCCAGGCCTTCGAGTTGCACCACTGGCATCAGGAAACTGCGGCTCAGGCTGAACCGGCGCCAGGTCAGGCTGGCGAACAGCTGCGGCTTGAGCAGGGCCGGCCACTGTCGCAACGCCTGTCGCAAGGTCGGCGTCTCACCGAACAAAGCCTTGGACAGAATGTACAGCGGCAGGCGCTCGAAGGCCGGCTTCAGCCACCAGAACAGGAAGACCACCAGGGACGGTGAATCCCACAGTAACAGGGCCAGCAACAGGTACACCGGCAGGGTGATGAGCGCCCAGCTGGTCATCAGCAACCGTCGATGCTGCTGGCTCATCAGCACGCCCAGGTCCATGGCTTCCCAGCTGGTGCGCGGGCGAATGACGACGGTGGCATCACTCAGGCGCATGGCGATCCCGTCCGGCAAGCGACAGATAGCTGATCACCAGTAGCCACAACAGCGCGCCAACGGTGTATTTGGTGGCGGGCGTGACGGCACTGGAGGACCAGTACGCTTCGATGAACGCGGCGATGAGCAGCAACAGCATCACGCCGCCGATGATCCGCACGCTTTTACTCGCGGCGATGCGCAACGCTTCGCCCCGGGTCAGGCGCCCCGGCGCGACCAAGGCCCAGCCCAGTTGCAGGCCGGCGGCGCCGGCCAGGGCGATGGCGGTGAGTTCGAAGGCGCCGTGGCCGATGACGAATGACCAGAACGTGCTGCCGGAGCCGATCTGAGTCAGGTGACCGGCCACCGCGCCGATGGTCAGGCCATTGAAGAACAGGAAGAACGCGCTGCCCAGGCCAAACAGCATGCCGCTGGCGAAGGTCTGAAAGGCAATGCCGATGTTGTGCATGATGTAGTAGCCGAACATGACCCAGTCTTCGCTGGCAGCCCGTTCGACGGAGCGCCCCAGGTGTCCGGACGCCGGGTCGTACATGCCGCGGATCTGGGCGACTTCATCGGCGCCCAGCATGCTGTAGACCAGTTCCGGGAACAGGTAGACCAGGACCCCGGTGATCGCCAGGCTGCCGAGGAACATCAGGCTGGCGGCCAGCACGAATCGCCATTGTTCACGCACCAGCTGCGGAAAACCGGCGAGGATGAACGCCGAAAGGCTCGACGATGGCCGGCTGCTGTCCCGGTAAAGTTGCTGGTGGCCGCGCAGCGCCAGTTGTTGCAGCGTGTCCACCAGCAAGCTGCTGTAGCCCCGGGCCTGGGCCAGGGCCAGGTGATGGCAGAGTCGCCGGTAGGCGGGAGGGAAATCGCTGCTCTGGGCCACGTTGCGGCGGCGCTCCAATTGGTCGAGCAGCCGGGACAGCTGGTCCCATTCCCCTTGGTGTCGGCTTTCGAAAAGGCTTTGTTTCATGTAGGCCCCAGCAGGCCGCGGGCGATGCCATTGAGTTCAGCCGCGGCTCGCGGGGCCTGGACCTTCAATGGCGCAGCAAGGATGGCCGCCAGTTCGTCGACCCGTTCCCGGGACAGTTCGGCCTGGCGTTCGGCGAACCCAAGCACGGCGCGTTGCTCGTTCAAGGCAAGGGCAAATGGCGCGCATAGCGCCGGTGCCATGGGCAATGCGGGGCGTTTGACCGGTTGCTCCCGATAGACCACCAGCGTGCCGGCGGCCAGGTCGCCGAGGCGTTTGAAGGCCGGGTGTTGCAGGCAACTGATCGCGCCGAAGGTATAGCCGAAGGGCAGCATGTCGACGAAGCGCAACAGGTTGCGGATCAGCGAGGCCGACCAGCCGATGAGCCGGCCATCATCCTGCACCACGCGCAGGCCCATGATCTGTTTGCCCGGCGAGCGGCCCTGGTTCAGTACCTCGAACAGCACCATGTACCACCAGCTGATCACGAACAGCAGGATGGAGCCCAGGCCGAGGCCCAGTTCGCCGAAGAACGCCAGGATGAGAAAAAGCAGGCCCAGGACCAGGCCGCGGATGCCCAGGTCGATGGTGAAAGCGATGGCTCGGGGCATCAACCCCGCCGGGCGCAAGGGCAGGTCGATGCCTTCGGGCGTTTCAACCTGGTACCGCGTGTCCAGCGGCGCGGGCAGCGTCGCGTTCCTTTGCAGTGCTGGTGTCTCGAGCATGGGCAACCTGAGTGCTGGGGCCGGTTCGAAGAGTCTATGGGCTGCGATGCTAGCAGCCTTTGTGCAGGCAAACGATATGGCCGTGCAGGTCATTTCATGCATCGGCGATATACCTAGATTTTTGTACACCCCAAATCCCTGTGAGAGCGAGCTTGCTCGCGATAGCGGTGTGTCAGGTTACAGTGATGTTGAATGTACCGCCGTCATCGCGAGCAGGCTCGCTCCCACAGGGGGGCTGTGGGGTTATGGATTCTGTTTTCACCTCAAATTTTTTGTGGCGGCAGGGATATCAAAAGTTACACCGCCGCTGGCCCTGGGCGGGTTCGAGCGCCTAGACTTCGCCAGTCTCAAGTTCAGGAACAGCCCGTGACTTCTATCTTCTGGTACGACTACGAAACCACCGGGATCAACCCGCGTTGCGACCGGCCCTTGCAGGTGGCGGGAATTCGTACCGATTTTGCGCTCAATGAAATCGACGAACCGGTGAATCTCTACTGCCGGCCCAGCGATGACATCCTGCCTCATCCGGCGGCTTGCGCGATCACCGGGATTACCCCGGCGTGCCTGGCGGAAAAGGGTTTGAGCGAAGCGGATTTCATGACTCGCGTGCATGCGCAACTGGCCGCGCCCGGCACGTGCGGCGCGGGCTACAACACCCTGCGTTTCGACGATGAGATGACCCGTTACAGCCTGTATCGGAATTTCTTCGACCCCTACGCCCGCGAATGGCAGGGCGGTAACAGCCGTTGGGACCTGATCGATCTGGTACGCGCCGCCTATGCCCTGCGTCCCGACGGTATCGAATGGCCGCAGGAGGACGGGCGCGTCACCCTCAAGCTCGAACGACTGACCGCCGCCAATGGCATCGATCACGGACAGGCCCACGATGCATTGTCGGATGTGCGTGCGACCATCGCCCTGGCGCGCCTGATCCGCCAGAAGCAGCCGCGGCTCTACGACTGGCTCTTTCAGTTGCGCAGCAAACAGAAAGTCATGGATCAGATTCGCCTGTTGCAACCGATGGTGCATATCTCCGGGCGTTTCTCGGCGGCGCGCAACTTCGTCGGTGTGGTCCTTCCGCTGGCCTGGCATCCGAAGAACCGCAACGCGCTGATTGTCTGCGACCTGCACCTGGATCCGCAGGGCCTGCTGGAGCATGAGGCCGAGATCCTCCGCCAGCGTCTGTACACCCGTCGGGAGGAACTGCTCGATGGCGAGCTGCCGGTGCCGCTCAAGCTCATTCATATCAATAAATGCCCGGTCATCGCGCCGCTGGCGGTGCTGCGTGCCGAGGATCAACAGCGGCTGCAACTGGACATGGAAGGCTACCGGCAACGGGTGGTGCGACTGACTGACGCACAGAATGTCTGGCAGGACAAACTTCAGGCTATTTATGGCCGCGAGGATTTCTCGGCCAATGAAGACCCCGAGCAACAGTTATACGCTGGGTTCATGGGCGATCGCGATCGGCGTTTATGTGAACAAGTGCGTATGGCAGATCCGGCGCAGTTGGCGCAAGAGCTTTGGCCGTTCGATGATGAGCGTTTGCCGGAACTATTGTTCCGCTATCGGGCACGTAACTTTGCCGATACGTTGAATCCAGAAGAGCAGGCACGCTGGAAAATGTTTTGCCGACAACGCCTGTCATCCCCGGAATGGGGCGCGCCTAATACCCTGGAAAGTTTTGACGCGGCGATGGCAGAGTGGATGGGGCTGGCGACGCCATTGCAGCAGCAAGTACTCGAGCAATGGCAGGGTTACAGCCAGCAATTGCGCAAACGTTTAAGCCTTTAGTCGCGATGAAGTGGAAAATCACGGGCACAAAAAACGCCAGACAATCTGGCGTTTTTTCATGTTTCGATGAAGCGGTGCGAACCGGCGAGCCTTAGCCCAGCAGGGTTGCCCAGCCTTCAACCACATCACCGCCCCACTTGGCTTTCCACTCTTTGAGAGTCTTGTGGTTGCCGCCTTTGGTTTCGATGACTTCACCGTTGTGCGGGTTCTTGTACTGCTTAACTTTGCGAGCGCGTTTGGTGCCAGTAGTTTTCACGGCGCCACGTGGGGCTTTGCTCGACTTAGCTTCTGGATCCAGCAGGGCAGCGATGTCACGCAGGGACTTCGAATACTCGCCCATCAGTGCGCGCAATTTGCCTTCGAATTCCAGTTCTTTTTGCAGTTTGTCGTCTTTGGACAGCTGTTCCAGGCGTTTTTGCAGTTCTTTGATGGCTTCTTCGGTGTTGCGGTATTCATTGATCAGGGACATGAGGACTACCTTATGTAGGACACGGGTGACAAGGAGACAGTGCGGCAATAGTAATCAGACAGTTTCATCAAGTAAACATTTAACCGGTGATTCAGTTAATTAATTAGTGGTGTGCCACAAAATGGCTATTGCATTTAAATAGCATGAGGGCGTTTCCAACATCCGTTTACACATGCAGCCCGTGCCGCGCGGCCTTGCCTGGGACGTGTTGGATGGACGCGAGGCGTCATCAATACTGCAGTTTTGCCGCGCAATGGCTAGAATGGCCGCCTTTGCGAAGTTCTGGAGTTCCCTAATGCGCACTTTTCGGCTGGTGATTTCTTGCCCGGACCGCGTCGGTATCGTTGCTAAAGTCAGTAACTTTCTGGCGTCCCATAACGGCTGGATCACTGAAGCAAGTCATCACTCGGACAATCAAAGCGGCTGGTTCTTCATGCGCCACGAGATTCGCGCCGACTCGCTGCCCTTTGGCCTCGAGGCTTTTCGCGAGGCGTTCGCCCCGATCGCCGAAGAGTTCTCGATGGACTGGCGCATCACCGATACCGAGCAGAAAAAGCGCGTGGTGCTGATGGCCAGCCGCGAGTCCCACTGCCTTGCCGACCTGTTGCACCGCTGGCACAGCGATGAACTCGATTGCGACATCGCCTGCGTGATTTCCAACCATGACGACTTGCGCAGCATGGTGGAGTGGCACGGCATTGCGTACTACCACGTCCCGGTCGATCCGCAGGACAAGCAACCGGCATTCGCCGAAGTCTCGCGGCTGGTCAAGCACCACGACGCCGAGGTGGTGGTGCTGGCCCGCTACATGCAAATCCTGCCGCCGGCCCTGTGCAGCGAATATGCTCACAAGGTAATTAACATCCATCACAGCTTCCTGCCGTCGTTCGTCGGTGCCAAGCCATACCACCAGGCTTCGATGCGCGGTGTGAAGCTGATCGGCGCGACCTGTCACTACGTGACCGAGGAGCTGGACGCCGGCCCGATCATCGAGCAGGACGTGGTGCGTGTCAGCCACAGCGACAGCATCGAAGACATGGTGCGGTTCGGCCGTGACGTGGAGAAGATGGTGCTGGCGCGGGGCTTGCGTTATCACCTGGAAGACCGGGTGCTGGTGCACGGCAACAAGACCGTGGTGTTCTGACTACACTGACAAGGGCCTGGACGAGCGATCGCCAGGCCCTTTTTCACGAGGCTCGCCATGACCAATCCACTGGACAAAGCCACTTCCAAGGCGCCGGCCACCCTGGGCGAAGGCTGCTTGAGCCGCTTCGACCCGGACGAACTGAGCCCGGAAGACGGCACTGAGTTTCCTGATGCTGCACAGTTGTGGGAGCAGTTGCATCCCCAGGACAACCCCGAATAACCCCGCCAACTCAGGGAAATCACCAGTCCCTGTGGCGAGGGAGCTTGCTCCCGCTGGGCTGCGAAGCGGCCCCATTAAGTCTGCATGGGCCAGTCTGACACACCGAGGCGCCTGGTTTTGGGGCTGCTGCGCAGCCCAGCGGGAGCAAGCTCCCTCGCCACGGGTGGGGACGGGCCTGTGGTTTACCTCACGCCTGCCGCAACCGCATCAGCCTCTTGATCAACGGTCGCCCGACCATCAAGAAGAACACCGGCCCGCCAGCCACCAGGTAAAAGTAGTAGGTCACCGCCCGCCAGATCAGGATCGACGCGGCGGCGGTGGATTTGCCGACCATGGGCGCCAGCAAGGCGGCCGAGGTCAGTTCGGCCGCTCCGGCGCCGCCTGGCAGGAGGCTGAACTGTCCGGCGCTGAGGGAGAGCATCTGGATCAGGAAACTCCAGGCCCATTGCAAATCCGCCCCCAGGCCTTTCAACGCCAGGTACAACACGCTGTAGCGCAGCGCCCAATGCAAACAGGTCAGGCCAAACACCTGGAACAATGTCTGGCGCGGCAATTTCAAGGTGTCGGTGAACGCCGCGAGAAAATGCAGGATCTTGCGGGCCCAGCGCCGACGGGTAGTTGATTTGACGCGTAGACGGCACAGCAGCCGGGCGCCCAGCAGAATCAACCGGCGGTGATAGCGCGCCACGATCACGCAGCCGAGCAACCCGCCAAACATTGAAATCGCGCTCAATGCCAGCATCCATTCCATGCGCTGGCTGAGGTTCTGGAACAGCGCGTAGAACAGAATGCCAACCAAGGCACATAGGAAAAACAGCAAATCGCTCAACTGGTCCATGGCAAACACTGCGCTGCCATGGGCCGGGCGTACACCGTTGCGCGCCAGCAGCGCCATCAAGGTCAGCGGCCCGCCGCTGCCGCCAGGCGTTGCGCACATCGCGAACTCAGTGGACATCACCACGCCCATGCTCTTCAACCCGCCGATGCGCCCGCGATGTTCGCCCAGCAACAGGCGTAGGCGCACGGAGTTCAGGGCCCAGCAGAGGACGATCATGCCGAGCATGGTCAGCAGCAGCGGCAAGGGAAAACGTTGCACCCGCGCCCACATTTCCCCGCCGCCCACCAGCAACGGCACCAGCAGCGCCGTGAGCAGGGCAGCGGCCAGCCAAAGTGTCCGCTTCATGCGGCGCTGCTGACCCGCAGGCCCTGGGTCGCCAGCCAACCGGCCTTGGTCATCGGCACGCGGCCATCGGCAAGCAGGCGCTTGAGGGTCTGCAGCCAGTAGTCCCGGGAAAACCCGTGGCGCATGTCCACCGGGTGCAGGCCCAGGCGAATCACCGGGGCCTGGCGCCAGCGTTGCTCGCGCTGGTCGCTGAGGACTTTCGACAAGCCACGGCGCCAGGCGCTTCGGGCGCTCCAGACCAGGCCGGGAGCGTCGATGGGGGTGAAGTCCGGCAAGCGATACAGATGCTGGGTGTCACTGGTGTAGCTCAGCGGCAACTGACGCAAGGCCTGGCGCGTGCCTTCGCTCATCAACCAGGCCGGTGCGACGAAACCGTGCAGCGGCCATTGGTAGCGCTGGAACAGGTCGACACCGGCGCGCAGGCGGGCGAGGGCGTCGTCCTCGGACAACCGGTAGAACTCGCCTTCGTGGGTATAGACCCGGCGCATGAACCAATCCTTGGGGTGCAGGGCCGGGGGGCCGTCATCGCAATGGTAATAGCCGTGCAATACCAGTTCGTCACCGCGTTCGACCCGACTGTCGAGTAAACGGCGGAACCCTGGATGATTCTCCAGGGCGTTGGCGTGATGAAAATCCGGCACCACCAGCCACGTCATCGGCACCTGACCGAGGGCATCGACGGCTTCGACAAAAGGCTGGTAGTCGGGCCAAGTCTGCGGCGCCACGTCGTGCAGCACCAGTAACACGCTGGGCGAGTGATTCATCGACACGGACCTCGCCTCAAGCATTGGCCAGCATTGGCATCTGCGCACCGAGTACGGCGTAGTAGTGCCCGAGCAGGCTGTTGACCACAGTGTCCCAGGCGTAGTGCTTTTCCACATGCCGTCGCGCCAGTGCACCCCGGCGCTGGCAGCCTTCCGAGAACAGTTGCCGCACGGCGTTGGCCATGGCCTGTGGGTTGTTGGGCGCGCACAGCAAGCCGCAGTCTTCGTGGACGATCTCGGTGAACGCCCCGGCCGCCACCGCCACCACCGGAATGCCACTGGCCATGGCTTCGAGGATCACCAGGCCGAACGTTTCCTGGTCCCCGGCGTGCAGCAATGCGTCAGCGCTGGCCATGAGCCGGGCGACTTGCGGCGCCGGGCAGAATTCATCGACCACCGTGACGTTATCCGGCACCAAGGCCGGCATCGAAGAGCCCACCAGCAACAAGTGATAACGCTCGCCCAGGCGCTTCATGCACTTGAGCAGCACCGGCAGGTTCTTTTCCTTGGAGCCGCGACCGGCGAACACCAGCAATCGCGTGTCCTCGGCGATCCCCAGTTCGGCTCGCAGCTCCGGGTCACGGGCCGCCGGGTTGAAGGTTTGCAGATCCACGCCCAGGGGCTGCACGTAGACATTCCTGACGCCCAGGCCGGTCAGTTTGTCGGCCATGACCTGGCTTGGGGCGAGGACGCGGTCGAAGTTACCGTACAACTTGCTGACGTACGCCTCGATATTGGGGGTGAACCAATTGCCCATGCGGTTGCTCACCAGCAGCGGCAGGTCGGAGTGGTAGAAGCCGATGACCGGTACGTCCAACTGGCGCCGGGCATCCAGCGCGGCCCAGGCAGTGAGGTAGGGATCGCCGACTTCGATCAGGTCCGGTTGCAGATCACGCAGGACATTTCGCCAAGGTGCCAGGCGCAGCGGGAAGCGATAACCCTTGCCGAACGGCAGTGCAGGGGCGGGGACCTTGTAGATCCCGTCATGTTCGCTCAGATGCGCGCCGGGAATCAGCAGGCTGTGGCGAATACCGGGCCGGTCGCCCAGGCGCCGGTGCTTGGCATCCAGGTAAGTGCGCACGCCGCCGCTGGCGGGGGCGTAGAACATGGTTATGTCCGCTATATGCACGATGAACATCCCTCCGGTCTGAGTTCTCCCTTTGTTGACCTTTATGAAGAATAGATGTTCGGTTGGGTTGTGGGGGGTGGGGTGTCAGTGGAGTGTTGCTTGATTTGACAGGGCCCTATCGCGAGCAAGCTCGCTCCCACAGGGTTAGCGCAAATCCCTGTGGGAGCGAGCTTGCTCGGATGAGGCCAGTCCAGGCGCTCTAGATCCTGAAACTCCCCACCAATTGCTTCAACCGCGCCGCCTGCTGCTCCAGGTCGGAACAGGCGCGCAAGGTCGATTGCAGGTTTTCCACGCCTTCTTGGTTCAGGGTGTTGATCTCGGTGATGTCGACGTTGATCGACTCCACCACGGCGGTCTGTTCCTCGGTGGCGGTGGCCACCGACTGGTTCATGCCGTCGATCTCGCCGATGCGCTGGGTCACGCTGCTCAGGCGCTCGCCGGCCAGGTTGGCGATTTCCACGCTCTGCTGGCTGTGGCGCTGGCTGTCGCTCATGGTCGTGACCGAATCCCGGGCACCGACCTGCAACTCTTCGATCATGGTCTGCACTTGCTGCGCCGATTCCTGGGTGCGGTGGGCCAGGTTGCGCACTTCATCGGCCACCACGGCGAACCCGCGCCCGGCTTCACCGGCCCGGGCGGCTTCAATCGCGGCGTTGAGGGCCAGCAGGTTGGTCTGCTGGGAAATGCTGGTGATCACTTCAAGGATCTGACCGATGTTCACGGTTTTGCTGTTCAGCGATTCGATGTTGCTGCTCGACGTTCCCAGCAACTGAGACAAACGATTCATCGCAGCGATGCTGCGCTCTACCACTTGTTGGCCGTCCTCGGCCAGGCCGCGGGCGTCGCTGGCCTGATGGGAGGCCTGGGCGGCGTTGCGGGCGATTTCCTGGGCGGCGGCGCCCAGTTGATTGATGGCGGCGGCCACGCTGTTGGTACGGCTCGATTGTTCATCGGAATTGACCATCGACGAGTTCGATGCGCTGACCACGCGCAGGGCGACTTCGTTGACGTGTTCGGTGGCCGAGGACACCTCGCGGATCGAACGGTGGATCCGCTCGACGAAACGGTTGAACGCCGTGCCGAGGATGCCGAATTCGTCCTGGTTCTGGATGACCAGGCGTTTGGTCAGGTCGCCTTCGCCGTCGGCGATGTCTTCCATGGCCCGGGTCATGACATGCAGCGGCTGGATCAACAGGCGGATCAGCATGCTCAGAAGGGCAATGATGAACACCACGGCGATGACAGTCGCCACGACGGCCGAGGTGCGGAAGTCGCTGAGCATGGAGTAGGCCATGTCCTTGTCTACCGAGACACCCACATACCAGTTGACCGAGGGCAGGCCTTTAATGGGCGTGAAGGTGACGATGCGCGTGTGGCCGTCCACTTCGACTTCGCTGATCTGGTCGCTGATCTTCGGAGTGTTCCGGGGAAAGGCCTCGACCAGGGTCTTCATGACCATGTTCTTGTCCGGGTGCACCAGGATCTTGCCGTCGGCGCTGACCAGGAAGGCATAGCCCATGCCGTCGAAGTCCACGGTCTTGAGGTTGTCGATGACGGCTTGCAGGCTCAGGTCGCCACCCACCACGCCAATGCTTTGCGTGGCGTTGCGCGAGGCGCTGGCGATGGAGATGATCAGCGCGCCGGTGGCCGCATCGATGTAGGGTTCGGTCAGGGTCGCGGTACTGCTGCTTTGCGCGCCTTTATACCAGGGGCGAACCCGTGGATCGAAGCCGTCGGGCATTTTCGTATCGGGGCGAATGATGAAGCTGCCTTGGGCATCGCCCAGGTAGGACGCCATGAACGTGGACGTCAGCGCTTTCTGTTCCAGCAGGCGGGACACCGTGGCGGAATCCGGGTTGATGGCGATGTTCTGGGCCAGGTTATCGACCAGCAGGATGCGGCCGGTCAGCCAGGTCTGGATGTTGCTCGCCGTGACATCGCCCATTTCATGCAGGTAGCTGTCGAGGTCATCGCGGATGGCGTTGCGTTGCAGGTAATCGTTGTACAGCGTGAAGGAGGCGAAGGCGGCGATGACGATCAGGGCGGCAGCAAGCAGGATCTTATGGCTGAAGCGCAAATTTCTATTCATGGTTCGGGGTTCCGCTAAAGTCTTTTTTCCAGGCGTGCTTTTTTAGTAAAGCAGCGCAAAATGTCCCCGTACTGAAAATAAAGCTGATATTTCCTTCTCTCCCTGGGGAATTATCCGACCTTAGTTTTCGATGAGGTCTGTCGCTTTAGCTATCGACCATGCAGCGCCAAAGATGAATCACAGGTGACCAAATGCAGGATTTCGCGCAACTCGTTATCGGGGCCGACCTCGCCGGCCAGCCTATCGGCCAGGCCATGCGCCTGGCGAATCGTCATGGTTTGGTGGCGGGCGCCACCGGCACCGGCAAGACCGTCACCCTGCAGCGCCTGGCCGAGGCGTTCAGCGATGCCGGGGTGGCGGTGTTCGCGGCGGACATCAAGGGTGACCTGTGCGGCCTCGGCGCCGCCGGCAGTCCCCAGGGCAAGGTCGCCGAGCGCATCGCCGCGATGCCCTGGCTCAATCACCAGCCCAGGGCTTATCCGGTGACCTTGTGGGATATCCACGGCCAGTCCGGTCACCCATTGCGTACTACCTTGAGTGAAATGGGCCCGCTGTTGATCGGCAGCCTGCTCGAATTGACGGACAGCCAGCAATCGGCGCTCTACGCCGCGTTCAAGGTCGCCGACCGCGAAGGCCTCTTGCTGCTGGACCTCAAGGACCTGAAGGCGCTGCTCAACCATCTCAAAGACAACCCCGAGTTGCTGGGGGACGACGCGGCCCTGATGACCACCGGCTCCAGCCAGGCCTTGCTGCGACGGTTGTCCACGCTGGAACAACAGGGCGCGGACGCATTGTTTGGCGAGCCGGCCTTGCAACTCGAAGACATCCTGCAACCGACCGCCGATGGCCGTGGCCGCATTCATTTGCTCGACGCCAGCCGCCTGGTCCACGAGGCGCCGAAGGTCTACGCGACGTTCCTGCTGTGGCTGCTGGCCGAGTTGTTCGAGCAACTGCCCGAGCGCGGCGATGCGGACAAACCGTTGCTGGCGCTGTTCTTCGATGAGGCGCACCTGCTTTTTGCCGGTACGCCCAAGGCCTTGCAGGAGCGTCTGGAACAAGTGGTGCGGCTGATTCGCTCCAAGGGAGTGGGGGTGTATTTCGTCACCCAGTCGCCGGGTGACCTGCCGGACGATGTGCTGGCGCAGTTGGGCTTGCGCATCCAGCATGGCCTGCGGGCCTTCACCGCGAAAGAGCAGAAATCCCTGCGGGCGGTGGCGGAGGGTTTTCGACCCAACCCGCAATTCGATGCCCTGGCGGTGCTCACTGAGTTGGGGATCGGCGAAGCCTTGGTTGGTACTTTGCAGGAAAAAGGCACGCCGGAAATGGTCCAGCGGGTGTTGGTGGCGCCGCCGCAATCGCGCATCGGGCCGCTGAGCGAGGCCGAGCGCGCCGGGCTGATCGCCAACTCGTCGCTGCAAGGTCGTTACGACAAACCGATCGATCGGGAATCGGCCTATGAGGTGTTGATGGGCCGCAAAGGGCTTGAACCCCAGACCGAAGCGCCGGGTAAACCGCAGGTCGAAGAACCGAGCTTTGCTGACAAAGCCGGGGAGTTCCTCGGCACCGCGGCCGGCCAGGCATTGAAATCCGCCATGCGCCAGGCGGCCAATCAGCTGGGCCGGCAATTGGTGCGCGGATTGATGGGGTCGTTGCTGGGGGGCAGTAAGCGCCGCTAGTCGGCAGACCGGGTCGCCGCCATCGCGAGCAGGCTCGCTCCCACAGTGGACCTTTAGCGGACATAAACTTTGTGTTCAACAGTGCCCCCTGTGGGAGCGAGCTTGCTCGCGATGGCGCCAGCACATTCAACACCACCTGCACAGGCACACCGCTATCGCGAGCAAGCTCGCTCCGACAGTGGACCTTCAGTGGACATAAACTTTGTGTTCAACAGTGACCCCTGTGGGAGCGAGCCTGCTCGCGATAGCGATCTACCAGGTGAAGCAAGGCCTCAAGCCTTGGGCCGGGCATGCGCCGCCAGCCGTTCCAGCGCCGCCCGCAGTTGCGGATCGCTGATGCCATCGGCGGTGGCCTGGATGGTGGCGGCGGCATCACTGGACAGGTCCAGGGTGTGCCCTTTGGCACGGGCCTGCACCGTGGGCGGCTGGACCTTGAACAGGATCCGCGTCAGGTTGGCGAACTCGTCGAACGCCTGCAATTGGCGCAGCAGACGCTTCTGTTGGTAGCGCAGGCGCGTGGCCCAGTGGCCGTCGGTGACAATCAGCAGCAGGCAGCCTTCGCGCCACGACGCCACATGGCAATGCTCGCGGGCGGCAGGTTGCAACTGGCTGTCCAGCAGGCGCTGCAAATGGCCCAGGCGCCGGGCGTGGCCGAAGAGGGCTTTCAGCGGTTTGGCTTCGCGCAGCAGGACGGCGGGAGCCTTGGCTGGAAGAGGGCGAAAGGCCATGGACGATTACCACAAGTGACAGAGGCGCCATGGTAGCAGAAAGCACCGGGCACGCCTTGGCGCAGTCGTCCGAGGCGTTTAACTGACACAAACACTGGTAACTTCTGCATTTAATGGGTTGAAGTTCGCCCAAAAGCCCTTATTTTAAGCAGGCCCCGTCACAGCGCTGTGCCAGCATCGTGGAATAACGCCACTTTCCTCACCATCGTTTCCGGGTAGAATGCTCGTTCGCATGCGGCCATGAGGGCTGCACGGGCGACTCACGGGGCCGCCCTCCATCCCTTTAGTGTGGAAGATCCTGCCGATATGTTTGCGCCTTTGTTAAAGAAACTTTTTGGAAGCAAGAACGAGCGTGAAGTCAAGCGCATGCTCAAGACGGTACAGACTGTCAATGCCTTCGAAGAGCAAATGGTGGCCCTTTCGGACGATCAGTTACGCGCCAAGACTGCCGAATTCAAGGACCGCATCGCCAAGGGAGAAACCCTTGACCAGCTCCTGCCCGAAGCCTTTGCGGTTGCCCGCGAGGCCGGCAAGCGGGTCATGGGCATGCGCCACTTCGACGTCCAGTTGATCGGCGGCATGACCCTGCACGAAGGCAAGATTGCTGAAATGCGCACCGGTGAGGGCAAGACCCTCGTCGCGACCCTGGGCGTCTACCTCAACGCACTGTCCGGCAAGGGCGTGCACGTCGTGACGGTCAACGACTACCTGGCCCGCCGCGACGCCAACTGGATGCGCCCGCTCTACGAATTCCTCGGCCTGACCGTCGGCGTCGTCACGCCGTTCCAGCCGCCGGAAGAGAAGCGTGCCGCCTACGCCGCCGACATCACCTACGGCACCAACAACGAATTCGGTTTCGACTACCTGCGCGACAACATGGCGTTCAGCCTGGAAGAAAAATTCCAGCGTGAACTCAATTTCGCCGTGATCGACGAAGTCGACTCGATCCTCATCGACGAAGCCCGTACCCCGCTGATCATTTCCGGTCAGGCCGAGGACAGCTCCAAGCTGTACATCGAGATCAACAAACTGATCCCGCAGCTCAAGTTGCACGTCGAGGAAGTCGAAGGCCAGGTGACCCAGGCCGGGCACTACACCATCGACGAGAAGACCCGCCAGGTCGAGCTCAACGAAGCCGGTCACCAGTTTATCGAGGACATGCTCACCCGCGTCGGCCTGCTGGCCGAAGGCGAGAGCCTCTACTCGGCCCACAACCTGGGCCTGCTGACCCACGTCTACGCCGGCCTGCGTGCCCACAAGCTGTTCCATCGCAACGTCGAATACATCGTGCAGGACGGCCAGGTGGTGCTGGTGGACGAGCACACCGGTCGTACCATGCCCGGTCGTCGGCTGTCCGAAGGCCTGCACCAGGCCATCGAAGCCAAGGAAGGCCTGAATATCCAGGCCGAGAGCCAGACCCTGGCCTCGACCACCTTCCAGAATTATTTCCGCCTGTACAACAAGCTGTCCGGCATGACCGGTACCGCTGATACCGAGGCGTTCGAATTCCACCAGATCTACGGCCTGCAAGTGGTGGTCATCCCGACCAACAAGCCGCTGGCGCGTAAAGACTACAACGACCTGGTGTTCCTGACCGCTGAAGAGAAGTACGCAGCGATCATCAACGACATCAAGGAAGGCATGGCCCAGGGCCGTCCGATCCTGGTGGGCACCGCCACCATCGAAACCTCCGAGCACATGTCCGCCTTGCTCACCAAGGAAGGCATCGAGCACAAGGTGCTCAACGCCAAGTTCCACGAAAAGGAAGCCGAGATCATCGCCCAGGCCGGTCGCCCGGGTGCGCTGACCATCGCCACCAACATGGCTGGCCGTGGTACCGACATCCTGCTGGGCGGCAACTGGGAAGTGGAAGTCGCTTCGCTGGAAAACCCGACGCCGGAGCAGATCGCGCAGATCAAGGCCGACTGGCAGAAGCGCCACCAGCAGGTGCTCGAATCCGGCGGCTTGCAGGTGATCGCGTCCGAGCGTCACGAATCGCGGCGTATCGACAACCAGCTGCGCGGCCGTGCCGGTCGCCAGGGCGACGCCGGTTCCAGCCGGTTCTACCTGTCGCTGGAAGACAGCCTGATGCGCATCTTCGCCTCGGATCGGGTGAAGAACTTCATGAAGGCCCTGGGCATGCAGCCGGGCGAGGCCATCGAGCACCGCATGGTGACCAACGCCATCGAGAAGGCCCAGCGCAAGGTCGAGGGGCGCAACTTCGATATCCGTAAGCAACTGCTCGAGTTCGACGACGTCAACAACGAACAACGTAAAGTGATCTATCACATGCGAAACAGTTTGTTGGCCGCCGACGACATCGGCGAGACCATCGCCGATTTCCGCCAGGAAGTGCTCAACGCTACCGTCAGCGCCCACATTCCGCCGCAATCGCTACCTGAGCAGTGGGACATCGCAGGACTGGAAGCGGCCCTGCGCAGCGACTTCGGCGTGTCCTTGCCGATCCAGCAGTGGCTCGACGAGGATGACCACCTGTACGAGGAGACCCTGCGCGAAAGGCTGCTGGCCGAACTGATCGCCGCGTACAACGAGAAAGAAGACCAGGCCGGCGCCGAGGCGCTGCGCTCCTTCGAGAAGCAGATTGTGCTGCGGGTACTGGACGACCTGTGGAAAGACCACCTGTCGACCATGGATCACCTGCGCCATGGTATCCACCTGCGCGGTTATGCCCAGAAGAACCCGAAGCAGGAATACAAGCGCGAATCCTACACGCTGTTCTCCGATCTGCTGGATTCGATCAAGCGCGACTCGATCCGTGTGCTGTCCCACGTTCAGGTCCGCCGCGAAGACCCGGCCGAGGAAGAAGCCCGCCTGCGCCAGGAAGCCGAAGCCCTGGCTGCCCGCATGCAGTTCGAGCACGCCGAAGCCCCTGGCCTGGAAGTCGTTGCCGAAGAGGGCGTCGACGTGGATGTCGCCCTGGCGAGCGCGCCGGTGCGCAACGAGCAGAAGCTGGGCCGAAACGAACTGTGTTACTGCGGTTCGGGCAAGAAATACAAGCATTGCCACGGGCAGATCCAATAATCCCGTTGCAACGCTGAACCCTCCACGCCGCGACCGGTTTCAAACGGCTCGCGGCGTTTTGCCATTTGATTAGCCGTCCCGACGAGAGCGGCGCAGACATACATCTAAAAGGAGCGCATTCATGGCTGTTGGTCTTGGTCCGTTGCCAACGTTGCACCCGGTTGCCGGTTTTGAACTCGGTATCGCTTCGGCGGGCATCAAGCGCCCCGGACGCAAGGATGTGGTGGTGATGCGTTGCGCCGAAGGTTCGACGGTCGCCGGCGTGTTCACCCTCAACGCCTTTTGCGCAGCGCCGGTCATTCTTGCCAAGCAGCGCGTGCAGGGGCCGGTGCGCTATCTGCTGACCAACACCGGCAATGCCAACGCCGGCACCGGCGCGCCAGGCCTGGCCGCCGCCGAGCGCACTTGCGCAAAACTGGCCGAACTGACCGGTGTCGATGCCAATCAGGTGCTGCCGTATTCCACTGGTGTGATCGGCGAGCCGCTGCCGGTAGAGAAAATCGAAGGCGCGTTGCAGGCCGCTCTCGACGACCTGTCGGAGAACAACTGGGCCGCGGCCGCCACCGGGATCATGACCACCGACACCCTGCCCAAGGGCGCGAGCCGCCAGTTCCAGCACGATGGCGTGACCGTGACCGTCACCGGTATCAGTAAGGGTGCGGGCATGATCCGGCCGAACATGGCAACCATGCTCGGCTACATCGCCACCGACGCCAAGGTTTCGCGCCAAGTGTTGCAAGACCTGATGCTCGACGGCGCCAACAAGTCCTTCAACCGTATTACCATCGACGGCGACACCTCCACCAACGACTGCTGCATGCTGATCGCCACCGGCAAGGCCAACCTGCCTGAGATCACCGAAGCCAGCGGCCCGCTGTTCGCCGCCCTGAAACAGGCTGTGTTCGAAGTCTGCATGGAAGTGGCCCAGGCCATCGTCCGTGACGGCGAAGGCGCGACCAAGTTCGTCACCGTGCAGGTCAACGGCGGTGGCAATCACCAGGAATGCCTGGACGTCGGCTACACCGTGGCGCATTCGCCGCTGATCAAGACGGCGTTGTTCGCTTCCGACCCGAACTGGGGCCGGATCCTCGCCGCGGTCGGTCGTGCCGGCGTGCCGGCGCTGGACGTGAGCAAGATCGATGTGTTCCTCAGTGAAGTCTGCATCGCCAGCCAAGGCGCTCGTGCTGCGACCTACACCGAAGCCCAGGGCGCGGCGGTGATGCAGCAGGAAGAAATCACCATCCGCATCGAGCTGGGGCGTGGTGAGTGCAGCGAAACGATCTGGACTACCGATTTGTCCCACGAGTACGTGAAGATCAACGCTGAGTATCGGACTTAACAAGGCTCGGGACCGAGTTGCTCCTGTCGCGAGCAGGGATCTGTGGTGTGAACTCAATTCACGCCACCCCACAGATCCCCTGTGGGAGCGAGCCAGCTCGCGATGGCGGCACAACGGCTGCACACTTTTGAGGTGAGCGGCCCAAGTCGAACCCCTTTATCAACGGCCGGCGCTCAAGGCGTGGCAAACGGCCGGCCTGGAGGACACTGCGCGGTGAAACGAGTCCATGTAGCGGCGGCAGTCATTCGTGACGCTGCCGGCAAGATCCTGATCGCCCGACGGGCCGACACCCAGCACCAGGGCGGCCTGTGGGAATTTCCCGGTGGCAAGGTCGAGGCCGACGAGTCCGTCGAGAAGGCGCTGGCCCGGGAGCTCCATGAAGAGCTGGGGATAGTGGTCGGCACCGCCCGACCGCTGATCAAGGTGCGCCACGATTACCCCGACAAGCAGGTATTGCTCGATGTCTGGGAAGTCTCGGCGTTCACCGGCGAGCCGCATGGCGCCGAGGGGCAGCCGCTGGCCTGGGTGACGGCCCGCGATCTGCCGAATTATGAGTTTCCGGCCGCCAATCAACCGATCGTCGCTGCGGCCCGCTTGCCGGGCGAATACCTGATCACCCCTGAAGGCCTTGAGACGCCGGCGTTACTGCGCGGCCTGCAGAAGGCGATCGCCGGCGGCATCAAGCTAGTGCAACTGCGTGCCCCCAACGGCTACGACCCGCAATACCGCGACCTGGCGGTGGATGCGGCGGGGTTGTGCGCCGGCAAGGCGCAATTGATGCTCAAGGGGCCATTCGAGTGGCTGGGGGACTTTCCGTCCGCTGGCTGGCACATCACCGCCGCGCAGTTGCGTAAACACGCAGCGGCCGGTCGCCCGTTCGGCAAGGAGCGCTGGTTGGCGGCTTCCTGTCATAACGCTGAGGAACTGGCCCTGGCGCAGCAGATGGATGTGGATTTCGTGACGCTTTCGCCGGTACAACCGACCCAGACCCATCCCGAGGCGCAGCCGTTGGGTTGGGAGGAAGCTGCGCGGTTGATCGAAGGTTTCAACAAGCCGGTTTATCTGCTGGGCGGGGTCGGGCCTGATGACCGGCAAAAAGCTTGGGAGGCTGGGGCTCAGGGTGTGGCGGGGATTCGGGCGTTTTGGCCTGGGGCATGATTTTTGTGGTGTGGCTGCTGACCCCTTCGCGGGCAAGCCCGCTCCCACAGGGTGATCGGTTGTGAGCGCAGATTGAGTGTCTGACGCAGATCCAATGTGGGAGCGGGCTTGCCCGCGAAGGCGGCCTGACAGGCGATACATTTCTTTTGATCAATCCCCAGGCTTGGCCGCCGCCTCCCAAAGCACCTCGGCCACCCCTTGCCGCCGGGCTATCACTCGGGCCGCCACGAATAGCAGGTCCGACAACCGATTGATATAAGCCAGCCCCGGCCCGGCCAGCGGTTCGACCGTGTTCAACTGCTGGCAACGACGCTCGGCACTGCGAGCCAGGCTGCGGCAGACATGGGCCTGGGCAATCAGCGTCGAGCCGCCGGGCAGGATGAAGTTTTCCAACGGTCCCAACTCCTCGTTCCAGACATCGATCGCCGCTTCCAGTCGTTCGACTTCCGCCGTATTCAACGCCTGATAGGCCGGCATCGCCAGTTCACCGCCCAGATCGAACAGGCGGTGCTGACATGGCGCCAGCACGTCACTGACTTCCCCCAGCGCCGGGTAGCGCGTGGTTTCGGCGGCAAGTCCGGCCAATAGCAACCCCAGCTGGCTGTTCAGCGTATCCACCTCGCCAATGGCCTCGATTCGTGGATGGTCCTTCGCCACGCGACGGCCATCGCCCAATCCGGTTTCACCCTTGTCGCCGGTGCGGGTGTAAATCTTCGACAGGCGAAAGCCCATGCTCAGCGCTCCAGTTGTATGTTTTCCTGCTGGGTGAGGGACGTGCCGGCCAACGGCAGGCGCAGGGTAAAGCAAGTGCCCTGGCCCGGTGCCGATTGCACTTCCATCTGGCCCTTGTGGTTATTGGTGATGATGAAATACGACACCGACAGCCCGAGGCCCGTGCCCTGGCCGATCTCCTTGGTGGTGAAGAACGGCTCGAAGGTCCGCTTACGGACGTTTTCGCTCATGCCGATGCCGTTGTCTTCCACCTGGATCTCCGCCCACGGCGGATTCAGCCGAGTGCGCAGGATGATGCGCCCCGGTTCGCTGTCGTCCTGGCGTTGGTGGATTGCCTGGGCGGCGTTTTTCAACAGATTGAGCAACACTTGTTCCAGTTCGTTGGCCGTGCCGGGCACCGGCCCCAGGTTCGGGTCGAACTGACGGATGATCGCCTGGCCCTTGAAGTCGAAGCCTATCGCCAGGTCGAAGTCGTTGCCGGCGATTTCCACCGCCTGGTCGATCAGCGCCGGCAGGTCGCAGGGTGCCATCTGCCGCGTGCTGCGGCGGCTGAAGCTGAGCATGTGGGTGACGATCTTCGCGGCCCGGGCACCGGCCTGCTGGATGCCGTCGAGCAGCTGCGGGATCTCCCGGCCTTCCAGGTAACGATTGACCGCTGGCAGCTCGATGCCCAGTTGCTCGGCCTGTTCGAGGTTCCTCGGCAGGTCCGGCGACAGCCGCCGCCGGATGTTCTGCACGTTGTGCAGGATCGCGCCCAGGGGGTTATTGATCTCGTGGGCCATGCCCGCCGCGAGACCGCCGACCGAGAGCATTTTTTCCGATTGCACCATCATTTCCTCCAGCGACAGGCGCTGGGTGATGTCATCGATGCGGATCACCACCCCGCGCCCGGCGCCGCCCATCAATGGGTAGAAGGTCAGGGCGTAGTGTCGCGCTTCGTCGTCCTTGGTCCAGGTGACCCGTTCGATCTTCGCCACCGTATGTTGTTCGACGGTCTGCTTGAGCTGCGGCAGGTACGGTTTGAGCGGTTCGAAGGCGAGGAAGATCGGCTGGTTCAGCGCCTCGTCCAGGCGCGTGCCGGAGAGCGCGCTGGCCTCCTGGTTCCACTGGGTGACGTAGAGCTGTTCGTCGAGGGCGATCAGCGCCGAGGGCATGGAGTCGATGATGCTGTTGAGGTAGTTCTGGAAACCGGTGAGTTTTTTCTCGATCTTGCTGCGCACCTGGACTTCCAATTCCAGCTTGCGATTGGTATGGCGGGTTTCTTCCGCCAGGCCTTGGGCCTGGTCGTAGGCGGCCTGGGAGTCGTCCCGGGCGCGCTTGAGCTGTTGCTCGCGGGCTTCGATCCGCGACAGCATGGTGTTGAATGCCTCGGCCAGGCTGCCGATCTCGTCGTGGTTGCCCCGGGCGGCGCGCAGTGAATAGTTCTCTTCGCGGGTGACCTGGCGTGACAGTTCTTCGAGTTGATGGATCGGTTGGGTGATCAGGCGCTTGATCTGTTGGGCAATCACCAGCCAGAGCAACACACTGAAGATCAGGATGCCGAGGCTGGCGGTGAGGGTGCCGGTGTAGAACGCCGTCGGCAATTCACTGCTGGCCACCAGCAACAGATGCCCCGGTGTCTTGCCGGGACGGGGCAGGGTGATCACCTGGTTGCTGCGAAACTCTCCGGCCTGCCAGGCCTGCATATGGCGGAAATGGTCGGGCAACTTGAGCTTTTCGCCCTGTTGCAACTGTGCCAGGCGTTCGCCCTCACCGTCATATAAGGCCGCTGCTCGCAGCGGTCCGTAGCTGTTGAGCTCATCGAGCAGGCGCTTGGCGGTTTGCGGCGATTGCAGTGCGTCGGAAATCAGGCTCGGGTTCGCCACCAGCCGGCCGATGGTCTGCAAGGCCTGGGGTGCCATGCTTTCCTGGGAAATGTAGTAGGCGGCGCTGATAAAGGTCAGGTTGGCCACCAGCAGAACGGTGGTCAACAACACCAACAGGGCGGCCAGCAGTTTCTGGCCGACCGGGAGGTTTTCAAGGCGTTGGCGCAATGGCATCAGAGTCGTCGCTGCAAAAGAACACGAGGGCAGCGTAGCCGCTGCTCAGTCGCTGGGCAATCCGAGGTTGTCCAGGTGGGCAATCAGGCGCTGTCGCAGCTGTTCCAGGTGCGGGATCACCAGCCCATGGCGTTGGGCTGACTTGCAGGCGTGGCCGAGCAGATAGCTGATTTCGGTGCGGCGCCGATGTTTGACGTCCTGGTACATCGAGGAGTAATTGGCGGCGGTGGCCTGGATCACCCGTTCGACTTCCGAATGCAAGTGCTCGGCCGCAGCCGGCTGGCCGCAGCGTTCGAGCAGGTCGGTGAGCTCTGCGCAGAGGGTCGCGACTTCGCAATGGTGCGCCCGCAAGCCGCCATTGTTGCAGTCATGCAGTACCGTCAGCGGATTGATCGCGCAATTGAGCGCCAGTTTGCGCCAGAGCCGGGTGAGGATCTCGGTGCTCCATTCGTGGGGGATGCCGGCGGCGCTCAGGTCGTCCAGCCAGAACGGCGGCACCGGGTGGGCGGGGTCGCCAAGCCAGGTGTAGCCGTGGCCGGCGAACACCACGCGCCAGTCACCGTCGCGAAATGCGCCCTCGGTGCTGGAGGCACTGATGCAGCGGGCCTGGGGGACGCGGTTTGCCACCGCATCCTGGCTGCCGAGGCCGTTCTGTAGAAGGATCAGTTCCGACTCGGCGCCCAGGCGGTGGGCCACCGAAGCCACCGCGGCTTCGGCATCGTAGGCTTTGCAAGCCAGCAGCAGGCGCCGGATCGGTTCGGAGCTGTCCGCCGTTTCGCCGGGCACCGGGTAGAATTGCGGCTGGCCCTGTTCCACCAGGGTCAGGCCTCCGGCCGCCTCATACGCCTGCAACCGGTCGTCATTGCGCAGCACCAGCCGCACCGGCAGGCCGGCCCGGGCCAGGCGCGTGGCCCACAGTGTGCCAAGGCTGCCGGCACCGAGGACATGCCAAGTGGTGGACATCAGTTTTTTACTCGGATTGGCGCAGGCATCTGAGGGCTCACAGCGTCGATTGGAAAAGACCCGTTATAATGAGCCCGATTTCAACCACAAGCCAAGCGCGCGCCTTCGTTACGGGCGCGCCTTTTTATTTGGAGAACACTACATGCCGTCATTCGACGTGGTATCCGAACTGGACAAACACGAAGTCACCAACGCCGTTGAAAACGCCGTCAAGGAACTCGACCGTCGCTATGACCTCAAGGGCAAGGGCAGCTTCGAGTTCAAGGAAAAGGAGCTGACCGTCAACTTGACCGCCGAAGCCGACTTTCAGCTTGAGGCGATGATCGAGATCCTCAAGCTGGCGTTGGTCAAGCGCAAGATCGACGTGCAATGCCTCGAGGTCAAGGACGCCTACGCGTCGGGCAAGGTGGTGAAGCAGGAAGCCGTGCTCAAGGAAGGTATCGACAAGGAACTGGCCAAGAAGATCGTCGCTCATATCAAGGACGCCAAACTCAAGGTCCAGGCCGCCATCCAGGGTGAGCAGGTCCGGGTGACCGGCAAGAAGCGCGACGACTTGCAGGAAGCAATCGCTGCCTTGCGCGGCAAGGAATTCGGCATGCCGCTGCAATTCAATAACTTCCGTGACTGATGTTCCAGTTACATGAAGACCCTGTGGCGTGGGAGCTTGCTCCCGCTGGCTGCGTAGCAGCCTATTATAGATAGGCGCTACGCACCCAGGCGCGAGCAAGCGCCCTTGCCATAATGCCGCGTGCAATAGGATAAGGAGAACACGATGGACTTGAACGCTGAAGTGGACCACCTGGTCAAGGCTTCCCAGGCCTGGATCCCAATGATCATGGAGTACGGCAGCCGCGTGCTGCTGGCGATCGTCACCCTGGCCATCGGCTGGTGGCTGATCAACAAGGTGACCCAGAAGCTGGGCGCGCTGCTGGCCCTGCGTAATGCTGACCTGGCGTTGCAAGGGTTCATCAGTACCCTGGCGAATATCATCCTGAAGATACTGCTGATCGTTAGCGTGGCCTCGATGATCGGTGTGGAAACCACCTCGTTTGTCGCGGCCATCGGTGCGGCCGGCCTGGCGATCGGCCTGGCACTGCAGGGCAGCCTGGCGAATTTCGCCGGTGGGGTGCTGATCCTGTTGTTCCGTCCGTTTCGCATCGGTGACTGGATCGAGGCCCAGGGCGTTGCCGGTACGGTCGATGCGATCCAGATCTTCCACACCGTGCTGCGCACTGGCGACAACAAGACCGTTATCGTGCCCAACGGCAATCTGTCGAACGGCATCATCACCAACACCAATCGTCAGCCGACCCGCAAGGTGGTATTCGATGTGGGCGTGGATTACCAGGCCGACTTGCAAAAGGCCCGGCAGGTGCTGCTGGATCTGGCAAAGGACGAGCGCGTACTGGCCGATCCGGCACCTGAAGCAGTGATTTCCACCCTGGGCGACAGTTCGATCACTGTGTCGTTGCGCATCTGGGTGAAAACCGCGGACTACTGGAGCGTGATGTTCATGCTCAACGAACAGGCCCGGGACCGCTTGAAGGATGCCGGGATTGATATTCCGTTTCCCCAGCGGGTGATTCGGGTCGTCCAGGAACCTTCTTCGGTGCAATGATGCTTCGGTAGTTGCTTGACCTTTTGGTCAGGGTTTCCATGAACCAGGCACAATGAAAAAGGCCCATCCGAAGATGGGCCTTTTTTGATTACCGCGAACTAACTTTCGACAATTACAGAATCGAAATCGGGTAGTCGACGATCAGGCGGAACTCATTGATATCGCCTTCAGCCTGGTCGGTGTTGGCGCGATGCCATGCCTGACGAACGCGGAACGACAGGTCCTTGGCAGGGCCGGCCTGAACCACGTACTTGGCTTCGAAGTTGGTTTCGTGATGCTTGCCATCATCACCATAACCGATGGCGTTGTATGGGCTGGTGGCATCCATTTTGGACCCGTCGATATCCCAACCTTTAACGTAGCGGGCCATGAAGCTCAGGCCAGGTACGCCGTACTCAGCCATCTTCAGGTCGTAACGAACCTGGGCAGACTTCTCGTTAGGGGCGTTGAAGTCAGAGTACTGGATGGAGTTTGCGAGGAAGATCGAGTCGCCACCACGGTTGTTCTTGCCTACACCGATGTAGTCGAACGGAGTGTCGCCGTTGACTTTCTGGAACGCGACGGTAACGGTGTGTGCTTTAAGGAACGAGTAAGCGGCAGCCAGGGAGAACGTGGTGTTGCTGATGTCGCCAGCCTTGGCGCTGCCGGCGTCGGTGGTGCGGTAGATGTTACCGTCCAAGTTCAGCGACTGATCACCGCCCATAGGGATAGTGTAGTTCAGGTTACCGTAGTACTGGTTCCAGATATCTTCCAGCTTGGCGCCGTACACCGATGCGCTCAGGTTGTCGCTGAAGGCGTATTTGCCGCCAAGGTAGTCGATGGTGTTGGCTTCCACGCCAGCGTAGTTTGCAAACAGACCGCCGTCACGAGCGTTGCGATCCTGGCTGGTGCCCGAGTAGAAGTGGCCGGCTTCGAGGTCAAGATCTTTGACTTCACTGCTCTGCAGTTGGAAACCGCTGGCAGTTTGAGGAAGGATGCGGGAGCCACCGACTGCGAACACTGGAGAAGTGCTAGGCTGCATGTCGCCGAATTTCAGCTCGGTCTTGGAGATGCGGAACTTGATGGCCGCGCCGGCTTTGCCCTGGCTGTCGTTCACATCGCCATCGGCGTCGCGGCTCATGTTGCCAGTGCCGCCAGTGCCGTCGCCACCGTCCAGTTTGACGGCCAGGTAACCGAATGCATCGATACCGACGCCTACGGTGCCTTGGGTGTAGCCGGAGTTGAAGTTGCCCCAGATGCCTTGGGTCCAGTCTTTCTGATCGTTGCCACCGTTTTTGTTGTCACGGTTGAAGTAGTAGTTGCGCAGCAGCAGCTTGGCGCTGGCATCTTCCACAAAGCCTTTGGCTTCAGACTGGTCAGTTACAAACGGTGCGGCCGTAGCCATTTGGGTACTGGCTGCTGCTGCAACGGCCAGTGCGATCATGCTCCACTTCATCACGCGCATCGTGATTTGCTCCTTTGGTTTTAGAAGAGTACTGCCGTCCCACCTGTTTTATTATCTGGGCGGCTCTTTCTTTTTGTGTCGGCGCAAACTTATATCACGCCGACCCTATTGGCGATACTTGCCCATACAACCTTTCAGCTTCTTTACGACCATGTCGCCAATGGCTCGATCCATGTCGTATCTAGGCTGATACCGTGCACTTGGATTCACAACTTTAATGTTGTTTTTTCTTTTTCCGGCATCGGTATAAAGAGTCCATCATTACCGCGTTTGAAGCTCCTTGGGCAGCCTTGCCACTCTAATTTTTTCAACTCCTGGCGGTCTGCGCTCCGGCAGGCCTTCCAGACGATGTGCGGATTGAATGCAACAAGCATGCTCAAATCCGATTCTGCCTTCACATTTTTTTCACATCTTGCTCGCGGTCGCGGTGAAACCTCATGAAACCGGGCCCCAAAGGCCTTGTTTTAAATAGGGTTGACTGCTGCGCAATAGTCATGGTTGCCGGTATGAAATTTCGCGAGACAACCAAAAACGTTACCGGTTCACCCCATCCGGTGAGTAAATCCCGGATGCTTCGTGCACTGAGCGTAGACGCACTGTGCTGTTTTGGTGCAAAAAATTTCAGGCTGGACGAAATTCCTACAGCTGTCGCGGTATGTAGCCGCGCGGCCCAGGTTGTCTGCATGACCCATGCGCCGAATAGGGGCGCGCGGCTGCACTGGTTCATGGCACTCCCGGACCAAAATACATCAGCAGCCAGTGGTTGTTCCGGACCTGGACGTTACGCAGTGAACCTTCTGCGGTTAGCCGGTATGCTGCAGGTCTGTGCCCGACGCAGTCCCCAGGGCCGCTCGTCCGGGCAGGATCATCAACGAGGAGTACGCACGGTGTTTGCCTTAGACCCACGACTGCAACAAGACACATTGCCGATCGGTGATTTCCCGCTATGCCGGTTGCTGCTGTCCAATGATTCCAACTACCCGTGGTTCATCCTCGTACCGCGGCGGGAAAGTATCAGCGAATTGTTTCAGTTGGATGACGGCGATCAACAACAGTTGTGGAAAGAAACCACGGCGCTTGCCGAAACCCTGAAAGATTCGTTCGATGCCGACAAAATGAACGTTGCCACCTTGGGTAACGTCGTCAGCCAGTTGCACATGCATGTGATCGTACGCAAGCGTGATGATGTCGCCTGGCCTGCTCCAGTCTGGGGCAAACATCCGGCGCGGCCTTATACTGAGGTGCAGGTGGCGGCTGTTCGCGAACGCTTGCGGATGGCCCTGACCGATGATTTCAAGTTTCTGGAGGACTGATGCCATGAATCTTGAGGAGCGTGTTACCGAGCTTGAAAGTCGCCTGGCGTTTCAGGATGACACCATCCAGGCCTTGAACGACGTGCTGGTGGAACAGCAGCGTGTAGTCGAGCGGCTGCAGCTGCAAATGGCGGCGTTGCTCAAGCGCCAGGAAGAGATGGCGGGGCAATTCGAAACCTTTGAAGAGGAGGCGCCGCCTCCGCATTACTAACGCCGCAATCCTTGTGGAAGCGGGCTTGCTCGCGAAAAGGGCGGATCAGCCAGCATTGCGACCGACTGACCCACCGCTATAGCGAGCAAGCCCGCTCCCACAGGAAGTGGCGGACCTGGCGTCGATTGGCAGACCATAAAAAACCGCGAGCAGCCTAGGCTGCCCGCGGTTTTTTTTAGCGCTTGGGAATCAGCGACGCGGCAGGGCTGCGATCACGTCTTCGGCTTGCAGGCCTTTGTCGCGGTTCATCACCGAGAATTCCACGCGCTGGCCTTCTACCAGGACGCGGTGGCCTTCGCCACGAATGGCCCGGAAATGCACGAAGATGTCATCGCCGGAGTCGCGGGAGATGAAACCGAAACCTTTGGACGTGTTGAACCACTTCACGGTGCCGGTATCGCGGTTGGACATGTCGTAGTTCTGCGGCGCGGCGGCTGGCGACGACTTCTTGTAGAAGCTGACGGCCAGGTGCAGGGCCACGGCGAGCAGGGCGCTACCCAGGCTGAACAGGATCGCCGGTTGACCGGCGATTTCCGGCATCGGCGCCAGCAGCGCCAGGGTTTGCAAGGCAACGGCCAGCACGAGCAAGGCGCTGACCAGGTTTTGCAGTTGATGACGTGGACCTTTGTTCCAGTACGGAATTACAGGCGCGAGGGTCAGGTTGAGCAGGCCGAAGAAGGCCAGGTACAGTGCGTCGGGGTGTTGCAGGTAAGGTGTGGCTTCGGAACCCAGGCTAGGGATGAAGGACAGCAGCAGGGCAGCTGCGCCCATTAGCAAGTGGACGATTTTCAACATTTTGATTGGCTCACGGTTAAGACAGATCACAAGGAAGAGCTGGTCGGGGGCGGTTCGCTTCGGAACACATTAAGAGGCGGTGGACACGTACCCGAGTCAGCCTATGCGCCATGCCCGGAAGAATAGGCGTAGCGACACACTGCCTATTTAACAGTAAAGCCTGGGCCTTCTCAAACCCGTTGAGAGCGCGGGCCGCGCAGTTCGTCGGCTGGAAAGACTGGCATGCGCTTGAAGCTGTCAGGCAAAGGGCGTTGAATTCTTGAGACTGTCGGAACCGCCAGCGCCCCGGCCTTGTCGGTTCAGAAGGGCTGGCGATCTGTCGCAGGCTGGAGGCGGCCAAATCCACTAGAGTGAACGGTCGTTGTCGAATTCATCACCACCAGGAGATCAACCCACCATGGCTATTGATATCGGAATCAGCGAAGAAGACCGCAAGTCTATCGTCGACGGGCTTTCGCGCCTGCTGTCGGACACCTATGTGCTGTACCTCAAGACCCATAATTTCCATTGGAACGTCACCGGGCCGATGTTCCGCACCCTGCACCTGATGTTCGAGGAACAATACAACGAACTGGCGCTGGCGGTGGATTCGATTGCCGAGCGAATCCGTGCCCTGGGCTTTCCCGCCCCCGGTGCGTATTCGGTGTATGCGCGCCTGTCTTCCATCAAGGAAGAAGAAGGTGTGCCGGGCGCCGAAGACATGATCCGGCAACTGGTCGAAGGTCAGGAAGCCGTGACGCGTACCGCCCGTGGCATCTTTCCTTTGTTGGACAAGGTCAGCGACGAACCCACCGCCGACTTGCTGACCCAGCGCATGCAAGTGCACGAGAAGACCGCATGGATGCTGCGCTCGCTGTTGGAAAGCCAATAAGAGGCACCCGTTATATGCTCCGTGGCGAGGGAGCTTGCTCCCGCTGGGACGGTCCGACGCCTCGGGCGTAGCCGCCCCAAACCTTGTCAGACACAGGTCCTACGGCTGCTGCGCAGCCGAACGGGAGCAAGCTCCCTCGCCACGGGGGCGATATTACCTGCGCGCCGGGTGTAGGACCGTGTAATTCATCGCCCACCTGCTGTTGGCTTGTCCTACGTCGATGGTCATAAAGTCATCTGGAACTGGCGCTGCCGTTGCGCTTCCATAGGACCACGGGTCGGGTATTCCAACCCACAGGCTCGTATGGCAAAGGAGTGTCAACGGTATGATTCAAGGAAAAGAACCCGGGGAGGGCGTGCAGGGGCGCTTCCAACCCATCAGTGTCGACCCGTTTGTCAGGGGGTTCGATATGCAGCTGGCCCGGCCCTGGGCCCGATCCATCCGTCTGAACGGATTCGCCACCTGTCTGCGGCTGGAGCAGGTGTATTGGAACATCCTCGGCGATATGGCCCGGCTCAACCGCTGCTCCATCAGCACCTTGCTGTCCCATGTGGATCGGGAAGTGCATCTGCGTCACGGTGGGGTGCGCAATTTCAGCGGCTTGGTGAGAGTGGTCTGCGTGGTGCATAGCCTGAAGGAGACCGGGATAGAAGTCCCCGCGCGCCATTGACCGCGCAAGCCCGGCGGTGTCCGCAACCCGACGGCGCAGCCTGTGCGGTCTTACGGCTGCACAGGCTGCATTTAATGGCTATAATCTCGCCCTTTGCCGCAAGGCCCAGTCTTGCGGGTGTAACCTGATCGCCGAGATAACCCCATGCCGATGTACGACTATCAATGTGCTTCCTGTGGTCATCAGATGGAAGTCATTCAAAAGATCAGCGACGCAAAGCTGGTCGACTGTCCTGCTTGCCAGGCGCCGGAACTGAAGAAAATGCTCTCCATGCCTGGCTTCCGCCTCGGCGGCACGGGTTGGTACGAAACCGATTTCAAGACCGGCGCCAAGAAGAACCTGGCCGGTGGCGACAAAGCTGACTGAGTTGAACACGCGCGAGTTCTTGCACGGGCAGGGCCTCCAACCGAATGTCGAATTACGAGAAGTGAAACCACTACCATGATGCGCAGCCATTATTGCGGCCAACTGAACGAAAGCCTTGAAGGTCAGGAAGTTACTCTTTGCGGATGGGTCCATCGTCGCCGTGACCATGGCGGGGTGATTTTCCTCGATATCCGTGATCGTGAAGGCCTGGCCCAGGTGGTGTTCGACCCGGATCGCGCTGAAACCTTCGCCACCGCCGACCGCGTGCGCAGCGAATATGTGGTCAAGATCACCGGCAAGGTGCGCCTGCGTCCGGCCGGTGCCGGCAACGCCAACATGGCGTCCGGCATGATCGAAGTGCTGGGCTATGAGCTGGAAGTGCTCAACGAAGCGGAAACCCCGCCGTTCCCACTCAATGAATACTCCGACGTAGGTGAGGAAACCCGCCTGCGCTACCGCTTCATCGACCTGCGCCGTCCGGAAATGGCTGAGAAGCTGCGCTTGCGTTCGCGCATGACCACCAGCATCCGTCGCTACCTGGACGAGAACGGCTTCCTCGACGTTGAGACGCCGATCCTGACCCGCGCCACCCCGGAAGGCGCCCGCGACTACCTGGTACCGAGCCGCACCCACCCCGGCAGCTTCTTCGCCCTGCCGCAATCGCCGCAGTTGTTCAAGCAGCTGCTGATGGTTGCCGGCTTCGACCGCTACTACCAGATCGCCAAATGCTTCCGCGACGAAGACCTGCGTGCCGACCGTCAGCCTGAGTTCACTCAGATCGACATCGAAACCAGCTTCCTCGATGAAAAAGACATCATGGGCCTGACCGAAGGCATGATCCGCAACCTGTTCAAGGAAGTGCTGGGTCTGGAGTTCGGCGAGTTCCCGCACATGACCTACGAAGAGGCCATGCGCCGCTACGGTTCCGACAAGCCGGACCTGCGTAACCCGCTGGAACTGGTGGATGTCGCCGACCAGCTCAAGGAAGTCGAATTCAAGGTCTTCAGCGGCCCGGCCAACGATCCGAAATGCCGTATCGCCGCCCTGCGTGTACCGGGCGGCGCCAGCATGCCGCGCAAGCAGATCGACGACTACACCAAGTTCGTCGGCATCTACGGTGCCAAGGGCCTGGCGTACATCAAGGTCAACGAGCGCGCTGCGGGTGTCGATGGCCTGCAATCGCCGATCGTGAAAAACATCCCTGAGGCCAACCTCAACGTGATCCTCGATCGCGTGGGTGCGGTCGATGGCGACATCGTGTTCTTCGGCGCCGACAAGGCCAAGATCGTCAGCGAAGCCCTGGGCGCACTGCGGATCAAGCTGGGTCATGACCTGAAGCTGCTGACCTGCGAATGGGCCCCGATGTGGGTCGTCGACTTCCCGATGTTCGAAGAGAACGACGACGGCAGCTTCACCGCGCTGCACCACCCGTTCACCGCACCGAAGTGCTCGCCCGAGGAGCTGGAAGCCAATCCGGCGACCGCTCTGTCCCGCGCGTACGACATGGTCCTGAACGGTACCGAGCTGGGTGGCGGTTCGATCCGTATCCACCGCAAGGAAATGCAACAGGCCGTGTTCCGCCTGTTGGGCATCGACGAAGCGGAGCAGGAAGAGAAATTCGGCTTCCTGCTGGACGCCCTTAAGTTCGGCGCACCACCCCATGGTGGCCTGGCCTTCGGCCTGGACCGCCTGGTGATGCTGATGACCGGCGCCCAGTCGATTCGTGAAGTGATTGCATTCCCGAAAACCCAGAGCGCGGCCGATGTCATGACCCAGGCTCCGGGCGAAGTGGACGCCAAGGCGCTGCGCGAGCTGCATATTCGCCTGCGCGAACAGCCCAAGGCTGAGTAAGACCGGCACCTGAGGGCGCATCTTCGGATGCGCCTTTTCGTTGGGGTCGATATTTCCGATTGCCGGCTGCTGCGCCAGCAGGGCGGGCAATGTTTCAAAGAAAAACCGGAGCGAGTTATGGCAGGTCATTCCAAGTGGGCGAACATCAAGCACCGCAAAGAACGTCAGGATGCCAAGAGAGGCAAGATCTTCACCAAGTGGATCCGTGAGCTGACGGTCGCGGCCCGCCAGGGTGGCGGCGACCCGGGTTCCAACCCGCGCCTGCGCCTGGCCCTGGACAAGGCGCTGGGTGCCAACATGAGCCGCGACATCATCGACCGGGCCATCGCCCGCGGCGCCGGTGCGACCGAGGCTGACAACGTTGAAGAGCTGACCTACGAGGGTTACGGCCCGGGCGGCGTGGCGGTGATGGTCGAATGCATGACCGACAACCGCAACCGTACGGCAGCTGCCGTGCGTCATGCCTTCAGCAAATGCGGTGGCAATCTGGGCACCGACGGCTCGGTGGCTTACCTGTTCGAACGCAAGGGGCAGATCAGCTTCGCCCCCGGCCTGGATGAAGATGCCCTGACAGAGGCGGCCCTGGAAGCCGACGCTGACGACGTGGTCAGTCATGAGGATGGCTCGTTCGACGTATTCACCTCGTTCGCCAGCTTCTACGCCGTGCGTAACGCCTTGGAAGCGGCCGGATTCAAGCCTGCCGACGCCGAGATCGTGATGCAGCCGACCACCAGCGCCGAGCTGGACCTTGAAGGCGCCGAGAAAGTGCTCAAGCTGATCGACATGCTCGAAGACCTGGATGACGTGCAGAACGTTTATTCCAATGCCGATATCCCGGAGTCGGTGGCAGAGCAGTTGGGCTGACAGGTGTAATGCTGCTCCCTTAGGGTTTGTTTGAAACCATTGTGGCGAGGGAGCTTGCTCCCGCTGGAGTGCGAAGCGCTCCCAAAAAGGTCTGCTGCGCAGCCCAGCGGGAGCAAGCTCCCTCGCCACGGGTTCACTGTAGGCCTTTGATGAGTTGCATCTTCTTGCCATCGCACTTTTTTTCGCAGGCGTTATGACTTTAATCCTTGGCATCGACCCCGGTTCGCGCATCACCGGCTATGGCGTGGTTCGCGATACCGGACGCGGCTGCGTGTACGTGGCTTCCGGTTGTATCCGCACGGGCGCGGGCGAATTGCACGAGCGCCTGCAGATTGTTTATCGCGGCGTGCGGGAGGTCATCCAGACCTACGGGCCGGTCACCATGGGCATCGAAAAAGTGTTCATGGCCCGCAACGCCGATTCAGCCCTGAAGCTGGGCCAGGCCCGAGGCGCGGCCATTGTCGCCGGTGCCGAAGAAAACCTGGAAATCGCCGAGTACACTGCGACCCAGGTCAAACAGGCAGTCGTTGGAACGGGCGCGGCGAACAAGGAGCAGGTGCAAATGATGGTGATGCATCTGCTGAAGCTGGTCAGCAAGCCGCAGATCGACGCCTCCGACGCCCTGGCCATCGCCATTTGCCATGCCCACACCCGTTCCAGCCTGTTGCCTCATGGCCTGGGAACCGCACGCAGTCGTGGCGGGCGCCTGCGTCTCTGATAGCATCAGCGCAATTATTCAAGAGCCCGAGCATTTTGCGCCTGTCGTCGGCCTTATGTGCGCGGGCAGCGACTCGCCAGCCCGTGGTTGGCCAACCCCCAAGGATCTGAAACGTGATTGGACGCTTGCGCGGCACCCTGGCTGAGAAACAGCCGCCGCACCTGATTCTCGATGTCAATGGGCTGGGCTACGAGCTGGAAGTGCCCATGACCACGCTGTACCGCCTGCCGTCGGTCGGCGAGCCGCTGACACTGCATACCCATTTGGTCGTACGCGAGGACGCGCAGTTACTCTATGGTTTCGTCGGCAAGCGTGAGCGAGACTTTTTTCGTGAGTTGATCCGTCTCAATGGTGTAGGGCCGAAACTGGCCCTGGCCTTGATGTCGAGCCTGGAGGTCGACGAGCTGGTGCGTTGCGTGCAGTCCCAGGACACCTCGGCGCTGACCAAGGTGCCGGGTGTGGGCAAGAAAACCGCCGAGCGCCTGCTGGTCGAGCTCAAGGACCGCTTCAAGGCTTGGGAAGCGGTGCCGGCCATGTTCGCGCTGGTGCCGAACCAGCCGGATGCACCGATGCCTGCGGCCAACGCCGAGAACGACGCGGTGACCGCATTGATCTCCCTGGGCTATAAGCCTCAGGAAGCCAGCAAGGCGATTTCCGCCATCAAGGAAAAAGGCCTGAGCACTGAAGACATGATTCGTCGTGCCCTGAAGGGAATGATTTAAGTGATTGAAGCAGACCGTCTGATCGCCGCCACGGGCGCCCCCCGTGACCGCGAGGAAGTCCAGGACCGGGCGATTCGCCCCGTCAGCCTGGCGGACTATATCGGCCAGCCGACCGTGCGCGAGCAGATGGAGTTGTTCATCCAGGCGGCCCGTGGGCGCAGCGAATCGCTGGACCACACCCTGATCTTCGGCCCGCCGGGCCTGGGCAAGACCACCCTGGCGAACATCATTGCCCAGGAAATGGGCGTGTCGATCAAAAGCACCTCGGGGCCGGTCCTCGAGCGGCCGGGCGACCTGGCGGCGCTGCTGACCAACCTTGAACCCCATGATGTGCTGTTCATCGACGAGATCCACCGGCTGTCGCCGATCGTCGAGGAAGTGCTGTACCCGGCCATGGAAGATTTCCAGTTGGACATCATGATCGGCGAAGGACCGGCGGCACGCTCCATCAAGCTGGACCTGCCGCCCTTCACCCTGGTGGGCGCGACCACCCGGGCCGGCATGCTGACCAACCCGCTGCGCGACCGTTTCGGTATCGTCCAGCGCCTTGAGTTCTACAGCAACGCCGACCTGGCGACGATTGTCAGCCGTTCGGCCGGCATCCTCGGCTTGCCGCTGGACCCGGAGGGTGCCTATGAGGTGGCCCGTCGGGCCCGAGGCACGCCGCGGATCGCCAACCGGTTGTTGCGTCGGGTGCGGGACTTCGCCGAAGTCCGGGCCAAGGGGCACATCACCAAGCCGATTGCCGACCTGGCATTGAACCTGCTGGATATCGACGAGCGCGGTTTCGACCATCAGGACCGACGCTTGCTACTGACCATGATCGAAAAGTTCGACGGTGGCCCGGTGGGCGTGGACAGCCTGGCGGCGGCGATCAGCGAAGAGCGTCACACCATTGAAGATGTGCTGGAGCCGTACCTGATCCAGCAGGGCTATATCATGCGTACTCCCCGCGGGCGCGTGGTGACGCGCCATGCCTACCTGCACTTTGGCTTAAACATCCCGACACGAATGGGCGAGATGCCGGTGGTAGACGAATTCCTCGATGCCGTGGACGATTGAACGCGCTCGATAGGCTGACTTTTTTCCAGCTCGTGCTGTCCCAGACGACGTCTGGAGCGTCAATGCATTCGAGATTGAAAAAACAGTTGCCTGGCCGATTGGCAACCTGAGGAGTAAGCACTAGAGTATGCGCGCGCAAAACGGGCTGGAGTCGTTCGCACATCGCTGTCGCGTTTATTACGAGGACACCGATGCCGGCGGCATCGTTTACTACGTCAATTACCTCAAGTTTATGGAACGGGCTCGAACCGAACGGCTGCGGGAACTGGGTTTCGCCCAATCCGCACTGGCAGGGGAGGACCTGTTATTCGTCGTGCATTCCAGCGAAGCGCGCTACCACGCGCCGGCGCGACTGGACGACGAACTGGTGGTAACAGCCGATGTCGTCGAATTGAACCGCGTCAGCCTGCGCTTCAAGCAGCAGGTCAGGCGGGCTGCGGATAATGTGCTGCTCTGCGAAGGGCAGTTTTTGGTGGCCTGTGTGCGCACCCATAGTTTGAAACCCCGGGCCATTCCCGAAGCTCTACGTGCGGCCTTTGCCGGCGTGAGCGGCGCGGGTACACACTCAGAGCAGGAGATAAAGCGTGGAAGCTAACGTCGTCGACCATACCTCCATGTGGAGCCTGGTCAGCAATGCCAGCGTCGTGGTGCAACTGGTAATGCTGACCCTGGTAGCCGCATCGGTGACCTCATGGATCATGATTTTTCAGCGCAGCAACCTGCTGCGCGCCGGTCGCCGTGCCCTGGAGAGCTTTGAGGAGCGCTTCTGGTCGGGTATCGACCTGTCCAAGCTCTACCGCCAGGCGGGCAGCAACCCGGATCCGGACTCGGGCGTCGAGCAGATTTTCCGTGCCGGTTTCAAGGAGTTCTCCCGTTTGCGCCAGCAACCGGGCGTAGACCCTGAAGCCGTGATGGAAGGCGTGGCCCGTGCCATGCGCGTGGCCATTTCCCGGGAAGAAGAGAAGCTCGAGCAGAGCCTGCCGTTCCTGGCCACCGTCGGTTCGGTCAGCCCGTACATCGGTCTGTTCGGTACCGTATGGGGGATCATGAACTCCTTCCGTGGCCTGGCCTCCGCCCAGCAGGCGACCCTGGCCACCGTGGCTCCGGGCATCGCCGAGGCGCTGGTCGCCACCGCCATTGGCCTGTTCGCGGCCATCCCGGCCGTTATCGCCTACAACCGCTTTTCTGCCCGCAGCGAAACGCTGATCGGCCGTTACTACACCTTCGCCGACGAGTTCCAGGCGATCCTGCACCGTAAAGTGCACACCAGCGAAGAATAAGCAGGTATTTCCCGATGGCTTTAATCGCTCGAGCCCGAAACAAGCGCAAGCCGGTTGCCGAGATGAACGTGGTGCCCTACATCGACGTGATGCTGGTGCTGCTGGTCATCTTCATGGTGACCGCGCCGATGCTCAACCAGGGCGTGAAGGTCGATCTGCCCAAGGTTTCCAGCGAAGCCTTGCCGCAGGACAACAACACCCAGGTCCTGACCATTTCGATCAAGGCTGACAAGACCTATTACTGGAACCTTGGCAGCGAAGTCGATACGGAGAAGCAGCAGGACCGGGCCATGACCCTGCCGCAGATGACTGACGCGGTGACCAAGATCATTCGTGTCGGCAACGACGCCGGCAAGCGTACCCAAGTGTTCATCCGTGGCGACAAGACCGTGGATTACGGCGCCGTGATGGGCGCGATGGGCGGTCTGCAGAAAGCCGGGGTCGGTAATGTTGGCTTGATCACCGAGGCCCCCTGATGCAGCAACAGCGAGAGCCCTCTGCCTCGGAAAGCTACTTCTGGCCCAGTGTCCTGGCAATCGGCCTGCATGTGCTGGTGTTCGGCATGCTGTTCGTCAGTTTTGCCATGACGCCTGAGTTGCCGCCGGCCAAGCCGATCGTGCAGGCGACGTTGTACCAGCTCAAATCCAAGAGCCAGGCCACGACCCAGACCAACCAGAAGCTGGCCGGTGAGGCCAAGAAGTCTGCCGCGCGGCAGACCGAAGTCGAGCAGATGGAGCAGAAGAAGGTCGAGCAGGAAGCGATCAAGGCTGCGGAACAAAAGAAAGAGGAAGCCGCTCAAAAGGCCGAAGAAGCCCGCAAGGCCGACGAGGCGAAGAAAGCGGAGGAAGCGAAGAAGGCTGACGAAGCCAAGAAAGCCGACGATGCGAAGAAAGCTGCCGAGGCGAAAAAGGCAGAAGAGAAACAATTGGCTGATATAGCCAAAAAGAAGGCTGAGGAAGAAGCCAAGAAAGCCGCTGAAGAAGAGGCCAAGAAAGCGGCCGCTGAAGAAGCGAAGAAAAAGATTGTCGAGGACGCGAAGAAAAAAGCGGCTGAAGACGCGAAGAAGAAAGCCGAAGCTGAAGAGGCGAAGAAAAAGGTCGCCGAAGAAGCGAAGAAGAAAGCCGCCGCCGACGCCGCCAAGAAAAAGGCCCAGGACGCAGCGCGCAAATCTGCCGAAGACAAGAAGGCCCAGGCCTTGGCGGATCTGCTTTCCGACACGCCGCAGCGCCAGCAGGCCTTGGCGGACGAGCAGGGCGACGAAGTCGCCGGCAGTTTCGATGATCTGATTCGTGCCCGAGCGGCGGAAGGCTGGGCTCGTCCACCTTCGGCGCGCAAAGGCATGACGGTAGTATTGCAAATCGGCATGTTGCCCGACGGTACGGTTACCTCGGTCAGCGTCGCCAAGTCCAGCGGTGACGGCCCGTTCGATGCTTCGGCGGTCGCAGCGGTCAAGAACATTGGACGATTGACGGAAATGCAAGGAATGAAACCGAGCGATTTCGCTCCCTATCGTTCATTCAAGATGACATTCACACCTGAGGATCTAGCCTTGTGAGAAACCTTCTTCGATCAATGCTCGTCGTTATCTGCTGCCTGGCAGGGATAGCGGTAGCAGAGGAAAAGAACATTCTGGTCACCAGCGGCAGCGACCGGGCGACCCCGATCGCGGTGGTACCGTTCGGTTGGCAGGGCGGCAGCGTCCTGCCCGACGACATGGCGGAAATCATCGGCAACGACCTGCGCAACTCGGGTTACTACGCACCGATTCCGAAGCAGAACATGATCAGCCTGCCGACCCAGGCCAGCGAAGTCATCTACCGTGACTGGAAGGCCTTGGGTGCCCAGTACATCATGGTCGGCAGCATCGTTCCGGCCGGCGGCCGCCTGCAGGTGCAGTACGCCCTGTTCAACGTCGCCACCGAGCAGCAGGTACTGACCGGCAGCGTGTCGGGTGGCGTCGATCAATTGCGCGACATGGCGCACTACATCGCCGACCAGTCGTTCGAGAAACTCACCGGCATCAAGGGCGCGTTCTCGACCCGCATGCTCTACGTGACCGCCGAGCGCTTCTCGGAAAACAACACCCGCTACACCCTGCAGCGCTCCGACTATGACGGTGCCCGCGCGGTGACCCTGCTGCAATCGCGCGAACCGATCCTGTCGCCGCGTTTTGCCCCGGATGGCAAACGCATCGCCTACGTCTCGTTCGAGCAGAAGCGTCCGCGCATCTTCGTCCAGCACATCGACACCGGCCGTCGTGAGCAGATCACCAACTTCGAAGGCCTCAACGGCGCGCCCTCCTGGTCGCCGGACGGTACGCGCCTGGCGTTCGTACTGTCCAAGGACGGTAACCCGGACATCTACGTGATGAACCTGGCTTCGCGTTCGATCTCGCGCGTGACCAATGGCCCGGGCATCAACACCGAACCGTTCTGGGGCAAGGATGGCTCGACCATCTACTTCACCTCCGACCGGGGCGGCAAGCCACAGATCTACAAGACCAGTGCCGGTGGCGGCGGTGCCGAACGCGTGACGTTCGTCGGTAACTACAACGCCAACCCTAAGCTGTCGGCGGACGAAAAGACCCTGGTGATGATCCATCGCCAGGACGGTTTCACCAATTTCAAGGTGGCGGCCCAGGATTTGCAGCGCGGTAGCGTAAAAATCCTCACTGATAGCACTCTGGACGAGTCACCTACTGTTGCGCCCAACGGCACCATGGTAATCTACGCCACCCGCCAGCAGGGCCGGGGAGTCTTGATGCTCGTGTCCATCAACGGACGCGTGAGGCTCCCGCTTCCTACCGCACAAGGCGAAGTCAGAGAACCGTCCTGGTCCCCTTACCTGAACTGACGCGGCGCAATACGTTTTACTTAACACACTGGGGTTCATTAGGAGTTTCACGATGGAAATGCTGAAGTTTGGTAAATTTGCTGCGCTGGCTCTGGCCATGGCTGTAGCTGTAGGTTGCTCGTCCAAAGGCGGCGACAATGCCGGCGAAGGCGCTGTTGATCCAAACGCTGGTTACGGCGCTAACACTGGTGCAGTTGACGGCTCCCTGAGCGAAGAAGCTGCTCTGCGCGCAATCACCACCTTCTACTTCGAATACGACAGCTCGGACCTGAAGCCAGAAGCCATGCGCGCTCTGGACGTTCACGCCAAGGACCTGAAAGCAAACGGCGCTCGCGTCGTTCTGGAAGGCAACACCGACGAACGTGGTACTCGTGAGTACAACATGGCACTGGGCGAGCGTCGTGCGAAAGCCGTTCAACGCTACCTGGTACTGCAAGGTGTTTCCCCAGCTCAGCTGGAACTGGTTTCCTACGGCGAAGAGCGTCCAGTTGCTACCGGCAACGACGAGCAGTCCTGGGCTCAGAACCGTCGCGTCGAACTGCGTAAGTAATTCGTCATGCGAACGTGCCGTCGTGCTGTAACTGTTCTGGCTCTCAGCCTCGCGCCGCTTGCGGCGTGGGCTGCGGTTCCTGTGGTCGATAACGATGCCGGCTATAACAATAGCGGGAGCAGCTATCCGCCTGCGGGTTACGGTACGAACGGCGCCTATGCCGGGGGAGGGGTTTCGGCCCCTGTCTCGGCACAGGGCGAGCTGTTCAACCAGCTCCAGCAAATGCAGGATCAGCTGTCGCGCCAGCAAGGCGTGATTGAAGTTCTGCAGAATGATATTTCGCGCATGAAGCAGGAAAACCTGGAGCGATACCAGGATCTTGATCGGCGCATAGGAACCGGCGTTGCACCTGCCGCGACTCCTGAGAATTCTGGTACCGGTGGCGACTTGAACGCCCCCGGTGCAGCACCTGCCGCAGGCGCGGGGGCAGCCGCTCCGGCACCTGCCGCCGGCGGCGAACCGGCCGACCCGGCGAAGGAAAAGCTCTACTACGATGCCGCCTTCGACCTGATCAAAGCCAAGGATTTCGACAAGGCCAGCCAGGCCTTCGCCGCTTTCCTGCGCAAGTACCCCAACAGCCAGTACGCGGGCAATGCTCAGTACTGGCTGGGCGAAGTGAACCTGGCCAAAGGCGACCTGCAAGGCGCTGGCCAGGCGTTCGCCAAGGTGTCGCAGCTGTATCCCAAGCACGCCAAGGTGCCGGATTCGCTGTACAAGCTGGCTGACGTAGAGCGCCGCCTCGGTCATACCGACAAGGTCAAGGGCATCTTGCAGCAAGTGGTGGCCCAGTACCCGGGCACCTCAGCCGCCCAACTGGCCCAGCGCGATCTACAGCGCATGTAAGCCGGTTTGAGCCCGTATTGAAGAAACCCGCGCCTGTCGCGGGTTTTTTCGTTAGAATTCACGCCCTTTTATGAAACACGCTTTTTGGGATCTACGCGTTGGCGGGGTTCCTTGAAGTGCCTGACGGAGGCGGACAGCCTGTTTAGCTGTTACGCCCGTGGCGACTATGCAAGACACATTGAGAATCACCGAAGTTTTTTACTCGTTACAGGGTGAAACGCGAACGGCCGGGCTGCCCACGGTATTTGTGCGCCTCACCGGTTGTCCGTTGCGTTGCCAATACTGTGACAGCGCCTACGCCTTCAGCGGCGGCACTTTGCGTACCCTCGACGATATCCTTGAACAAGTGGCCGGCTATCGTCCGCGCTATGTCTGCGTCACGGGCGGCGAGCCACTGGCACAACCCAATGCCATTCCGCTGATCAAGCGGCTGTGTGATGCCGGCTACGAGGTCTCGCTGGAAACCAGCGGCGCGCTGGACATCTCGGCGGTCGATACGCGGGTCAGCCGCGTCCTGGACCTGAAAACCCCGGGTTCCAAGGAAGCGCATCGCAACCGTTACGAAAACATCGAGCTGTTGACGCCCAACGATCAGGTCAAGTTCGTCATCTGCTCGCGAGAGGATTACGACTGGGCTGTGTCCAAGCTCATCCAATACGGGCTGGATCAGCGGGCCGGCGAGGTATTGTTCTCACCGAGTCATCATGACCTGAACGCTCGGGAGCTGGCGGATTGGGTGGTGGCGGATAACCTGCCGGTGCGCCTGCAACTGCAGTTGCATAAATATCTTTGGAACGACGAACCGGGGCGCTGATATGACTGAGCAATCGAACATGGTAGAGAAACGTGCGGTCATCCTGCTGTCCGGCGGCCTGGATTCGGCCACGGTCGTGGCCATGGCCCGCGCCGAGGGCTACCGCTGCTACACCATGAGTTTCGACTATGGCCAGCGGCACCGCGCCGAACTGCGAGCCGCCGAGCGCGTGGCCCTTGACTTGGGCGTTGTGGAGCATAAGGTAATCGGCCTGAATCTCAACGGCATCGGCGGTTCGGCCCTGACCGACAGTTCCATCGACGTACCCGAGGCGCCGAGCGAAGGCATCCCGGTGACTTATGTGCCGGCACGCAACACCGTGTTCCTGTCCCTGGCCTTGGGCTGGGCCGAAGTCCTGGGTGCCCGTGACATCTTCATCGGGGTCAATGCGGTGGATTATTCAGGCTACCCGGACTGCCGCCCGGAGTTCGTCGAAGCGTTCGAGCGCATGGCCAATCTGGCGACCAAGGCCGGCGTAGAGGGTCAGGGGTTCCGTATCCAGGCTCCATTGCAGAATCTGAGCAAGGCCGCCATCGTCAAGGCGGGCGTGAAGCTTGGCGTGGACTATGGGCTGACTGTTTCCTGCTACCAGGCCGACGATCAGGGCCGCGCTTGCGGCAAGTGCGACAGCTGCCGCCTGCGTGCTGAAGGCTTCGCAGCGGCGGGCGTGAGCGATCCAACCCCTTATTTTTGATTTATTTCAAATTAAGTGTTGAATAGTCCTTAGAAATCAGTATTATACGCGCCACCACACAGCGGGTCGTTAGCTCAGTTGGTAGAGCAGTTGGCTTTTAACCAATTGGTCGTAGGTTCGAATCCCACACGACCCACCATTTTTAGCAGTTTTAAAAGTCTGGAAGGCCCACGAAAGTGAGGATTTCCAGATTTTTTTTTTGCCTGTGGAAAAGTGGCCGGCGAACCCGCAGCTTGCTCGATGGCTCCGGGGATGAATGTCTGAATCACTGGATGTGTTGCGCGTAGCGCTTCGGGTTGAACCGCATCACCATCAGCATCATTAACGCCATGACCGCGGTAAGCGACCACCAGGCCCACTCGAAGCTTCCCAGCTGGTCGCGAATCGATCCGGCAATCAACGGCGAAAGTCCGGCGATCAGATAGCCGATCCCTTGCACGAACGCCGTCAGGCCGCCGGCCCTGCGCGGGTTATCCAGATGGTCCAGCGACACGATCAGGCTCATCGGGAACAGCCCGCCAATACCTAGCCCCAACAGGCACGGCCACAGCAGGCTCAGGCGTTCCGGGCTGAGGATCAGGCCGCAGAAGCCCGTCATGATCAAAACCAGCAGGACTGTCAGGACCAGGCGTTTATCCCGGCTTCGGTTGGCAAGCGCCGGGGTGACCAGGCCGGACAGCACCTCCATCGCCGTAAGAAACCCCAGCATTAAGCCCGCGTGCTGTTCACTCCAGCCTTTTTCCACATAGTAGGGCGCCAGCCAGGCCAGTACGCAGGTGTAGGAAGCAGTGCCCAAGCCGAAGAATGTCGCCAGTAGCCAGGCCCGGGCGTTGCTGGAAAACGCTTCGTGATGCCGGGACGCTGTTTCGGGCAAGGGCGTGATGTTCGAGCGCTGGGCGTACCAGCAGCCCAAGGCAACCAGCGCCAACAATGCCCAGATCGCCAGGCCGGCGCGCCAACTGCCAGTCTGCGTCAGGACAAAGGGTGAAAACGATGCGGCAATCGCCGCCCCGCCCATGATGGAGGTGACGTACAAGCCCATGAACAGAGAGACGTTGTCGGCGAAGCGCGACTTGATCAGTGCCGGCATCACAGCCTGAATCAAGGCGATCCCGAGCCCGGCCACGATCGCACTGGCGATCAACCCGACGGTGCTGTCCAGGTACAAGCGCGAGGCCGTGGCGATGCCAATGATCAACAGCGACAGCACGATGGTGCGGTGTTCGCCGACGCGCAGGGCGATGCGCATGCCCAGGAACATCGCCAGGCCCATCGCCATGACCGGCAACATGGTCAGCAGCGAGGCGGTACTGAAATTCAACGACACCTCGCCGCGAATGGCCGACAACAACGGCCCGACCGCCGCCATCGAGGGCCGCAGGTTCAGCGCCACCAGAACGATGCTGACCATCAGCCAGATGGCGTGGGTGGTTGAGGTTCGAATGTTTTCCATGACAGGGCCTTGGTTGGATAAAGCCCCATTTAGGCCAGGGCGCCTTGCGATGGGCAAACTGAAAACTGGTGAGGCCTATTTAATAATCAAATGCGGCTCGCTGCTGTGGCGAGGCGATCAATCCCCTCGCCACACTGGCGTTCGCCGCCTGTCCTGTTTATTCCGTCCCCGGGCTTAGTGACCCCGGTGGAGCAGGCGAACCCCAGCCTGGCCGGACGCAGGTCAGAATGATCTTTTGCATCGAGGGGATATTCTGTAGCCTTGCCGGCTTGACGCTGTCCCGTGCCTGATTGATCCCCATTGTCCCGGCGGTACCCGAGTGGTCCGGAGCCGGGTGTATACTCGACTTTCGCGCTAAACGCGCTTGCAGGTCTTGCGAACATGACGCAAATTTCCGAACGCCTTCTGGTCCAGGCCCACCTCGACGCCAAGCAGCCCAAGCCGCTGAGCGCCGAACAAGAGGCCTGGTATCGCGCCGCCATCGCCGCCGAGCTCAAGGCTCAGGACGCGGTGCTGGTTGCGCACTTCTACTGCGACCCGATCATCCAGGCCCTGGCTGAAGAGACCGGCGGCTGCGTGTCCGACTCCCTGGAAATGGCCCGTTTCGGCAACGCCCATCCGGCCAAGACCGTGGTGGTGGCCGGGGTCAGGTTCATGGGTGAGACCGCCAAGATCCTCAACCCTGAGAAACGCGTGCTGATGCCGACGCTGGAAGCCACTTGCTCCCTGGATCTGGGTTGCCCGGTGGACGAGTTCTCGGCGTTCTGCGACCAGCATCCGGAGCGCACCGTGGTGGTGTATGCCAACACCTCGGCGGCGGTCAAGGCCCGTGCCGACTGGGTGGTGACGTCCAGCTGTGCGCTGGAAATCGTCGAGAGCCTGATGGACAACGGCGAGACGATCATCTGGGGCCCGGACAAGCACCTGGGTACCTACATCCAACGCAAGACCGGTGCCGACATGTTGCTGTGGGACGGAGCCTGTATCGTCCACGAAGAGTTCAAGTCCAAGCAGCTGGAGGACATGAAGGCGCTGTACCCGGATGCCGCGATCCTGGTGCACCCGGAATCGCCGACTTCGGTGATCGAACTGGCGGACGCGGTGGGCTCCACCAGCCAACTGATCGCCGCCGCCCAGAGCCTGCCGAACAAGACGCTGATCGTCGCCACCGACCGCGGCATTTTCTACAAGATGCAGCAGCTGTGCCCGGACAAGGTCTTTATCGAAGCGCCAACCGCGGGCAACGGCGCTGCCTGTCGCAGTTGCGCGCACTGCCCGTGGATGGCGATGAATACCCTGGAACGTACCCTTAAGAGCTTGCAGGAGGGCGCCAATGAAATCTTCGTCGACCCGGCGCTGATTCCCCAGGCTATCCGCCCGCTCAAGCGCATGCTGGATTTTACCCAGGCGGCGCGGATGAAATTGGCGGGTAACGCCTGATCGACAAGCTTCGGGACCGCAAAGGTCTCAAGGCCTATGAAACCCCTGTGGCGAGGGAGCTTGCTCCCGCTGGGCTGCGCAGCAGCCCCTCTCTCCGGTGCTGGGTTACTTGAACGCGCATAAGCATTTGCGACTGCTGCGCAGTCGAGCGGGAGCAAGCTCCCTCGCCACGGGGTTCATCATCGGCCGCCCAGGCTGGCCTCACTTGGTCTTCTTCGGAATCCGCACCAGCTGAGTATCCGAATAGATGTCATGCCAGCTGCGCTTGCGCTTGTCGAACAGCGCCCAGATGAAGCCCAGCCCCACCAGCAGCAATGACGCAATCGACACCACGAAGCGCAACAGCGCCTGCCACAGGCTGATGGCCGTGCCATCGGCGTTCTGTACGCGGATGCACCACACCTGCATGCCCAGGGTCTGGCCGTTGTGGGTCCAGAACTTGGCGAAGAAGCCGAACAATACGAACAGCAGCACGGTAGACAGCAGCGGGTCACCGTCCAGCGCGCCGGACTCGGTCAGGGCGCGCATTCTTTCTTCGCCGATGATTGCCATCTGGATCATCTTGTACGCGCCACTGGTGACGATCAACAGCGCCGTACACAGTAGAAAGTCATAGAACATCGCTGCGAGGCGACGGCCCATGCCGACGGGGGGGAAATCGCCCTGTGGGGTGAGCAAGTGTTTCGGCATGACGGCCTCGGACAAAAAGAAGCCCATTCTACGGATTTACGCCCATAAAAAAGCCCCTGATATCAATCAGGGGCTTTTTCGTTCGCGAAAGCCTCAGGCTTCAGCTTGTACTTCGTCAGCCTGCATACCTTTCTGGCCTTGCACCGCAACGAAAGTGACCTTCTGGCCTTCTTTCAGGGTCTTGAAGCCGTTGCCCTGGATCGCGCGAAAGTGCACGAACAGATCCGGACCGCTTTCAGGAGTGATAAAACCAAAACCTTTCTCGTCGTTGAACCACTTGACGGTACCGCTCTGACGTTGGGACATTTTCTTATTTCCTTTGACGCTAAAATTGATGACAGCCTCTTTCGCCTGAAAGAGTACTGGGGCTGGGTTGCAGGAAAGTAAGAGACGTCGAGCGGGATGTAGCGAACTTCATAAGCTACTGCCCAGGTCACGATTCCAAGCGACCCATGCAAACACAGTGACCAAACTCTACGCCAACCATGAACAAAAAAACAACCCCCCTGAAGGGCCCGTATTTGCTCAGCTTGACGGCATTTCAAACGTTTCGCTGGACTTGGCTTATACGATACCGGAACTCAATAAGTAGTGAACGGTATAAGGCTCGTTCAATTACCTGAAGATGCACCTTTTTATGGCGGTTGCGTTACACATTAGTGCACGTATAACGCGACCGCGTTACTTATAGAAACAGTCAATCAACCACGGTAGTAGCGTTGTGGAACGAATGGCGTTTTGCTTACAAGTAAAGGCACCTTTTTCCCACGCACAATCGCCCAGACCGGCGTATCCAATGCGACATATGCACTGTTCAGATAACCCATCGCCAATGGACCGCCGAGCGTCGGGCCGAAGCCGCCGCTGCAAACTGCCCCGATAATCTCACCCGCTTCGTTGACGATCTCCGCGCATTCGCGCACCGGTGTGCGTTCCTGGGGCAGCAGGCCGACGCGTTTGCGGTTCACGCCGTTCTGTTGCTGGGCAAATACCGTCTCGGCGCCGGGGAAACCACCGGCGCGGGCACCGTCGGCACGTCGCACCTTGGAAATGGCCCACAGCAGGCTGGCCTCGACGGGTGTGGTGTCGGCATTCATGTCGTGGCCGTAGAGGCACAGGCCGGCTTCCAGGCGCAATGAGTCACGGGCGCCCAGGCCGATGGCCGCGACTTCGGGCTCGGCGAGCAGGGCACGAGCAAGTTTTTCCGCCTCGACGGCAGGCACGGATATCTCGAAACCGTCTTCGCCGGTGTAGCCGGAGCGGCTGACGAAGCAGTCCACGCCCAGCAGGGAGACGCGCTGGAATTGCATGAAGGTCATCTTCGCCACATCGGGTGCCAGGCGCGCCAGTACGGTGACGGCGGCCGGGCCTTGCAGGGCGAGCAGGGCGCGGGCTTCGAACAGCGGCTCGATGTTGCACTGCTCGCCAATATGCGTACGCAGGTGCGCCAGGTCCTGCTCCTTGCAGGCTGCGTTGACCACCAGGAACAGCTCGTCATTGCCCAGGTTGGCGACCATCAGGTCGTCGAGGATGCCGCCGTTCTCGTTGGTGAACATGGCGTAGCGCTGCATGCCCACCGGCAGATCGATGATGTCCACCGGCACCAGGGTTTCCAGGGCCTTGGCCGCGCCGGCGCCGCTCAGGCGGATCTGGCCCATGTGGGACACGTCGAACAGCCCGGCCTGGTCGCGGGTGTGCTGGTGCTCTTTCATCACGCCCAACGGGTATTGCACCGGCATGTCATAGCCGGCGAACGGCACCATGCGGGCGCCAAGTTCAAGGTGCAGTGCGTGCAGCGGGGTTTTCAACAATGATTCGGTGGACATATCAGCTCCTGGGAAAATGAAGAGAGGCGCATCAGCATTCAATGATGTTGACCGCCAGGCCGCCGCGGGCGGTCTCCTTGTATTTGCTTTTCATGTCGGCGCCGGTCTGGCGCATGGTGCGGATGACTTTGTCGAGGGAGACGAAGTGATGACCATCGCCACGCATGGCCATGCGCACGGCATTGATGGCTTTCACCGAGCCCATGGCGTTGCGCTCGATGCACGGCACCTGGACCAGGCCGCCGATGGGGTCGCAGGTCAGGCCGAGATTGTGTTCCATGCCGATCTCGGCGGCGTTTTCCACCTGTTGCACCGTGCCGCCCAAGACTTCGCACAGGGCACCGGCGGCCATGGAACAGGCAACGCCGACCTCGCCCTGGCAACCGACTTCGGCGCCGGAGATCGAGGCGTTTTCCTTGTAGAGAATGCCGATGGCGGCGGCGGTCAGCAGGAAACGCACCACGCCATCCTCATTGGCGCCAGGGATGAAGCGCATGTAGTAATGCAGCACGGCCGGAATGATCCCCGCCGCGCCGTTGGTGGGCGCGGTGACGACCCGTCCGCCAAAGGCGTTTTCTTCGTTCACGGCCAGGGCATACAGGTTGACCCAATCCAGTACCGACAGCGGATCGCGCAGCGAAGCTTCGGGGTTCTTGCATAACTGGCGGTGCAATGCGGCGGCCCGGCGCTTGACCTTCAATCCGCCCGGCAGGATGCCTTCGTTGCGGCAGCCGGCTGCCACGCAATCCTGCATCACCTGCCAGATTTTCAGCAGGCCTGCGCGAGTCTCGGCTTCGGGGCGCCAGGCACTTTCGTTGGTCAGCATCACCTGGCTGATGGACAGGCCATAGGTGGTGCAATGGCCGAGCAGGTCCTTGGCGCTCTTGAACGGGAAGGTCAGGACCGTGGCGTCTTCGACGATACGGTCGGCACCGGCCGCGCCTTCATCGACGACGAACCCGCCCCCGATGGAGTAATACTCGCGGCTGCGCACCTGCAGCCCCGCCGCGTCGAAGGCGCGAAAGATCATGCCGTTGGGGTGAAAGGCCAGCGGCTTGCGGATCATTGCCAGGTGCAGCTTTTCATTGAATTCGATGGGGTGTTGACCGAGCAGGTTCAAGCGACCGTTGCTGCGGATGTCTTGCAGGCGGGCCGTGACGGTCTCGGTGTCCACGGTGTCCGGGTGTTCACCTTCCAGGCCCAGCAGCACGGCCTTGTCACTGCCGTGGCCCTTGCCGGTGGCACCGAGGGAGCCGTAGAGCTCGACCTTGACGCTGGTGATGGTTTCGAGCAGGTCATCCCGACGCAGCCCTTCGACGAAACGGGCAGCGGCACGCATCGGGCCGACCGTATGGGAGCTGGAAGGGCCGATACCGATCTTGAACAGGTCGAACACGCTTAACGACATGGTGTTTCTCCGGTTTCTTTTTATGGGATCGAGTTATCAAGGTGTGGCATAGCATTCCCTTGTGGGAGCGAGCCTGCTCGCGATAGCGGCGTGTCAGTCAACACATCTGTCGGCTGTCAGACCGCTATCGCGAGCAGGCTCGCTCCCACAAAGGGATATGCGGTGTTATTGAGGGAGGGGCAGGCAAGCCCGCCCCCTCTCAGATCAAGCGTAGCTTTCGATCGACGGGCAGGCGCAGACCAGGTTGCGGTCGCCGAACACGTTGTCGACCCGGCCAACCGGTGGCCAGTACTTGCTTTCGATCAACGACGCCACTGGATACACCGCTTGTTCGCGGCTGTAGGGGTGGGTCCAATCGCCGACGAGTTCCGCCGCCGTGTGCGGAGCGTTTTTCAGTGGGTTGTCGTCTTTGTCCAGGCTGCCGTTTTCCACCGCGCGGATTTCTTCGCGGATGCAGATCATGGCGTCGCAGAAACGGTCCAGCTCTTCCTTGGATTCGCTTTCGGTCGGCTCGATCATCAGCGTGCCGGCCACCGGGAACGACATGGTCGGGGCGTGGAAACCGAAGTCGATCAGGCGCTTGGCCACGTCATCGACGCTGATGCCGCTGCTGTCCTTGAGCGGACGCAGGTCAAGGATGCACTCGTGAGCCACCAGGCCGTTGCTGCCGGTGTAGAGCACCGGGTAATGCTCTTCCAGGCGGCGGGCAATGTAGTTGGCGTTGAGGATCGCCAGCTGCGAGGCGCGCTTGAGGCCGGCACCGCCCATCATGCGGATGTACATCCAGGTGATTGGCAGGATGCTGGCGCTACCGAACGGCGCCGCGCATACCGCGCCTTCCTTGCGCTCCATGTTGGCGTGGCCGGGTAGGAACGGTGCCAGGTGCGACTTGACGCCAATCGGGCCGACGCCCGGGCCGCCACCGCCGTGGGGAATGCAGAAAGTCTTGTGCAGGTTCAGGTGCGACACGTCGCCACCGAACTTGCCCGGTGCGCAGAGGCCGACCATGGCGTTCATGTTGGCGCCGTCGATGTACACCTGGCCGCCGTTATCATGAATGATGCCGCAGATTTCGCGGATGCCTTCTTCGAACACGCCGTGGGTGGACGGGTAGGTGATCATCAGCGCGGCGAGGTGTTCGCGATGCTCGATAGCCTTGGCCCGCAGGTCTTCGATGTCGACGTTGCCACGGGCATCGCAGGCCGTCACGACGACGCGCATGCCGGCCATGTTGGCGGTGGCCGGGTTGGTGCCGTGGGCCGAGGACGGGATCAGGCAGATGTCGCGACGCTCTTCGCCACGGCTCTGGTGGTAGGCGCGGATCGCCAGCAGGCCGGCGTATTCACCCTGGGAACCGGCGTTGGGTTGCAGCGACACCGCGTCGTAACCGGTGGCGGCGCAGAGCATGGCTTCCAACTCGTCGGTCAACTGTTGGTAACCGGCGCTCTGCTCGGCCGGAGCGAACGGGTGCAGCGCGCCGAATTCGGCCCAGGTCACCGGGATCATCTCGCTGGCGGCGTTGAGCTTCATGGTGCACGAACCCAGCGGGATCATGGTGCGATCCAGGGCCAGGTCCTTGTCGGCCAGCTTGCGCAGGTAGCGCATCAGCTCGGTTTCGGAGTGGTAGCGGTTGAATACCGGATGGCTGAGGATCGGCGACTGGCGTACCAGCTCGGTCGGGATGCGGCTCTGCACGCTGGCGGCGAGGGCAGCGAAATCCGGCAGGGCCTTGCCGTCGGCCAGCAGTGCCCACAGGTTTTGGATGTCGGTCTGGGTGGTGGTTTCATCCAGGGACAGACCCAGGCGTTCAGCGTCCACCGCGCGCAGGTTGATGCGCTGGGCGCGGGCCTTGTCGTGCAGGGCGGCAGTTTGCGCGCCGGTGTGCAGGGTCAGGGTGTCGAAGAAGCTGGCTTGTTCGACCTTCAAGCCCAACGCGCCGAGGCCGTTGGCGAGGATCGCGGTCAGGTGATGAATGCGGTTGGCGATCTGCACGAGGCCCTTGGGCCCGTGGTAAACGGCGTACATGCTGGCGATGTTGGCCAGCAGTACCTGGGCGGTGCAGATGTTGCTCGTGGCTTTCTCGCGGCGGATGTGTTGCTCGCGGGTCTGCATCGCCAGGCGCAGGGCCGGCTTGCCGAAGCGGTCCACGGAAACCCCCACCAGACGGCCCGGCATGTCGCGCTTGAAGGCGTCCTTGGTCGAGAAATAGGCCGCGTGCGGGCCGCCGAAGCCCAGCGGCACGCCGAAGCGCTGGGCGCTGCCGATGGCCACGTCGGCGCCGAATTCGCCTGGCGGAGTCAGCAGAGTCAGGGCCAGCAGGTCCGCCGCGACCGCCACCAGGGCATTGGCAGCGTGGAAACGTTCGGTCAGTTCACGATAGTCGAACAGATCACCGTTGCTGGCTGGATATTGCAGCAATGCACCGAAGAAGCCGTTGACGTCGCTCAGTTCGCGCTCGTCGCCCACCACCACGTCGATCCCCAGGGGCTCGGCGCGGGTGCGCAGTACGTCGAGGGTCTGCGGGTGACAGTGACGGGAGGCGAAAAAGGCGTTGCTGCCCTTGTTCTTGCTCAGGCGCTTGCAGAAGGTCATGGCTTCGGCGGCGGCGGTGGCTTCGTCCAGCAAGGATGCGTTGGCGATCGGCAGGCCGGTGAGGTCGCTGATCAGGGTCTGGAAGTTCAGCAGCGCTTCGAGACGGCCCTGGGAAATTTCTGGCTGGTATGGCGTGTAGGCGGTGTACCAGGCCGGGTTTTCCAGCAGGTTGCGCAGGATCGGAGCAGGGGTATGACAGTTGTAGTAACCCTGGCCAATGTAGGTCTTGAACAACTGATTCTTACCGGCGATGGTCTTGATCGAGGCCAAGGCATCGGCTTCGCTCTGGCCGTCGCCCATGTCCAGCACGCTGGTGCCCTTGATGCTTTCCGGGATGACGCTGGCGCTCAACGCTTCCAGAGAGTCATAGCCCAGGCGTTCGAGCATGGCTTGCTCGTCGCTGGCCCGCGGGCCGATGTGGCGGGCGATGAATTCGTTGGCGGTGCCCAGATTGATACTCATGTCGTGGCTCCTCAGGCTTCGGCGTTGGCTTTGATCAGGCGGTCGTAGGCGTCCTGATTCAACAGTTGGCCAACTTCAGCGGCATTGGCGGGCTGGAAACGGAAAAACCAGCCATCGCCCAGCGGATCTTCGTTGACCAGTTCCGGATTGCTTTCCAGGGCCGGGTTGACTTCCAGCACCTCACCGTTGAGGGGCATGTAGACGCCACTGGCGGCTTTCACCGATTCCACGGTCGCGGCTTCGGCACCCTTGTCGTAGCTTTGCAGTTCCGGTAACTGAACATAGACCACATCGCCCAAGGCGTTTTGCGCAAACGCGGTAATACCGACTGTGACGCTGCCGTCGGCTTCGGTACGCAGCCATTCGTGATCTTCAGTGAAACGCAACTCGCTCATGGAAACTCCTGGGGCCAGATTCGTCTGGTGGACGCGAAGAAAGGCGCGGGGCTTGGCCCGGCCGAATGGGGATATCCATAGCAAGAATGCGGCCAATGTCGATAAAGGCTGGTAGATCAATGGGTTGCGTTGATTCTGGGGCCGACGGATTTGCGTGGCTGTAGCGAAATCGATACAGACTGAGGACCAGATAAAATCGTTGGTGGATCAAAACCTTATCTGGCGCATGTTGGCGTTGAGTGTAGCGATATCGTTCCGCTGTAGCGCATTCAGTACAGATGGAGGTCGTTTTTGAACCGTTTCTCTAGCCCAGCACAACCCTGTGGGGGCTGCGCAGGGCTTACGGCTTGTTGGAAATCCCATACTTGCGCAACCGATGGGCAATCGCGGTGTGGGAGGTTTGCAGGCGGCTGGCGAGCTGGCGCGTGGAGGGGTAATTGACGTAGAGGCTTTCGAGAAGGTTTTTCTCGAAGGTCTCCACCGCCTGCTCCAGGCTTTCGACTTCCACATCGCCCTGACGGGCCACCGAGGTGCCGGCGATGTCCAGGTCGCCGATGTCTACCAGGCTGCTTTCGCAAATGGCGGCGGCGCGGAAGATCACGTTTTGCAACTGCCGCACGTTGCCCGGCCAGCGATTGCCCAGCAGCGCGGGGTAGGTACCGGGCGCCAGGCGGCAGACCGGACGCTGGATCTGCGCGCAGGCCTGTTGCATGAAATAGCGGGCCAGCAGCAGGATGTCCTGGCCGCGTTCACGCAGCGGCGGGACTTCGACGTTGAGCACGTTCAGGCGATAGAACAGGTCTTCGCGGAACGAGCCTTCGCTGACCATTTTTTCCAGGTTGCGGTGGGTGGCGCTGAGGATCCGCACGTTGACCTTGATTTCCCGGTCGCCGCCGACCCGGCGGAAGCTGCCATCGTTGAGAAAGCGCAGCAGCTTGGCTTGCAGGTAGGGCGACATCTCGCCGATCTCGTCGAGGAATACCGTGCCCTGGTTCGCCAGCTCCATCAGCCCGGGCTTGCCGCCCCGCTGCGCCCCGGTGAACGCACCGGGCGCATAACCGAACAGTTCGCTCTCGGCCAGGTTCTCCGGCAGTGCGGCGCAGTTCAAGGCCAGGAACGGTGCGCTGTGGCGGGCGCTGATGGCGTGGCAGGCTCGGGCCACCAGTTCCTTGCCGGTACCGGTTTCGCCTTGGATCAATAGCGGTGCGTCGAGGGCTGCGACGCGCTGGGCCCGGGCCTTGAGGGTGCGGATTGCCGGCGACTCGCCGAGCAACGCATCAAAACCTTCGGCGTGGTCGTGGTGCAGGGCCGACAAGCGTTCGCCAATGCGATTCGGCGGGTAGAGCGTCAGCAGGGCACCGGCGTCGGTAATGGGCGTGGCGTCCAGCAGCAAGGTCTGGCCGTTGAGGGTGATCTCCCGCAGCGGCAGGCGGAAACCGTTCTCCAGCAGAGCACTGAGCAGCGCTTCGTCGCCGAACAGGCTGGCCACGCTTTCCCCGGCCGGCTCGCGGCCATACAGGGCAATCAGTGCCGGGTTGGCCAGCAGTATGTTGCCGGCGCTGTCCAGGGCCAGCACCGGATCGGTCATGGCCGCCAGCAGGGCATCGAGCTGCAGGTGTCGGCGCTGGCCCGGCAGGATGTCCACTACGGTCACCGCTTGAACGCCACGTACGCTGAACAGCGCCTCGCGCAACTCGTCCAGCACCTGCGGACTGAGGGTCGGAGCGTCGATGTAGACGTTGGGCGGCACCATCTCCACCGCATCCAGATTGAGATTGCGCCCACCGAGCAACGCCAGGACTTCCTGGGTGATGCCGACGCGGTCGATGAAACTGACGTGGATACGCATGGGGCGGTTTCGGGTTCTGGAGTGCGGAGGGTGGCAAGTATGCCTTGGGGTGGGGGTTTGGTGAAATCCTGGTGCGGTATTCGAGCTCTTGCACAATCCCCTTGTGGGAGCGAGCCTGCTCGCGATAGCGGTCTGACTGTCAACATGAATGTCGACTGACACATCGCTATCGCGAGCAGGCTCGCTCCCACAGGGGGTTGGGTTTACAACCCCACATCCCACTCCGGCGTCTCGGGAAACCTCACCACCAGAAAATCCAGCAGGCTGCGCAGCGCCGAGGGCATGTGTTTGCGCGAGGCATACACCGCGTACATGTTCATCCGCCGGGGTTCGGCGTGGGGCAACAGGCGAATCAGCTCGCCGCGCTTGATGTGGGCGCCGGCCTGAAAGCTGGGCAGCATCGCCACGCCGGCGCCCGCCATCGTCGCCCGCAGCAGGGTACTGGCCTCGTTGGCGCTGATGTTGCCCTGCACCGGTACCGAGACCTGTTCGCCGTCCTGCTCGAAATGCCACAGGCTCTTGCCGACGTAGGAGTGGGTCAGGCAGTTGTGCCGGCTCAGGTCCTCCACCCGCTGCGGTGTAGGGTGTTCGCGCAGGTAGGCGGGTGAGGCGCAGATCACCGAGCGGCAGACCGAGAGGCGGCGGGCGATCAGGTTCGGGTCCAGGTCGTTGCTCATGCGGATCGCCAGGTCAATGCGTTCGTCCACCAGGTTCACGGTGCGATCGAGCATTTGCAGGTCGACGCTCACCCCAGGGTATCGCTTGACGAACTCAGCCATGGCGGCTGCCAGTTGCGTCTGGCCGAACGAGGTGCTGGCGCTGATGCGCAGCATGCCCCTTGGCGCGTCGTCCCGCGTGCTGACCGCCGCTTGCATATCACCGGACAATTCCAGCATCTGTCGGCAGCGCGGCAGGGTCTCGGTGCCGGCGGCCGTCAGGCTCAGCTTGCGCGTGGTTCGGTGCATCAGCCGGGCGCCGACCCAATCTTCCAGCTCCGCCAGGTACCGCGAGACCACCGGCCTTGAAAGGTCCAGATACTCGGCCGCCGCTGACTGGCTGCCCAGGTCCACCACCGTGACAAAGACTCGCATTGCTTGGAGACGATCCATGATTTGCCCGCTTTCAGAAACAAACTATGTTCGAGCATCGCATTTTTCAGAATCAATCGGGTAACTAAGCTCTGTCGCATTCGGACTTTGAACAACGGAGCACACCATGAGCGGATTGACCCCTTTCAAGCGCCTGCTGCTGGCGACGGCCGCATGGGCTTTCGCCGCGCACACCTGGGCGGCCGACCTGACCCTCGACGTCTATAACCCTGGCGCGGCGGCGGTGTTCCCGGTGAGCTCGGTGTTGGTCAGTGGCGAGAAGGAAGCGATCCTGGTGGACGCTCAGTTCGGCAGAACCCAGGCCGAGCAGGTGGTGGAAAAGATCCGTGCCAGCGGCAAGCGGCTGACCACGATCTACATCAGCCATGGCGATCCAGATTATTACTTTGGCCTGCAAACCCTGACCGCGGCGTTCCCCGAGGCCAAGGTCCTGGCCTCGGCACCGACCGTCGAGCACATCAAGCACACCGTCGACGGCAAGCTTAAATACTGGGGACCGGTCTTGAAGGCTGACGCGCCGGCCAAGGCCATCGTGCCTGACGTGCTCAAGGGCGACAGCCTGACGCTGGAAGGCAAACGCTTGCAGGTCATTGGTCTTGACGGCCCGCAACCGGATCGCAGCTTCGTGTGGATTCCATCGATCAAGGCCGTGGTGGGCGGGGTGGTGGTGGCCGAGAACATTCATGTGTGGATGGCCGACACCCAGACGCCGAAGTCCCATCAGGACTGGCTGGCGACCCTGGCGAGCATCGAGAAACTGCAACCGCGCACGGTGATTCCGGGCCATTACCTGGGCGAGAGCGAGCGCTCCTTGGCGCCGGTCAGATTCACCGCCGCCTACATTCAGGCCTTCGACGAAGAGACCGCCCGCGCCAAGGACTCCGCTGCGCTGATCGCCGCCATGAAGCAGCGCTACCCGGACCTGGGCGAAGACAGTTCGCTGGAGCTCAGTGCCAAGGTGGCGAAGGGGGAGATGAAATGGTGAGGGGCCGATGGTGGATGACGCTTTTGCAGCAATGAATCCGCTTGGCTGAAGAGCGTTTGTGGCGAGGGAGCTTGCTCCCGCTGGGTCGCGCGGCGGCCCACCACTTGCGACTGCTTCGCAGCCGAGCGGGAGCAAGCTCCCTCGCCACAAGGGGCTGCATGCCTGGCATCTATGAGTAATCAGAGGAGAACACCATGAGCAAAATCGCAATCATCGGCGCCACCGGTCGTGCTGGCAGCCAGCTGTTGGAAGAAGCCCTGCGTCGCGGCCACAGCGTCACGGCCATTGCCCGCAACACGGCAAAGATCGGCGACCGGGACGGGGTAGTCAGCAGGCAACTGGACGTGTTGGATAGCGAGGCATTGATCGCGGCCATCACCGGTCACGACGTGGTGATCAGCGCCGCGCACTTTTCTACCGTGCCGGCCGACAAGGTCATCGCGCCGGTGAAGGCCGCCGGCGTCAAGCGCCTGCTGGTGGTGGGCGGGGCCGGTTCGTTGTTGCTGCCGGACAACAGCCGGGTGATCGACAGCGAGGGTTTCCCCGAGGAATATCTTGCCGAAGCGACGGCCGGCGCCTTGTTCCTGGACGTGTTGCGCACGGAACAGGACCTGGACTGGACCTTCCTTTCGCCCTCGGCGGAGTTCGTCGAAACCGAGCGCACCGGCCAGTTCCGGGTCGGCAAGGATCACCTGTTGTTCGATGCCGCCGGGCGCAGTTGGATCAGCTTCGCCGACTACGCCATTGCGTTGATCGATGAGGTGGAGAAACCACAGTTCCCGCGTGCGCGGTTTACCGTGGGGTATTGAATCGAGGCTATCGTCGGATCGCCACCCGGAGCAGGCTTGCCCACAACGATGTTGTGGTGTTCTCCGGTTTATGATGAGCGCAGACCTGTGGGAGCGGGCTTGCTCGCGAAAGCGGTGTGTCAGCCAAGTGAATGTCGACTGACACCCCGCCTTCGCGAGCAAGCCCGCTCCCACAATGGGGCTTTAAACTCAGCCGTGAACCCGCACCCAGACACTCACCAGCACCGTCGCCGCCATCAACCACGCCACGGACGCTACCGCCAGCGAGGCCTCCAGCCTCATCCGGTCGACCATCACATACAACGTTGCCAGGTACACGAAATACGGGATGATCGACCACATGCCGAAAACGATGGTGGTCTTCAGGTCATCCACCGAACGGCCCTTGCCGACGATGTAATGAGCGATCAGGGCGAAGGTGGGAAACAGTGGCACCAGCCCGGCGATGTAGTAATTGCGGGTCTTGGCCAGCATGGCCAGGATGACCACTACGGCGGCGCCGAGCGCCGCCTTGAATATCAAGTCCACAGGTTTGCGTCCCGGTCAGTGGCTCAGGCCATACTTTTTGACTTTGTCGAACAGCGTGGTCTTGGCCATGCCCAGTTCCTGGCTGGCCTGGGTCAGGTTGCCACCGCTGCGTTGCAGGGCATCCACCAGCAGATTGCGCTCGAAAGCTTCCACCGCCTCGGCAAAGCTCAGGGCCTGGCTGCCAGAACTGGCGCCGGATTTCTTGAAGGCCGGCAGGCCGAGGGCATAGCGTTCGGCGACGTTGCGCAGTTCGCGCACGTTGCCCGGCCAGTCATGGCTCATCAGGCTGGACAGCGTCTGGTTATCCAGCTCCGGCACCGTACGGTCGAAGCGCAAGGACGATTGCTGGAGGAAATGTTCGAACAGTTGCAGGATGTCTTCGCGTCGCTCGCGCAGGGGCGGTAGTTCCAGCGTCACCACGTTGAGGCGGTAATACAGGTCGCTGCGAAACTGCCCGGCGCGGCCCATCTCGTCCAGGTCGGATTTGGTCGCGGCAATCACTCGGCAATCCACGGCCACGCTCTGGTTCGAGCCCAGGCGTTCGAGGGTACGTTCCTGCAACACCCGCAGCAACTTGATCTGCAAGGGCAGGGGCATGCTTTCCACTTCGTCGAGAAACAGTGTGCCGCCATCGGCGTGCTCGATCTTGCCGATCCGGCGTTTACCGGCGCCGGTGAAGGCGTTGGCTTCGTGGCCGAAAATCTCGCTTTCGAACAGGTTCTCCGGCAGGCCGCCGCAGTTTAGGGCCACGAACTGTTTGTCGTGGCGCCGGCTGAAGTCATGCAGGCAGCGGGCGACCAGTTCCTTGCCGGTGCCGGTTTCACCTTCGATCAGCACGTTGGCCGAGGTGTCGGCGACATTGGCGATCAGGGCTCGCAGGTGCTGCATCGCGGGTGAGCGACCTATGATCCGGCCTTCCAGGGAATCGCGTTCGGCCAGTTGCCGACGCAAGGAGAAAACCTCACGGGCCAGGCTGCGCTGCTCCAAGGCACGGCGGGCGACGTCCACCAGGCGTTCAGGGGAGAAGGGTTTCTCCATGAAGTCGTAGGCGCCTTTCTGCATGGCGCCGACGGCCATGGAAATGTCGCCGTGGCCGGTGATCAGCACCACTGGCAGGCTGCGATCACGGGCCTTGAGGCGGGTCAGCAGCTCCAGGCCGTCGATGCCCGGCAGGCGGATGTCGCTGATGACAATGCCGGCAAAATCATCGCCGACCCGCTCCAAGGCTTCTTCGGCGCTGCTCACGCCAATGCATGGGATGTCCTCCAGACTCAGAGCCTGCTCACAGCCCAGCAGGACATGGGGGTCGTCTTCGACGATCAGTACGCTCAGGTCGTTGTTCATGGCTGCTCGGCAGGTAAAAGGCTTACCAACGGTAAACTCAGGACGAAGGTGGTGCCAGGCTCCACCGGGAACTCGACGCCCAGATGACCGCCGGCCGCCGCCGCGAGGCTCGCCGAAAGCGTCAGGCCCAGGCCCAGCCCTTGTTCGCCGGGTTTGGTGGTGAAGAACGGTTCGAACAAATGTTTGCGTGCTTGCGGATCGATGCCGTGACCATTGTCCCGCACCCGCAGGCGATATTTGCCATCGGCGACCTGGCCTTCGAGCCACAGCCGCGGCTCGGGTTGGGTCTGCATGGCGTCCAGGGCGTTGCCGATCAGGTTCACCAGGATCTGCTCCAGGCGCGTCTGGTCGATTTGCACTTGTACGTCGTCGAAACCGTTGTGGATCTGGATGTCGAGCTTTTCAAGACGCTCGCCGAGCAATTGCAGGGCCGCTTCGACGGCCTTGCCCAGGCTGGCCCGGCCCTGGTCGTCCCCGCGCCTGGCAAAGGCGCGCAGACTGGCGGTGATGCGGCCCATGCGGTCGACCAGTTCGTTGATAGTCCTGAGATTGGTACTGGCGATGTCCAGCTGGCCGCGCTCCAGGAAGCGCACGGTGTTGCCGGACAAGGTTCGCAGCGCCGCCAGCGGCTGGTTGAGTTCGTGTGCGATGCTGGTGGACATCTGACCGATGGCCGCCAGTTTGCCGGCCTGGACCAACTCGTCCTGGGCTCGGCGCAGGGTTTCCTCGGCCTGGCGTCGTTCGCGAATCTGACTCTTGAGCCGTTCGTTGCTGGCCCGCAGGTCGGTGGTGCGTTCGGTAATCCGACGCTCGAGCTGATTGTTGGCTTCCTGCAACGCTTCGCGGGCGGCGAGGCGGGTGGCGATGACCTTGCGCCGTTCGTTCCAGGCAATCAGCAGGAACGCCACCAGGGCGAAAGCCACGGCCACCAGGATGCCTTGGTTGATTGCCTGGCGGCGCAGGTCTTCAAGGGGCGTGAGCAGGGTAAAGTTCCACGGCGTATCGCTCAGGGGCCGGGTCTGCGACAGATAGCTGATGGCGCGCTCATCGGACACCAGCTCGGCGTTGGCTGGGAAGGTCAGCTTTTCCATGCCCTCGGCCAGCCGCTCCCGGGCCAGCGGCACCAGCTCATTCAGGGGGAACCAGTAATACTGCAGGCTGCGGGCCAGGCGTTCCTTGGTGTCGTCGCTCAGCGGGCGGACTGACTTGAGCCGTCGCGCCGGATCGCTGGAAAGAATGATGATGCCGTTCTCATCGCTGACGAACGCCTCCAGGCGCGCCCGCTGCCAGCGCTCTTCCATGGCTTCGAGGCGGACCTTGACCACGGCGACGCCGATGATTTTTCCCTGTTGTTCCAGGCCATGGGCCAGGTAATAGCCGGGCTCGCCGTTGGTACTGCCGATGCCATAGAAGCGCCCCGGTTCGCCGCGCACGGCGTTCTGGAAATAGGCACGGAAGGACAAGTCTTCGCCCAGGTAACTGTCGACGTCGCGCCAGTTGCTGGTGGCCATGACCCGGCCGGTGGTGTCCATCACATAGATGGCCCGGCTGCGGCTGCGCCGGTTCAGGCCTTCGAGGTATTCATTGACCGCCTTGCGATGCTCGGGCGTCGGGTCGTCGAGCAGGGCCGAGACGCCGGACTCCAGCTCCAGCAGGCTGGGCAGGTAGGTGTACTTGCTGATCTCGCTCTCGACCGCCCGGGCATGCAGCTCCAGCTGGCGCTCGCCGTTCTCGGCCAGGCCACGCACGCCGTAGTGCTCGCTGATCCAGAAGCCGAGATAACCCAGGCCGATCGTCAAGGCGATGATCAGCGGCGGCAGGAACAGATGACGGATCAGGCGGGGTTTCACGGCGAGTGATGGCGGCGCGGCGCGATAGAGGGTGGGGTCGCATTTCATCACAGAAGCCTTGGGTCAACCAGTATGCTGCGGTCGTCCTTCGAACGCGGCTCTGTGGCGAGGGAGCTTGCTCCCGCTCGGCTGCGAAGCAGTCGCAAAACGGTTCGTGCGGTGTGCCAGATGCAATGCATTTACCGGTTTGGGGTCGCTGCGCGACCCAGCGGGAGCAAGCTCCCTCGCCACAAGAGCAAGTGCGTCTAAAAGAAGGCGACGCTTAGTGCTGCAGGATTTTCTCAAGGAAATGCTGCGCACGTTCGGAGCGGGCGCTGATGTCGCCGAAGAACTCCTCTTTCGGGCAGTCTTCGATGATCTGGCCCTGGTCCATGAAGATCACCCGGTTCGCCACTTTACGGGCGAAGCCCATTTCGTGGGTCACGCACATCATGGTCATGCCTTCATGGGCCAGTTGCACCATCACATCGAGCACTTCGTTGACCATTTCCGGGTCAAGGGCCGAGGTCGGTTCGTCGAACAGCATCACCACCGGGTCCATCGCGAGGGCACGGGCAATCGCCACGCGTTGCTGCTGGCCGCCGGAGAGCTGGCCGGGGTGCTTGTGGGCGTGGGCGGATAGGCCGACCCGGTCCAGCAGTTGCAGGCCCTTTTTGGTGGCCTCTTCCTTGCTCCGGCCCAGCACCTTGATTTGCGCGATGGTCAGGTTCTCGGTGATGGTCAGGTGCGGGAACAGCTCGAAATGCTGGAACACCATGCCCACCCGCGAACGCAGTTTCGGCAGGTTGGTCTTCGGGTCGGCGATGGACGTGCCGTCGACCACGATGTCGCCTTTCTGGAACGGCTCCAGGGCGTTCACGCATTTGATCAGCGTGGACTTGCCCGAACCCGACGGCCCGCAGACCACCACCACCTCACCCTTGCTGACCTCGGTGCTGCAATTGGTCAGTACCTGGAAGTCCCCATACCACTTGTTGATGTTCTTGATAGAGATCATACGGCGAACCTTTTTTGCAGACGCTTGACCAGCAGCGAGGCGGCAAAGCTGATTGTGAAGTACACGAGACCTGCGACGATCAGGAACTCATTGGAGCGGCCGATGATGTCGCCATTGGCCCGCGAAGCATTGAGGAAGTCCACCAGGCCGACGGTGTAGACCAGCGAGGTGTCCTGGAACAGGATGATGCTTTGCTGCAGCAACAGCGGGGTCATCTTGCGGAACGCCTGGGGCAGGATGATCAGGCGCATGGTCTGGCCATAATTCATGCCCAGTGCCTGGGCGGCGCCCATCTGGCCCTTGGGGATCGACTGCACGCCGGCCCGGACGATTTCGCAGAAGTACGCGGCCTCGAACATCATGAACGCCACGACGCACGAACCGAATGCTCCGATTGGCGTGTCCTCGCCGGTGATCCAGCGCAGCACGAACGGCACCGCCAGGTAGAACCAGGTGATCACCAGCAGCAGCGGGATCGAACGGAAGTAGTTGACGTAGGCGCCGGCGATATTGGAGATCAGTTTGTTATGGGACAGGCGCATCAGCGCCAGGAGGGTGCCCAGGATGATCCCGCCGACGACGCCCAGGGCCATCAGCTTGAGGGTCATCACCATGCCGTTCCACAGACCGGGAATGGCGGGGACGACGCCACTGAAATCGAATTCCATTATTTACCCCCCACGGAAATCAGGCCGGGCACCGCGACTTTCTTCTCGACCATGCGCATGAGCAACATCAGGCTCATGTTCAGGGTGAAGTAGATCAGCGTCGCCAGGGTGAAGGCTTCGAACAGGTTGGCGGAGAACTCGGCGGTCTGCTTGGTCTGCGCGAGCAATTCCATCAGGCCGATCAGCGAGGCCACGGAAGAGTTCTTGAAGACGTTGAGAAATTCCGAGGTGAGCGGCGGAATGATGATGCGGTAGGCTTGAGGCAGCAGCACGTTCCAGTAGATCTGCGGCAGCTTGAAGCCCATGGCCCGGGCGGCGGATTCCTGGCCGCGTGGCAGCGCCTGGATACCGGTGCGCACCTGTTCGCAAACCCGTGCGGCGGTGAACAGGCCCAGGCACACCACGACGCTCAGGTAAGCCGAGGTGGTCGGGTTCAGGTCTTGCTTGTACCACTCCTGCAGGTTTTCCGGCAGCAGGTCGGGCACCAGGAAGTACCAGATGAACAGCTGGACCAGCAGCGGTACGTTACGAAACAGTTCCACGTAGCAGGTGGCGATACCCGACACCAGTCGGTTCGGCACAGTGCGCATCACACCCAGGATCGAGCCCAGTATCAGGGCGATGATCCAGGCGACGACGGCGATGGCGATGGTCCAGCCCAGGCCGGCGATGTACCAGTCGAGATAGGTCTCGCTGCCAACGCCGGTGGACTTGAAGAACACGCCCCAGTCCCAGTTGTAATTCATTAGGGTCTCCCCTCAGATCGTTCGATGTACAAGTGCCCGCCTGGGGAAGCTCCGTTCCCGCCCGACCTTGAGGGTCAGGCACACCCGTCCGGCTCGACAGCCACCGGTTCGAGTGTTTCCTTATTGTCAGCTGGGAGTGACCATCCCCTGAAAGGGCCGCGCCCCTTCAGGAGATAAGGTTAGTCAGAAAAATCAGGACTTCTTGTCGTCAGCCGCTTTATCGGTCGGATTGGCGATCAGGGCCTTGAGCTCGTCGCTCATCGGGAAGTTCAGGTTCAGGTTTTTCGGTGGGATCGGCTGGGTGAACCATTTGTCGTAGATCTTGTTGATCTCGCCCGACGCGTAGGTGGCCTTGATGGCGTCATCCACGGCCTTTTTGAACGGCTCGTCGCCTTTGCGCATCATGCAGCCGTAGATTTCGTAGGACTGTGGGGTACCGGTAACAGCCCAGTCATCGGCTTTCTTGGCCTTGGCTGCTTCACCGGCCAGCAAGGCGTCGTCCATCATGAACGCGACGGCCCGACCCGACTCCAGCATCTGGAACGATTCGCCATGGTCCTTGGCGGAGATGACGTTCATGCCCATCTGCTTGTCGGCGTTCATGGCCTTGAGCAGGCGCTCGGAAGTGGTGCCGGCGGTGGTCACGACGTTCTTGCCTTTCAGGTCGTCGAAATCCTTGTACTTGGAATCTTTCTTGGACAGCAGACGGGTGCCGATCTCGAAGATACCCACGGAGAAGTCGACTTGCTGCTGGCGCTCGACGTTGTTGGTGGTGGAGCCGCATTCCAGGTCCACGGTGCCGTTCTGCACCAGTGGAATACGAGTCTGCGAAGTGACCAGGTTGTATTTGACCTGCAGATTAGGCAGGTCCAGGTCCTTTTTCAGCGCTTCGACGACTTTCAGCTGAATGTCGTGGGAATAGCCGACCGGTTTACCGGAAGCGTCCGCGATGTAGGAAAACGGAATGGAAGCGTCACGATGGCCGAGCGTGATGACGCCGGACTCTTTGATCTTTTTCAGCGTGCCGGTCAGTTCGGCTGCGAAAACCGGGGTGCTGATCAGAGCGGCAGCAATGGCTGCGCCCAGGATATGGGGAACGATACGCATCGATGTTTCCTCGACATTGTTTTTTTTATTCCGGCCGGTTCTTCGGCCCTGAGTACTTCGAAGTGCCTGTCGGCTCCTGTTGTGTCGGCTACAGGCATTCGTCTCGAGGAGTGTAGAGCATGACTCGTGCCAGGCCAGTCATGACTAGTTAACTATCTGTTTTTAAAGGTAATTAATCTTTTGTTTCAGGTTTGTTTGCCGGTTGTGTATCCGGTTGTCCGAACTGACTGTCGGGTCGTGTTCGGAAAACCGAATATCTGAGGTGGTTAGGAACCTGTGGGAGCGAGCCTGCTCGCGATCGCGGTCTGTCAGTCAACATCAGTGTGGCTGACCCGACGTCATCGCGAGCAGGCTCGCTCCCACCGGGAGGCGGTGTGATTTCAGAGAGTAAAAAGCCCCTGAATCGGGGGATCCAGGGGCTTTGGTATGGCAGGCTATCTATCAGGCTGCTTCAATCTTGCGCCGGTTATGCTCGACCTTATCCAGATACTGCTGCAGTTTTTCCTGCTCAGCCGCCGTGGTGAACAACCCCAGCTTACTGCGGCGCCACAGGATGTCCTGGGCATTGATCGCCCATTCGTCACTGCACAGGTAGTCGACTTCCCGCGTGTAGAGGCCCCCGCCGATGTGCTCGCCCAGGTCGCCGAGGTTGTGCACGCCTTCGAGCATGCGCCAGGTGCGGCTGCCGTAGGTGGTCGCCCAGCGGCGGGCGATGTCGGTCGGCAGCCAGTCGAACTTGTCGCGGATCGCCGAGCACAAGGCTTGCGGGGTGGTCATGTTCTCGCCGCCAGGGAGTGTGGCGACCGCTGTCCAGCTCGGGCGCATCTGGGTGAAATACGGCGCCAATTGCGCCATGGCCGATTCGGCCAGCTTGCGATAGGTGGTCAGCTTGCCGCCGAACACCGAGAGCAGCGGGGCTTCCTTGTCACTGCCAGACAGCGCCAAGGTGTAGTCACGAGTGACGGCCGACGGGTTGTCGGATTCGTCGTTGCACAGCGGCCGCACGCCGGAATAGCTGTGCAGGATGTCTTCGCGGCTGATCTGCTTCTTGAAGTGGGCGTTGACTACTTTCAACAGATAGTCTGTCTCGCCTTCGGTAATTGCGACTTTGGCCGGGTCGCCAGTGTATTCGCGGTCGGTCGTGCCGATCAGGGTGAACTGGTTCAGGTACGGAATGGTGAACACGATGCGCTGGTCTTCGTTCTGAAGAATGTGTGCATGCTCGCCTTCGTAGAGTTTGGGCACGATGACGTGGCTGCCCTGGATCAGGCGGATGCCGTAGGGCGACTCCATCTTCAGGTCGTCACGAATGAACTTGGCGACCCATGGGCCGGCCGCGTTCACCAGCGCCTTGGCACGGATCGAAAACAGGCTGCCGTCGGCACGCTCCAGGTGCAAGTGCCAGAGGCCGTTGCTGCGGCGGGCGTTCACGCAGCGGGTGCGGGTGTGAATATGGGCGCCCTGTTCCCGGGCGGCCATGGCGTTGAGCACCACCAGCCGGGCATCGTCGACCCAGCAATCGGAATATTCGAACCCCTTGGTGATCTCGTTCTTCAATGGACTGCCGGCATCGAACTTAAGGCTCTTGGAGCCCGCGAGCTGTTCGCGCTTGCCCAGGTGATCGTAGAGGAACAGGCCGGCACGGATCATCCAGGCCGGACGCAGATGCGGGCGGTGGGGCAGCACGAAACGCATTTGCTTGACGATGTGGGGAGCCTTGGTCAGCAGTACCTCACGCTCGGCCAACGCTTCTCGCACCAGGCGGAATTCATAGTGTTCAAGGTAGCGCAGACCGCCGTGGATCAGCTTGCTGCTGGCCGAGGAGGTATGGCTGGCCAGGTCGTCCTTTTCACACAGGAACACCGAAAGACCGCGACCGGCAGCGTCCGCGGCGATCCCCACACCATTGATGCCACCGCCAATGACGGCGATGTCGTAGATCTCGGCGAGAGGGGGCGTAGGCAAGGTAGAAGTGGGCATCGGCTGGCCTCGGGCTCTTTTCGTCATATTTGAATTCGAACATTAATGTTCATTTGCGAAAATACTAGCCCATATGGATGGCAGCTGCCAGTCGCCTTTGATTGAAAATACTGATCAAAGGAAGCTGAAAGGAAAATTTCCGAACCTGAGGGGGCGAGGGGTGGGCGCGACTTGCTCTTGTGGCGAGGGAGCTTGTTCCCGTTCGGCGGCGCAGCCGTCGTAAATCGGTGAATACGATCTTTCCGGGTAACTACGCCAGCCGGTTTGGGGCGGCTTTGCCCGAGGCGTCGGACCGTCCCGGCAGGAGCAAGCTCCCTCGCCACGGTGTTAAAGGAGGAAGGTCAGACCACTTCCAACCGAATCTTGTGCTGGCTCAACAACTGCGCCAGGGCTGGCACCGGTTGCTGATCGGTCACCAGGCAGTCGATCAGGCTGATGGGGCCGAGGCGGACCATCGCGTTGCGCCCGAACTTGCTCGAGTCCGCCGCCAGCAGCACTTGTCGGGCGTTGGCGATGATCGCCTGGGAGACGCGTACTTCCTGGTAGTCGAAATCCAGCAGGCTACCGTCCTCATCGATACCGCTGATGCCCACCAAGGCGAAGTCGACCTTGAACTGGTTGATGAAGTCGACGCTGGCCTGGCCGACCACACCACCGTCACGCCGTACGTTGCCGCCGGCGATCAGGACTTCGAAGTCGTCCTTGGCGCTCAGGATCGAGGCCACGTGCAGGTTGTTGGTGATGATCTTGAGGTGGTTGTGATTGAGCAGCGCCCGGGCAATGGATTCGGTGGTGGTGCCGATGTTGATGAACAGCGAGGCGTGGTCGGGGATCTGGGCGGCGATGGCTTCGGCGATGCGTTGCTTTTCGTCGCGCATCTGGTCGGCACGCATGGCGTAGGCGGTGTTTTCGACGCTCGAATCATAGGCAGCGCCGCCATGGTAGCGGCGCAACAGGTTCACTTCCGCCAATTGATTGATGTCACGGCGGATGGTTTGCGGGGTTACAACGAATAATTGCGCCATTTCCTCGATGCTGACATAGCCGCGCTCGCGGACCAGTTCGAGGATTTGCTGCTGACGGGGAGGCAGATTCATGGGCGTCCTTCGGGCTGCCGAAATATGCCCATGATGCCGCAGGAATCGACTCCCGGCCAGTTACAGAACCTTTAACGTACCCGGCTTTGGCTTATTCAGCGTCTTCATGCGGCTCCCAGTCGCGGGTGCGGCTCACTGCTTTCTGCCAGCCCGCGTAAAGTTTTTCCTTCGCCGGCTCGTCCAGTTGAGGTTCGAATTCGCGCTCGATCACCGCTTTGCCGCGCAGTTCTTCCAGGCTGCCCCAGAAACCGCACGCCAGGCCAGCCAGATAGGCCGCGCCTAGGGCTGTGGTCTCGCGCATTTTCGGGCGTTCGACCTGGGTGCCGAGAATGTCGGCCTGGAACTGCATCAGGAAATTGTTCGCAACCGCACCGCCGTCGACGCGCAGGGCCTTGAGGCGTTCGCCCGAATCCTGCTGCATGGCATCGAGCACATCGCGGGTCTGGTAGGCAATCGACTCCAGTGCCGCGCGAATGATGTGATCGACCCGTACGCCGCGGGTCAGGCCGAACAATGCGCCGCGGGCATAGGGGTCCCAGTACGGCGCGCCCAGGCCGGTGAAGGCCGGCACCAGGTACACGCCGTTGGTGTCCTTGACCTTGTTGGCGAAGTATTCGGTATCGAAAGCGTCATTGATGATTTTCAGCTCATCGCGCAGCCATTGCACCGTGGAACCGCCGTTGAATACCGCGCCTTCCAGGGCGTAGGCCACTTCGCCGCGAGGACCGCAGGCGATGGTGGTGAGCATGCCGTGATTGGACTTGACGGCCTTGGTACCGGTGTTCATCAGCAGGAAGCAGCCGGTGCCATAGGTGTTCTTTGCCTGGCCCGGTTCTACACACATCTGGCCGAAGAGGGCGGCCTGCTGGTCTCCGGCGATACCGCCGATGGCAATGCCGCTCTTGGTGCGGCCATAAATTTCCGAGGATGCCTTCACTTCCGGCAGCATTTCCCGGGGGACGTCGAGAATGTCCAGCATCTTCGCGTCCCATTCCAGCGAGTGGATGTTGAACAGCATGGTGCGTGAGGCGTTGGTGTAGTCGGTGACATGGACCTTGCCGCCGGTAAATTTCCAGATCAGCCAGCTGTCGACGGTGCCGAACAGCAGCTCGCCGTTGCGCGCCCGTTCGCGGCTGCCTTCGACGTTATCCAGGATCCATTTGAGTTTGGTCCCGGAAAAATACGGGTCGGTTACCAGGCCAGTGGTTTCGCTGATGTACGGTTCGTGCCCATCGCGCTTGAGCTGCTGGCAGATTTCGGTGCTGCGCCGACATTGCCAGACGATGGCGTTGTAGATCGGCCGGCCGGTAGTCTTGTCCCAGACCACGGTGGTTTCACGCTGGTTGGTAATGCCGATGGCAGCGACCTGGTCATGGTGCAGGCCAGCTTGGGCCAGGGCTTCGACCATGACCGCGCTCTGGGTGGCAAAGATTTCCATCGGGTCATGCTCGACCCAGCCGGCCTGAGGGTAATGCTGGGCGAATTCGCGCTGGGCGGTGCAGACCACGTTCGCATCACGATCGAAAATGATCGCCCGGGAGCTGGTCGTACCCTGGTCGAGGGCAATGATGTAGTTCTTGTTCTGAATGTCGGTCATGTCGATTGCCTTGGGACGTAAATAAGGGAGGAAGCCGTAGCGCATGCTCGAACGGCAGGAGCTTGCGCCGATCTGTTTCAGGACATTCCGGGCTTGCCGTCAATGGCTCGTTCTGCATCCTTTGTAGCCGCTGTGGCGCCAGGCAAATGGCGGGCAATCAACCCACGATAGGCGGCAGCACCGAGGCAAGCACCTATGATCGGTGCGAAAATCGGAACCAGGAAATACGGGATATCGCGTCCACCGGTGAGGGAAATTTCACCCCAGCCAGCGAAGAAAGTCATCAGTTTTGGTCCGAAGTCCCGCGCCGGGTTCATCGCGAAGCCGGTGAGCGGGCCCATGGAACTGCCGATCACCGCAATCAGCAAGCCGATCAGCAGCGGTGCCAGCGGGCCGCGGGGCAGGCCATTGTTATCATCGGTCAGCGACATGATCACCCCCATCAGGATCGCGGTAATGATGGCTTCCACCATGAAAGCTTGTCCGGTGGACAACGCCGCGTGCGGGTAGGTCGAGAAGACCGAGGCGAGTTCGAGGCTGGCTTCAGTGCCACGAATCATCTGACGGGACTGTTCGAAATCGAAGAATAGGTTGCTGTACAACGTATAGACCAGGAACGCGCCGCAGAAAGCACCGGCGACCTGGCACAGGATGTAGAAGGGCAGTTTGCGTGTTTCGAAGTCGGTGAACAGGCACAGGGCGATGCTGACGGCAGGGTTCAGGTGCGCGCCGGAGACGCCAGCGCTGAGGTAGATCGCCATGCTGACACCGATGCCCCAGATGATGCTGATTTCCCACAAGCCGAAACTCGCACCCGCCACCTTGAGCGCCGCGACGCAGCCGGTGCCGAAGAAAATCAGCAGGGCAGTCCCCAGGAATTCGGCCAGGCATTGGCTGGACAGGGGCGGCTGTTGTGAAGCAATAGTCATTCATACCTCGGTTTTTGTTTTTTTGCGGCGCACTCGTTAGCGCGATTTCCACCGGCGTTGCAGTTCCCATCCTGCGCTCGGGTTGTTGCTGAGACCTGTGTTTTTGCTTTCAGTTTCGAAAAAATATAGACAAGAAACGCTGAAGTCAAAGGTCGAAAGTGAACCGTCGGTCACATTTCAATTATTCGTCGCGTGAATGGCTTTTTCTGAAGGCAGGTCGGCGGGTGCGTTCCAGAGCCTTTTGGGGGCTGATGGCTTAGAATCCGGCCACTCTTTTCGGATTTCCTGCCAGGAGCGGTCATGACACCCGCATTGGATTTGCTTAAAAAAGTGCGCGCCGAACATCGCATTCACAGTTATGAACACGACCCTAAAGCCGCGTCCTATGGGCTGGAGGCGGCGGAAAAGCTTGGATTGGAACCGGCCCGGGTATTCAAGACCCTGCTGGCAGCCAGCGAGAAAGGCGAGCTTTTGGTGGCGGTCGTGCCCGTAGCCGGAAGCCTGGATCTCAAAGGCCTGGCCCACGCTGCCGGGGTGAAGAAAGTCGAAATGGCCGACCCGGCCGCTGCGCAGCGCTCCACCGGATATCTGCTGGGCGGCATCAGCCCGTTGGGGCAGAAAAAGCGCCTGCGCACTTTTGTCGACAGCTCGGCACAGCTTCTCCCGACTATCTTTGTCAGTGCCGGTCGGCGTGGGCTGGAGGTGGAGCTGGCGCCGTCGGTGCTGGCGGAGCACACCGGGGCGAAATTCGCCGATATCGGGCGGGTCTGATTCATTGGGGCTGCTGCGCCCGAAGCGTCAGACTGTCCCAGCGGCAGCAAGCTCCCTCGCCGCAAGGGTGTCGAGCTCATCCAGCGCTGTCGGGTGAAAATTCTATGGATCTGTCACTGGATAACCCGCCCCCTGCGCCTCATGCTGGCCCGCTAATGACAAGGAGAAGTGCCATGCAGCTTGCGTTTCATCAGGTCGATGCGTTCAGTGACCGGCCGTTCGGCGGTAATCCCGCGATGGTCTATAGGCTCGATGCCTGGTTGGCCGATGATTTGATGCAGAAAATTGCCGCTGAACACAATCTGGCTGAAACCGCGTTCGTAGTACGCGAAGGCCAGTATTGGCATATTCGTTGGTTCACGCCCACCACGGAAGTGCCGTTGTGCGGGCATGCCACGTTGGCCAGCGCTTATGTGCTGTTCAAGGTCTACCACGAAACGGCTGAGCGACTGGACTTCATCTGCAAATCCGGGCCGTTGAGCGTGACTCGTGAGGGCGAGCGACTGTGGCTGGATTTCCCGGCCATTACCCCGGTCGAGTTAGGGGCATCCCTGGCGGTCCAGAGTGCCCTTGGGGTGGATGTGGTGGATGTGCTGAGTTCCAACGAGCTGTTCGTGGTGCTGGAGTCGGAGCAAGCGGTGCTCGATTGCAAACCGGACATGGCGGCGTTGGCGAAGCTGCCTTGGCCGGGCGCAATCGTCACGGCACCGGGAAGCCGGCATGATTTCGTCTCGCGCTATTTCGCCCCGGCGATTGGTATCAATGAAGATCCGGTGACCGGTTCGACTCATTGCAGCCTGATCCCATACTGGTCCAGGCGCTTGGGCAAGCTGGGGCTGACCGCTTACCAATGCTCGACCCGGGGCGGGGCGTTGTTCTGTCGGCTGGAAGGGGAGCGGGTGAAGATAGGCGGAGATGCGAGGTTGGTGGCCAGTGGAACCCTTTCACTGGGCTGATCATTGGGACGGAGTCTGTGGCGAGGGAGCTTGCTCCCGCTGGGGCGCGTAGCGGCCCCAAAAACATGCGAGCGCTGCGCACTCGAGCGGGAGCAAGCTCCCTCGCCACAAAATCATCCGAGAATCGACGAATCAATAGGCAGTGCTGTGCCGCCGCACGCCGTTCTCTACCACCGGCAGATGCGCCGCCGTGCTACCCGATGCCTGGAACAGCACCAGATGCTCAGCCGCCACACGAATGCCGACACTGGCACCGACCTGATGATCGGCGTGGCTCGGGAAAATCGATTCCAGTTGTGCGCCGGTCGGCAATTGCAGGCGATACAAGGTCGAAGCGCCCAGGAAAGTCTTGCCGACTATTTGCGCTTGGAGCGGGCAGTCCGGGGCATAGACGATGTCGTCCGGTCGCAGCAATACATCCACCGCACAGCCGACAGGCCAGGTATAGGCTCGATTGCCGCGCAGGACGCCGAGTTCGGTCTGTACCGATTCAGGACTGTCGAGGCGACCGCGAATGAAGTAGCCCTGGCCGATGAAACTGGCGACAAAAGGTGTCAGCGGTTCGTGATACAGGTTGTAGGGCGTATCCCACTGCTCCAGGCGGCCTTCCTTGAATACCCCGACGTGATCACTCACCGCGAAGGCTTCCTCCTGGTCGTGGGTGACCAGGATCGCGCTGGTGCCGCGAGCCTTGAGGATATCGCGCACCTCATGGCTGAGCTTGCGTCGCAGCTCGCCGTCAAGGTTGGAGAACGGCTCGTCGAGCAGCAGCAGTTGCGGTTCGGGTGCCAGCGCGCGGGCCAGTGCCACGCGTTGTTGCTGGCCGCCGGACAGCTCTTGGGGAAAGCGCTTGCCCAGGTTCTTGAGGTTGACCAATTCCAGCAGTTCTTCGACAACGCGAGCCTGGTCCGGGTGCTTGCGGATGCCAAAGGCAATGTTCTCGGCCACGCTCAGGTGGGGGAACAGCGCGTAGTCCTGGAACACCATTCCGATGCGGCGCTTTTCCGGAGCGAGGGTGAAGCCGGCGCGGGAAATGGTTTCCCCGGCCAGTTGGATTTCCCCCTCATGGACCGGCTCGAAGCCGGCAATGGCGCGCAGCGTCGTGGTCTTGCCACAGCCGGAGGAACCGAGCAGGCAACCGATATCACCGGCATTGAGGTGCAGGTTGAGGTTCTGGACGACCCGTTGGTCCTGGTAACCGCAGGCCAGGTTATGCAGATCCAGCAGCAGGGAATGGCTCATGCGTGGTGGTACGCCGGTTCGACCAGAAACTCCAGCAGGGCCTTCTGGGCATGGAGACGATTCTCTGCTTGCGCCCAAGCGACCGAGCGAGGGTCGTCCAGCAGGTCGACACTGATTTCCTCGCCACGGTGGGCCGGCAGGCAGTGCATGAACAACACGTCGGCGTCCGCCAGATCGAGCAGGGCCCGGTTGACCTGCAGGGGCGCGAACAGCTCGAGGCGCTTGGCGGTTTCTTCTTCCTGACCCATGGAGGTCCAGACGTCAGTGCTCACCAGGTGTGCACCGGCCACGGCCAGTTTCGGGTCGCGAACGATGCTCACCCGATCTCCAGCCTTGGCGAGCAGCTCGGCGTTGGGGTCATAACCTTCCGGGCAGGCGATGCGCAGCTGGAAGTCGAACTGGATCGCCGCTTCTATATAGCTGTTGCACATGTTGTTGCCGTCGCCGATCCAGGCCACGGTCTTGCCCTGGATCGAGCCACGGTGTTCGAGGTAGGTCTGCATGTCGGCGAGCAACTGACAGGGGTGCAGGTCATCGGACAGGCCGTTGATCACTGGCACGCGGGAGTGGGCAGCGAATTCGGTCAGGGTGCTGTGGGCAAAGGTACGGATCATCACGGCATCGAGCATGCTCGACATGACGATCGCGCAGTCGCTGACCGGTTCGCCGCGGCCCAGCTGGGTGTCACGCGGTGACAGGAAGATCGCCTGGCCGCCCAGCTGGATCATCCCGGCTTCGAAAGAGATGCGAGTGCGGGTCGATGACTTCTCGAAGATCATCCCCAGCACGCGGTTTTTCAAGGGCTCGAACAGTACGCCGCGGTTACGCAGGTCTTTGAGCTCCACGCCTCGACGGATCACGGCGAGCAACTCATCGGGCGTGAAATCCATCAGGGAGAGAAAGTGCCTTGCGCTCATGATTGACTACCTTTTTGTAACGGACCGCAGATGCTCAAAGCCTTGTTCAAGGAAAAAACGGGCGAGACCTGCGGCAAAAGCCGCACGGGGCGACGAAAATAGGGGAAGGCGCGATATTGACATTAAATGTCGCGTCTTACCAATAGGGCTACGGTTTTTGGGGATTGCAGCGGGGCCATTCCCGGGCTGGGACGACGTTTGGGGCCGGTTTCCGGACAGCAGCGACTCATTTGTACACTGGCGCCGCGCCGCTTGGCAATCAAGCAGGGCCGATGCGCGAGGCGTCGGCGAGCGGTTGATGACCTGTGATCGGTGGCAGCACTTAGTGCTGTCGACCGCGAAACATTTCCTAATGCAAAGGCCTGAGTTATAAATGAACCCCGAGACGCAGGAGCGCCGAAATGGATTCGAAAGAGCAACAATTGATGGAACTGCTGGGGCTGACGACACGCTCCCTGACGCACCTCACTGCGTCGGTGACGTCCTTGTCGTTCGAACTGCTGCGCAGCGAGGACGAGGTCATCAAGGCCGCCGGTCGCCGGATGATCGACCGCATGGCAACCATCAGTGGCGGGCTCGACGAGCATTGGCGCCTGATTGGTGAGCTGACAGGCGAACCCATCGGCCAGGAGCAGGTGGAGACCGTAGAGGAAATCCAGCTACTGGCGCCGCCTCCCGACCAACCGTGAGACCATCTCATCGGTGGGCCTGATGCCCGGCAATTCACAGGACGAACGTCGCTGGCGCAGCCGGGAATCACCCGCCATAGTTTTGTTCCCGCGGCCGAAAGCGCCCGCCAAGAACAAAACAGAGACTGGCCATGACCAAGACTCTTCATCACCGTGCGTGCCATCTGTGTGAAGCCATCTGTGGCTTGACCCTCGAAACCACCGAAACCGAAGACCAGGGCCTGACGATCACCTCGATCAAGGGCGATGCGCTGGACAGCTTCAGTCGCGGCCACATCTGCCCCAAAGCGGTAGCGCTGCAAGATATTCAGAACGATCCGGATCGACTGCGCCAACCCATGCAGCGCGTCGGTGACGAGTGGCAGCCCATCGCCTGGGACGATGCCTTTGCCCTGGTCGCCGAACGGCTGGCGGACATCCAGGCCCGTCACGGCCAGAACGCGGTGGGGGTCTACCAGGGCAACCCCAGTGTTCACAATTATGGGTTGATGACCCACAGCAATTATTTCCTCGGCCTGTTGAAAACCCGGAGCCGCTTCTCGGCGACCTCGGTGGACCAACTGCCCCATCACCTGACCAGTCACCTGATGTACGGCCACGGCCTGCTGTTGCCGATCCCGGACATCGACCATACCGACTTCATGCTGATCCTGGGCGGCAATCCGCTGGCCTCCAACGGCAGCATCATGACCGTGCCGGATGTGGAGAAACGCCTCAAGGCGATCCAGTCCCGTGGCGGCAAAGTGGTGGTGGTCGATCCCCGCCGCAGCGAAACGGCGGCCATCGCTGATCAACACGTATTCGTACGCCCGGGGGGCGATGCCGCACTGCTGTTTGGCTTGCTCAACACGCTGTTCGACGAAGGGCTGGTGCGTGACAGTCACCTGCCGGTGGATGGCCTGGAGGATGTGCGCGAGGCCGTCGCCACATTCACGGCTGAAGCGATGGGCCCGCTCTGCGCGGTGCCTGCCGCGCAGATCCGGCAATTGGCGCGGGACTTCGCCGCTGCGCCGTCAGCGGTCTGCTACGGACGAATGGGCGTTTCGACCCAGGCATTCGGCACGCTATGCCACTGGCTGATCCAGCTGATCAACCTGGTCACCGGTAATCTCGACCGGGTCGGCGGTGCGTTGTGCACCGAACCGGCGGTGGACCTGGTGGCGACGACTTCCGGCGGCCATTTCAACCGTTGGCAGAGCCGCGTCTCCGGGCGTGCGGAGTATGCCGGTGAGTTGCCGGTATCGGCCCTGGCCGAGGAAATGCTGACCGAAGGCGAAGGGCAGATTCGGGCGCTGGTCACCGTCGCTGGCAACCCGGTGTTGTCCACCCCCAACGGGCGGCAACTGGAGCAGGCGCTGGATGGCCTGGAGTTCATGGTCAGCGTCGATCTGTATATCAACGAAACCACGCGCTACGCCGACCTGATCCTGCCGTCCACCTCGGCGCTGGAAAACGACCATTACGACACCACGTTCAACCTGTTTGCGGTGCGCAACGTGACCCGCTTCAACCGGGCGATCCTGCCCAAGCCCGAGGGGGCCTTGCACGACTGGGAAATCTTCGTCGGCCTGGCCAAGGCCTTCGCCGCCAGAACCGGCAAGGAACTCAAGCCGACCCTGCCGCCGGCGCAGATGATCGATCTGGGCCTGCGCTATGGGGCGTATGGCGATGCTTCACCACACAAGTTGTCCCTGGCAACCCTGTTCGACCATCCACATGGCATCGATCTTGGCCCCCTCAAGCCCAACCTGGCGGCGCGTCTGAGAACCGAGAACCAACGGATACAGGCCGCGCCGGCGGTCATACTCGCCGACATTGCTCGCTTTGCCGCGTTGCAGGCACCGCAACCGGATGAGTTGCTGATGATTGGGCGACGCCACGTGCGCAGCAACAACTCCTGGATGCATAACTTCCATCGGCTGGTCAAAGGCAAGCCTCGTCATCAACTGCTGATGCACCCGGATGACCTCGCCACTCGGGGGCTCGTCGACGGGCAGCGGGTAAAGGTCAGTTCGCGAGTGGGCGTCATCGAAGTCGAAGTGCAAGGCAGCCTGGACATGATGAAAGGCGTGGTCAGCCTGCCACACGGTTGGGGCCACGCCCGGCCGGGCGTGCAGATGACCATCGCCCGTGGGCAGCCGGGCTCCAGCGCTAATGACTTGACCGATGACTGCCAGCTCGATGAGCTGTCCGGCAACGCGGCACTCAACGGTGTGCCGGTAAAGGTGGCGGCTGCGTGAATTTGTCCCTGGAGGAGACCGAGCAGGGCGCTCGGCTTTCCGTTACAATGCGCCACCGTGTCGACGATTTGAGTCGCGAAGTTTAAGCCGAGGTGCTCCGTGGATATCATCGAAACCATTAAAGACCAGATTGCCAACAACACTGTCCTGCTCTACATGAAAGGCTCGCCGAATGCGCCACAGTGCGGTTTCTCGGCCAAGGCTGCCCAGGCGGTGATGGCGTGTGGTGAGAAGTTTGCCTACGTGGACATCCTGCAGAACCCGGAAATCCGCGCCAACCTGCCTAAGTACGCCAACTGGCCAACCTTCCCGCAATTGTGGGTAGCGGGTGAGCTGGTCGGTGGTAGCGACATCATGACCGAGATGGCAGCTGACGGTTCGCTGCAAACCACGATCAAGGAAGCTGTGGCCAAAGCGGCCAAGACCGAGGCCTGATCAACCACGGACAATTGTGGGAGCGAGCCTGCTCGCGATAGCGGTGTATCAGTCATCATTGCATTGACTGACGCTCCGCTATCGCGAGCAGGCTCGCTCCCACAGTGGGTTTCACTGTCCTTGAAATCCAGTCATAAAAAGCCCCGCCTTTCATTAAGAGGGCGGGGCTTTTTATTGACTGGTGCGCGGAAAGTTATTCTTCGCCCATCTGCGATTGCAGGTAGTTCTCAAGACCCACTTTGTCGATCAGGCCCAGTTGGGTTTCCAGCCAGTCGATGTGTTCTTCCTCGGACTCGAGAATATCTTCCAGCAGTTCGCGGCTACCAAAGTCGCCAACGCTTTCGCAATGGGCGATGGCGGCTTTCAGGTCGGCGTGGCCGGTGCGTTCGATACGCAGGTCGCACTCGAGCATTTCCCGGGTATGTTCGCCGATGTGCAGCTTGCCCAGGTCCTGGACGTTCGGCAGGCCTTCGAGAAACAGGATGCGCTTGATCAGCTTATCCGCGTGCTTCATCTCGTCGATGGATTCGTGGTACTCGTGCTTGCCCAGCTTGTTCAGGCCCCAATCCTCGTACATGCGCGCATGCAGGAAGTATTGATTGATCGCGACCAGCTCATTGGCAAGGATCTTGTTGAGATGCTGGATGACTGTAATGTCGCCTTTCATGATGAGGCCTGCCCTGTAATAGCTGTGTATGGGGCAGAGTTTGAGCTGCGTATTTCCGAGTGTCAAACCTAAGTTATTGAATAATAAATGAAAATTAATCGGAATAAGAATGTTTGTGTTCCGCGTCTTGCTGCTAACTATTTGATTTGCGGGCATAAAAAAACCGGACATTGAGTCCGGTTCCTTGAAAAGCTGTTTTTACGCGGCGGTAAATTCCACTGGGTAGGGGATCGCTGCCTGTGCCGTCTGTACCTTGGCGAGGGTTTCGCGAACCACTTCCTTGGCCAGGCACGCGCATTTGCCGCATTGGCTGGCTACGCCGGTGGCCTGGCGGACTTCGCGGTAGCTGCAGCAACCTTCATAGATCGCTTCGCGGATCTGTCCGTCGGTAACGCCAGTGCAGAGGCAAACATACATAAGTGAGAACCGTCGCTGGTTGTGGCTCAAGTGAGACGGATCTTAATGTTAACGAGAATGATTGTCAAAGTGGTTTCCGCGAGGCTTGGGCTAGAGCCGCGCCGGCCTGACGAACGGTTTTTGCTGGCACTCTGGCGATTTTTCGATAATGCCCAAAAACCGTTGAGGACACCCCAAATGCGCGGTGTATGATGGTCGGTCCTTGCGAAGCGGGTTCGTGTCACAGGGCTGTCGCCTCAGGGTGGCAGGCTGGCCCGGACCTTGTTTTCACGTTACTACACCAGGAGATATCCAATGAGCGTACTCGTAGGCAAACAAGCCCCTGACTTCACCGTTCCAGCCGTCCTCGGCAACGGTGAAATCGTCGACAGCTTCACCCTGTCCTCGGCCATCAAAGGCAAATACGGCCTGGTGTTTTTCTACCCGCTGGACTTCACCTTCGTCTGCCCGTCCGAGCTGATCGCACTGGATCACCGCATGGACGACTTCAAGGCGCGCAACGTCGAAGTGATCGCTGTCTCGATCGACTCGCACTTCACCCACAACGCCTGGCGCAACACCCCGATCAACAACGGCGGTATCGGTCAGGTGAAATACACCATGGCTGCCGACATGAAGCACGAGATCGCCAAAGCCTACGACGTCGAGTCCGAAGGCGGCGTGGCGTTCCGTGGCGCGTTCCTGATCGACGACAAAGGCGTGGTCCGTTCGCAGATCGTCAACGACCTGCCGCTGGGCCGTAACATGGAAGAGCTGATCCGTCTGGTCGACGCGCTGCAATTCCACGAAGAGCACGGCGAAGTCTGCCCGGCCAACTGGAAAAAAGGCGACAAGGGCATGACCGCATCGCCTGAAGGCGTTGCCGCTTACCTGGGCGAGCACGGCGACAAGCTGTAAGCGCACAAGGCATGAAAAAAACCGGCCCTCGATGGGCCGGTTTTTTTATGGGGTCTGAAGCCGGGCGCTGACCTGTGGCGAGGGAGCTTGCTCCCGCTGGGTGGCGTAGCCGCCCCAAGATATTGTGAGCGCTGCGCACTCAAGCGGGAGCAAGCTCCCTCGCCACACAGAGCAGAAGCTCGCGCCGGCAACGCCTCAGTCGTCGAAATCCTGCCAGCCGCCCATTTCCTTCCAGCGATTGACGATCCCGCAGAACAACTCGGCGGTCTTCTCGGTGTCGTAGCGGGCCGAGTGCGCCTCGCGGCCATCGAAATCGATGTCGGCGGCCTGGCAAGCCTTTGCCAGTACGGTCTGGCCGTACGCCAGGCCGGCGAGGGTGGCCGTGTCGAAGCTGGAGAATGGGTGAAACGGGTTACGCTTCATGTCCAGGCGCGCGACGGCAGCGTTGAGGAAACCCAGGTCGAAGCTGCTGTTGTGGCCGACCAGGATCGCCCGCTTGCAACCGTTGGCCTTCAGCGCCTTGCGCACGCCCCGGAAGATGTCGGTCAGGGCTGTCTCTTCGCTGACCGCCATGCGCAGCGGATGGTCAAGCTTGATCCCGGTGAACTCCAGGGCCGCCGCTTCGACGTTGGCGCCCTCGAAGGGCTCGACGCGGAAGAAATAGGTGTGGTCAGGGAACACGAAGCCTTTTTCGTCCATGCCGATAGTAGTGGCGGCGATTTCCAGCAGGGCATCGGTAGCGGAGTTGAACCCGCCGGTCTCTACATCGACGACAACGGGCAGGTAGCCGCGGAAACGGGCCGCCATCGGGTGACGGGCACCGCCCGAACCACCATTGCCGTCCAGTTCATCGTCGAAATGATCTTCACTCACGCGTTTTCCTCCAGCAGGCGCCAGCGCAGTTTTTCACCGGCGCGCAGCGGGATGACGGTCTGCTCGCCGAATGGCAGGCTGACGGGGGCGGTCCATTCGTCGCGGACCAGGGTAATACGGTCGGTGTTCACCGGCAGGCCATAGAAGCGCGGGCCGTGCAGGCTGGCGAAGCCTTCGAGCTTGTCCAGTGCGTTGCGCTGCTCGAATGCCTCGGCGTACATCTCGATGGCGGCATAGGCGGTGTAGCAGCCGGCGCAGCCACAGGCCGCTTCCTTGGCGTGGCGGGCGTGGGGCGCCGAGTCCGTGCCGAGGAAAAACTTGGCGCTGCCGCTCGTGGCGGCGTCGAGCAAGGCTTCCTGATGGGTGTTGCGCTTGAGGATCGGCAGGCAATAGAAGTGCGGGCGGATTCCGCCGACCAGCATGTGGTTGCGGTTGTATAGCAGGTGATGCGCGGTGATGGTCGCGCCGACGTTGGCCGGGGCCTCGTTGACGAACTGCACGGCATCGCCGGTGGTGATGTGTTCGAACACCACATTGAGGGTCGGGAAGCGCTCCACGACGCGGCGCATGTGCTCGTCGATGAAAATTTTCTCGCGGTCGAAGACATCCACGTCGCCGCGGGTCACCTCACCGTGAATCAACAACGGCATTCCGACTTCGGCCATGGCTTCCAGCGCCGGGAAGATTTTGTCGATGCTGGTGACACCGGAATCGGAGTTGGTGGTCGCGCCGGCGGGGTACAGCTTGGCGGCGTGGACAAAGCCGCTGGCCTTGGCGTCGCGGATCTCTTCGGGCTGGGTGCGGTCGGTGAGGTACAGCACCATCAGCGGCTCGAAGCGGCTGCCGGCCGGGCGCGCGGCGAGGATGCGCTGGCGATAGCCATCGGCCTCGGCGGCATTGCGCACCGGCGGAACCAGGTTAGGCATGATGATCGCGCGCCCGAAGGTGCGCGCGACATCGGCGACGGTATGGGTCAACACAGCACCATCGCGAAGATGAATATGCCAGTCGTCGGGACGCAGCAGGGTCAGGCGGTCGGACATGGGGGGCTTCCAGGCGGGTCAAACTCTGGGGAATGCTACCGGAAAAGACCGATTCAGGCACCCGCTATCAAGTTCTTGCCCAAGCGACCGATAGCTCCTACAGGTGTGCCACCAATCCGTGCAGTGTCGGGAGCGGCGTCATACCCCCAAGCGTGTGTCGACCTTTGTACAAAAGCCAGTGGAGCCGCCCGTGCGCCAGCGTTATCTAGCCTTGCTCAGTGTGTTTGCCAGCCTTCCCGCGATGGCGCTCACTTTCCAGACCCGTCTGGAGAACATTGAGTGGACGGTCGAAGGTGACAAGTTCGAATGCCGGTTGAGTCAGCCGATCACCGATTTCGGCAGCGGCGAATTCGTGCGTCGGGCGGGCGAACAGGCCACATTCCGCCTCAAGGCCTATAACCCGATGCTCGGTGGCGGGTCGGCCACGTTGCTGGCAGCGGCCGCGCCCTGGCAGCCGGGGCGGGGCGACATCAATCTGGGCTCGGTCAGGATCGGCAGCGGCGACGTGCTGTTCAACAGTTCCCAGATCCAGGCGGGCCGGTTGATCAGCGGCCTGATGGAAGGTCGCAGCCCGGTGGTGCGGCGCAATACTGAAGATGGGCGGGTCTCGGAAGTCCGTCTGCTGCCCGTGCGGTTCAACAAGGCCTTCAATGACTATCAAGGTTGCGTGGCGAAGTTGTTGCCAAAGAACTTTGAGCAGGTGAAAGAAACCCAGATCGGCTTCCCGGGCGAAGAAGTCGAACTCGATGCCCGGGCCAAGGCGCAGTTGCAAGTCATGCTCGACTTCATCAAGGCCGACCCGAGCGTCAACCATGTAGAGCTGGACGGTCATTCCGACAACAGCGGCAACCGCCTGACCAACCGTGAGCTGTCGCGCCGTCGGGCCCTGGCGGTGCAAGAGTTTTTCAAGGCCAACGGTTTCCAGGAGTCGCAGATTACCGTGCGCTTCCATGGCGAACGTTATCCCTTGGTGCCCAATACCAGCGCGGCCAACCGGGCCAAGAACCGTCGTGTCGTCGTGCACTTGTCGCGCGTGCCTGTGACGCAAGTCCCGGCGCCCGCTGCACAGCTCCCAGCTCCCGCGCCTCAAGCCGCGCCGCCTGCGGCTCCGGCCAAGGTCCCGGCACCGGCTGCCGCGCCAGCCAAGGCACCTGCCGCGACGCCTGCCGCCGCGACGGCGCGTACCTCCTGAGCGGTTTTTAATCGTCGCGCTCTCGACATAATCTGTCGCTTCGTCGTCATAAGCTGTCGCGCCTCTGTAAATTATCCGCGCTGGACGTTAGACTTCACGGCTTTCCGTAGAACCCGTGGAGTGATGGCATGGCGGACGTAAACAAGGTCGTTCTGGCGTATTCCGGCGGCCTGGACACTTCGGTGATCCTCAAGTGGCTGCAGGACACTTATAACTGCGAAGTGGTGACTTTCACCGCTGACCTGGGGCAAGGCGAAGAAGTCGAGCCTGCACGCGCCAAGGCTCAGGCCATGGGCGTCAAAGAGATCTACATCGATGACCTGCGCGAAGAGTTCGTCCGCGACTTCGTGTTCCCGATGTTCCGCGCCAACACCGTCTACGAAGGCGAGTACCTGCTGGGTACTTCCATCGCCCGTCCGTTGATTGCCAAACGCCTGATCGAAATCGCCAACGAAACCGGCGCCGACGCCATTTCCCACGGTGCCACCGGCAAGGGTAACGACCAGGTGCGTTTCGAGCTGGGCGCCTATGCTCTCAAGCCCGGGGTGAAGGTCATCGCGCCATGGCGTGAATGGGACTTGCTGTCCCGTGAAAAACTGATGGACTACGCCGAGAAGCACGCAATCCCGATCGAGCGTCACGGCAAGAAGAAATCCCCGTACTCGATGGACGCCAACCTGCTGCACATCTCTTATGAGGGCGGCGTGCTGGAAGACACCTGGACCGAGCACGAAGAAGACATGTGGCGCTGGACCGTCTCCCCGGAGAAGGCCCCCGATACCCCGCAATACCTGGAACTGACCTATCGCAACGGCGATATCGTCGCCCTGGACGGCGTGGAAATGAGCCCGGCCACCGTGCTGGCGACCTTGAACCGCATCGGTGGCGAGCATGGCATCGGCCGCCTGGACATCGTCGAAAACCGCTACGTCGGCATGAAGTCCCGTGGTTGCTACGAAACCCCTGGCGGCACCATCATGCTGCGCGCTCACCGGGCGATCGAATCCATCACTCTTGACCGCGAAGTGGCTCACCTCAAGGACGAGCTGATGCCCAAGTACGCCAGCCTGATCTACACCGGTTACTGGTGGAGCCCGGAGCGTCTGATGCTGCAACAGATGATCGACGCTTCCCAGGTCAACGTGAACGGTGTCGTGCGCCTGAAGCTGTACAAAGGCAACGTGATCGTGACCGGGCGCAAGTCCGATGACTCGCTGTTCGATGCCAACATCGCGACCTTCGAAGAAGACGGCGGTGCCTACAACCAGGCCGACGCGGCCGGGTTTATCAAGCTCAACGCCCTGCGCATGCGCATCGCGGCGAACAAGGGTCGCAAGCTGTTCTGACCCTTACGCTTGAAAAAACGGCCTGCCATGAGCAGGCCGTTTTTTTGGGGGGGCGAACCTTTTCCCTGTCGCTCATTCGTCCTGTCCGGCGGCTGCAGAGTCTGTGCTGTGGTAAATGATGTAGACGGTGACATGGGCATGCCCCGGAACCTGCCGTGAACGTTTTGTTCGACCGGTTTCGCATCGGCTGCACAGTATGCAAACGGTCGGTCGAAGCCTGCATCGGCATCGCTCGTAAGCTTCTGGATTTTCCTTGACCTGATTTGTCCGGCGCAATATGCGTTTACGCCGGAGCGTCGATCCGTTCATGCTTTTTATGAAATGTTTGCTCTTGCGAAAATCCGAGGGTGAATACAACGAACGATGATTGAAGTTGAGCGTAATGAAGAAAAGCAGCAACAGATAAAAGGGGAAACTGATCAGGAACCAGACATAGCATTCGCGATCCTGATCATCCAGGAAGGGCAGCGAAACCGCCGCCGAAGTTTCGGATAAAGTTGCAAATATGGCGATGAGGGTCATGGGGTTGGTGATGGTGCTGGAAGTTTTGCTCATGGTGAAGGCTCATAAAATATTCGTGCTCTGATTGAATTGGAAAGTTTGGTGTCGTGGGTGTGTGAAAGTGGAGGGTGATAAGCAGGGTGCAACAGGCTTCAAATGTTTTACCGGGCTTGTAGTTGTTTTATATGAATTTTGATCCGGGAAGAAGCGGGTGCACGGTGCCATCTGCCAATAATGAGTTACTCATTATGAGCGCAATGGTTTTCCTGGTCTGCCTGACCGAGGCATGGGGATGCTGGAGCATACGATTGACCCCTTTGCGGAGGATGAGGAAAGGTCGGCTTCCCACGATAAACAAATTCATGACACATATTTTCTGGGGAAATTCGTAGGAATTTTCTGTATAGCTTGTAGGTTTCGTCTCTCGGTGCGAGCGGTCAGGGGGGGGCAGCATGCCAAGGTTGAATTGACTAGGCTATTGTGCGTGCTCTAAAAATTCGAACAGCGAAGTTGGATTTGCCCATGAATAAAGTGCTGATCGTGGATGATCACCCCGTCATTCGTCTTGCTGTACGTTTGCTGATGGAGCGGCATGGTTACGAAGTTGTAGCCGAAACCGATAATGGCGTTGATGCGTTGCAATTCGCTCGTGAACTTTCCCCTGATATCGTCATCCTGGATATTGGTATTCCCAAGCTCGACGGGTTGGAGGTGATTGCCCGTCTGACTTCTATTCCTACATCAATGAAGGTGTTGGTGCTGACGTCTCAGTCACCGGGCCACTTTTCAATGCGTTGCATGCAAACGGGGGCGGCCGGGTATGTGTGCAAGCAACAGGATCTGACAGAATTGCTGAGTGCAATAAAGGCGGTACTGTCCGGTTACAGTTATTTTCCCAACCAGGCACTGCATACGGTGCGTTCCAGCCTGGGTAACGCCAGCGAATCGGATATGGTGGATCGCTTGTCAGGGCGAGAAATGATGGTCCTGCAACAGTTGGCGCGGGGGAGGACCAACAAGGAAATCGCCGATGGAATGTTTCTAAGCAACAAGACCGTCAGTACTTACAAGACACGTCTGTTGTTGAAACTCAATGCCCGGTCGTTGGTCGATCTGATCGAGCTGGCGCAGCGCAATGGGTTAGTGTGATTCTCCGGTCACGCTTACGCATTAAAAAGCCTCCATCAGGAGGCTTTTATGTGTCAGAGATCAAAGTCGTAATCGGCCAACTGCTTCTGCAAACGGCGCTCTTCCAGCAGGTTATCGATGGTGCGGCGCTTGCTCAGATTGGTCTTCGCCACTTCTACCACCACCGGTTCCACGTCGTCGGTTTCAACGGCGATGAATTCGTCTTCTACATCCAGTTGTTCTTTGCCAGCACTCATGGGTTCGACTCCAGGCTAAGACTGCCATTGGCGCTCCTTATATCGATAAACCACGGGCGGGTAAAAAAGATTTTTTCAATCGACGGATTAGTAGAGTCAATAGTGTGTCAATCGTCGGACGTCTTGTGCTTGTATTCGCACAAATCCTCGATCCGGCAACTGCCGCAGCGAGGCTTGCGCGCCAGGCAGACGTAGCGCCCATGGAGAATGAGCCAATGGTGGGAGTCCAGGAGAAACTGCCTGGGGACGAATTTCATGAGTTTGTGCTCGACTTCCACCACATTTTTGCCGGGAGCCAACCCGGTACGGTTGCTGACGCGGAAAATGTGGGTGTCGACCGCCATGGTCAACTGCCGGAACGCGGTATTGAGCACGACGTTAGCCGTTTTGCGCCCGACACCCGGTAACGCTTCCAGCGCTTCGCGGGTCTGCGGGACCTCTGCGCCGTGGCGCTCGATCAGCAGTCGACAGGTTTCGATGACGTTCTTGGCCTTGCTGTTGAACAGCCCGATGGTCTTGATGTACTCGGAAAGGCCCTCCACGCCCAGGGCGTAGATCGCCTCCGGCGTATTGGCCACCGGGAACAGCTTGGCCGTGGCCTTGTTGACGCCGACGTCAGTGGACTGCGCCGACAGAATCACGGCTATCAGCAGCTCGAACGGTGAGGAGTAGGCCAGTTCGGTTTTCGGTTCCGGGTTGTCCTCGTGGAAGCGACGAAATATTTCCAGGCGTTTTGCAGCGTTCATGAGCGCGGCGTTTCCTCGGTGGATGAAGAGGGGTGGGCGATAGTCCAGGCTTGCCAGGCCGCCAGCAGCAGGCCAAGCAGGATAAAACCTGCGGGAGCGAGCAGGGTCAGCGCCAGGCCGCCTGCGATCAACTCGCGCAAGGCGCCTAGACCGAGCAGCGACAGGCCGAACAGACCGGCCAGCCTGAGTTGTCCAGGCCAACGGGATTCAACAAAGAACCCTTGCTGTTCCAGTGCCACACAGCTCAGGGCTATCCAGCCCATATAAACGTCAGGCGACCGATACAGCTCCAGCGCCCAGGCCTGCACGGCCAGGCCCGTGCAAGCGCTAAGGGTGGCAGCCACCACAACGCTGGCGAGCAGACATTGGCCGGTGGTCAGACGGGGCCGAACAAGCCTCATCGCAAGGCCATGACCGAGGATGACCAAGGCCCAGGCCAACCACAACCCCAACGCGCCGGCCAGCGAATCGCTTGCGCCTACCAGCGCGACGACCAGCAGGCCACGGGTCGGCCACAATACCCTATTCATCCGTCGTCCCTGCGGTCAGTTGAGTCTTATGTTCGTCAAAGTAACGTAGCGCATCGTGCACAGCTTGCAGGACGGCCCTTGAGGTCACCGTCGCGCCTGCCAGTTGATCGAACTGCCCCTGGTCTTTTTTCAGGGCCCAGCCGCTGTCGTCAGGCGCCTTGCGCGAGTGACCGGTGAAGGTTTGCAACCAGGCGTTCGGCCAGCCGGCAATCGCTGCGCCCAGCCCGGGGGTTTCTGTCTGGCGCAGGGTTTTCACCCCGAGCAACCGTCCCTGCAGGTCAATGGCGACCAGCAATTCAATGCGCCCTTCGTAGCCCAGCGTCTCGCTGCGCAGCAGCACCGCACTGGGCAGGTTATTGCGAGTCGCGAGGTAACCATCCAGCAGGGTGCTATGAGCCAGGACCACTGGCGCCGCCAGGACCGGTTGCGCCAACGGCTGATTGTCATAGCGCTCAGCCGGTAGCACTTCAAGCAGGGTCTTGTCCGCGATAGCTTGGCGCTGGGCCTCGATGCGGCCGGCGGTGCCGAGGTGCGTGAGGTAAGTACCCCCGATCCCCAGGCCAACCAACAGCATCAGAATGGCCACGCCAACGGGATTCTTCATGCCGGCTGTCGCCCTTGCCGCGCCTCGGCCAGCCGCTCCAGCGCTGGCACACCGAGGTTCATCAACAACACTGCAAACGCCACGCCGTCGGGGTAGCCACCCCAGGTGCGTATCAGGTAGACCAACAGCCCCACGCCGACGCCAAACAACAGGCGAGCCAGTGGCAATCTGGCGCCGGAGACCGGTTCAGTGACGATGAAAAATGCGCCGAGCATGGTGGCGCCCGTGAACAGATGAAACAGCGGCGAGCCATGGGAGTCGGAACCCGAGCCGTTCCAGCACAGCAGGCTGACAACGAGCAGGCTGGCCAGCATTCCCACCGGTGCGTGCCAGGTGAATACCCGTTGTTGCAGCAGAAACAGGCCACCGAGCAGAAACGCCAGATTGATCCATTCGATGCCTCGGCCGCCGAAACGCCCGAACGCCGGATGCTGGGCGAACAATTCGTCGATGGTCAGGCTAGTGTCGGTTCGCAGGCTGTCCAGCGCAGTCGCCCCGGCCCAGGCGTCGGGGGCCGGATGATCGCCGAGCACCTGTTGCATACCTTCCACCAAGCCCATGCCATGGGCGGGCGGCCATTGGCTCATCTGCGCAGGAAACGCCACCAGCACCAAGGCGTAGCCGAGCATGGCCGGGTTGAACGGGTTGGTGCCGACACCGCCCCAAAGATGTTTGCCGAACAACAGGGCGCTGGCGGTGGCCGTGACGCTCAGCCACCACGGGCAGTATGCGGGCAGCGCCAGGGCCAGCAGTGTGGCGCTGACCCACGCACTGCCGTCGTTCAGGCCGGGGAACAAGGGCCGACCGCGCAAGCGCGACACCAGTGCCTCTACCGTCAGCGCCGTGACGCTACATAGCAGCAGATTGAGCGCCACGCCCCAACCGTAAAACCACAGCGAGGCCAGCACGCCGGGGAGCGTCGCCAGTATCACGCGGTTCATCGCCTGGCGCAGTCGCTCGTCCACGGGTTCAGGGAGCGGCATGCTCGTCCACCAGGCGTTCGGCGTCTTTCACCGCTTGCTCCAGAGCCTGCAAATGTTCCTGCGCTACAGCTGCGCTCCGGGCCTTGCTCAGCTCGGCGCGGCGCATCGCCAATTGAATCTTCGCCCGTTTCAGTTCGGCGCCTTGCGTAGATGCAGGCTTGGGCGTCGGGGCCGGTTGCGGGGTGCTTTCCAACTGCGCCAATGCCTGTTCCGCTGCTTCGTACTGGCGTTGCAGCACGATCAACTGCGACTGCTGCTCAAAGGTTGGAGGATGGCCGAAGGCTTTCAAGGATTTGTTCAGTTGCGCCCGGCTCATCGCCAGGTCGACCTTGGCTTTTTTCAAGGCTGCATCGGCGGTGGCGGCCTTTTGCGCACGTACGCGCTCCAGTGCGGCCTGTATCGGGTCAAGCGTTTGCGCTTGCGGCTGGGCGGCGCGCTGGACGCGGGCCAGGCGTTCGGCTTGACGCTGCTCCTCTTCGCGACGCAGCCGTGCGTTGCGTTGTTCGAAGCGCCAACGGGCATGGTCGCGCTTGGCCGCACGCGCCTGATGCTGCTCGGCGCTGGCGGCCAGGCCGCCAACAATCGGCACCACCGTCGCCGTTGGCAATGGGCGCATTTCAATGCAATCGACCGGGCAGGGCGCCACGCAAAGGTCGCAGCCGGTGCATTCATCGATCAGCACGGTGTGCATCAGCTTGGCCGCGCCGACAATCGCGTCCACCGGGCAGGCCTGGATGCACTTGGTGCAGCCGATGCACTCCGCCTCGCGGATGAAGGCGATCTGCGCCGGGGCTGAGCCGCGGCTGGTGTCCAGCTCCAGCACCGGCACCTTCATCAGGCTAGCCAGGGCCTCGATGGTCTCGCGTCCACCGGGCGGACATTTGTTGATTGGCTCGCCTTGGGCAATGCCTTCGGCGTAGGGCTTGCACCCCGGATGGCCGCACTTGCCACATTGTGTCTGCGGCAGCAGGGCATCAATACGTTGAATCAGACTCATGTTTTGACCAGCCCGCGTAAACCCAGAAATGCCACGGCCATCAGGCCGGCGCTGATCAGTTGAATCGGCAGGCCCTGAAAGGGTAGGGGGATGTCGTTATTGAACGTGCGTTGGCGCAGATCATCGAACAGGCTCGAAACCAGCCAGAAACCCAGTCCGCCCCCCAGGCTCAGCGCCAGGGCGTGGCCCAGGCCCTGGTCATCCTGGCTGCTGAGCAGCGCGACGCCCAGTATCCCTGCGTTTCCCAGCAATAGCGGCCACAACCCATCGAACGGCAGCCCTGGCAGCCACCGGGCCAGCAGGCGCAGCAGCGGGCCGATCAGCAGCACGCTCAAGGGCAGCCAAGCCAGCAGGCGTAGGGACGTGAGTTCCAGCGGGGCCAGGAGCCAATGATCGATCAGGTAACCCAGGGTGCCGACAGTCAGCATCAGGCCGGTTGTCGCCACGCCCAGGGCGTGGATTTGTCCGCGTCCCCTGGATGCCAGCAGCGGATCGACGCCCAGCGGCCAGTGCAACACCAGGTTGTTGATCAGGGCTGCGCTGAACACTGTCAGGAGGATTTCGGTCATGGCGTGTGGCTGGTAAATGGCCTGTTACAAGATTAGGCATTATCCGGCACGTGAGAACCGTGGGCCAGATATGAAAATCCCACAGCCGCCGAGGCGACTGTGGGATCGGTGCAGCGCGAGTCGCGTTACTTGATCCGCTGACCCGGCTTGGCGCCGCTGTCGGGGCTCAGCAGGTAGATCTCCTCGCCACCGGGGCCTGCCGCCATCACCATGCCTTCGGATATGCCGAACTTCATTTTCCGTGGCTTGAGGTTGGCGATCATCATGGTCAGGCGGCCATCGAGCTTGGACGGGTCTGGATAGGCGCTCTTGATGCCGGAGAACACGTTGCGTCGCTCATCGCCGATGTCCAGGGTCAGACGCAGCAGCTTGTCGGCGCCCTCGACGGCCTCGGCCTTGACGATCAGCGCCACGCGCAGGTCAATGGCGGCAAAGGCGTCGAAGTCGATTTGCGGAGAGAGCGGATCCTTGACCAGCTCACCGTTGCCGGTGGTAGCGCCGGTGCCGGTCTGGCTGGCGGCCAGGTCTTCCTTGGACGCGTCGATCATGGCCTGGACCTTGGCTGCGTCGATGCGGGTCATCAACGGTTTGAACTCGTTCAGTTGATGGTTGCTCAGCAGCGTCTGGTGATCGTTCCAGGTCAGCGGCGCGACGTTGAGGAACGCCTCGGCGTCGGCGGCCAGCAGCGGCAGCACCGGTTTGAGGAAAATCACCAGTTGGCGGAACAGGTTCACGCCCAGGGCACAAATCGCCTGGACTTCATCATGCTTGCCTTCCTGTTTGTTCAGCGACCAGGGCGCCTTGTCGGCAATCCAGGCGTTGGCGCGGTCGGCCAGGGCCATGATCTCGCGCATGGCACGGGCAAAGTCGCGGCCTTCATAGGCTTCGGCGATGCTCGGGGCCGCAGCCAGGAACGCCTCTGTCAGTTCAGGGGCGGCATTGCCGGCCACCAGCACGCCGGCGTTGCCCTTGTGGATGAAGCCGGCGCAGCGGCTGGCGATGTTGACGACCTTGCCCACCAGGTCGGAATTGACCTTCTGCACGAAGTCCTCGAGGTTCAGGTCCAGGTCATCGACGCCACGGCCGAGCTTGGCCGCGTAGTAGTAGCGCAGGTATTCCGGCGACAGATGGTCCAGGTACGTCCGGGCCTTGATGAAGGTGCCACGGGACTTGGACATCTTCTGGCCATTGACCGTCAGGTAGCCATGGACGTTGATGCCGGTCGGCTTGCGGAAGCCGGCGCCTTCGAGCATGGCGGGCCAGAACAGCGCGTGGAAGTTGACGATGTCCTTGCCGATGAAGTGATAGACCTCGGCGGTGGAGTCCTTGCCCCAGAACGCGTCGAAGTCCAGCTCCGGCGTGCGGTTGCAGAGGTTCTTGAAGCTGGCCATGTAGCCGATCGGCGCATCCAGCCACACGTAGAAATACTTGCCGGGTTCGCCAGGAATCTCGAAGCCGAAGTACGGCGCATCGCGGGAAATGTCCCACTCTTGCAGGCCGGAATCGAGCCATTCGGCGAGCTTGTTGGCCACGGCGTCGTGCAATGTGCCGCTGCGGGTCCAGGTTTGCAGCATCTGCTGGAAATCCGGCAGCTTGAAGAAGAAGTGCTGGGAGTCCTTGAGCACCGGGGTCGCCCCGGAAATCGCCGATTTCGGGTCTTTCAGGTCGGTGGGGGCGTAGGTGGCGCCGCACTTTTCGCAGTTGTCGCCGTACTGGTCCTCGGTCCCGCACTTCGGGCAGGTGCCCTTGATGAAGCGGTCGGCCAGGAACATCTTCTTTTCCGGGTCGAAATACTGGGTGATCGAACGGGTAGCGATATGCCCGGCATCACGCAGCTTCAGGTAGATCTGGCTCGACAGCTCACGGTTTTCTTCGGCGTGAGTGGAGTGGAAGTTGTCGAAGTCCACCAGGAAGTCGGCAAAGTCGGCGCTGTGTTCGGCCTGGACGTTGGCGATCAGTTGTTCCGGGGTGATGCCTTCTTTTTCCGCGCGCAGCATGATGGCCGAACCGTGGGCGTCGTCGGCGCAGACATAGATGCACTGGTTGCCGCAATGTTTCTGGAAGCGCGTCCACATATCGGTCTGGATGTATTCCAGCATATGGCCGAGGTGAATCGAACCATTGGCATAGGGCAGGGCGCTGGTGACGAGGATCTTGCGTGGCTCGGACATGGGGCTCGGCTACTTGATGAAACGGAGGTCGGCCACTATAAAGCGCCGGCGGCTTTTTTTCACCCTGTGAGCCTGTTTCCGAATGCTGGCAGGGCTTCTGTGGCGAGGGAGCTTGCTCCCGCTGGGTGGCCAAGCCGCCCCAAACAGTCAATCCCTGATTTCCTTTACTGCCTGATGGCGACTGCTTCGCAGCCGAGCGGGAGCAAGCTCCCTCGCCACAAAGGCATGCGCGGCGTAGGATAGCGACCTTGTTTTTCCAGTCTTGCTATCGGAGTTGCCCATGAGCGCCGTCAATCGCGCAGCGGTGGAAGCCGTCCTTCGCCAGTACACCGACCCCTACCTGAACCAGGATCCGGTCAGCGCCGGATGCGTGCGCGCCATCGACATCCAGGGCGACCGCGTCAGCGTCCAGCTGGAAATCGGCTATGCCGCCGGACTGTTCAAGAGCGGCTGGGCGCAGATGCTGCAACTGGCGATCGAGTCCCTGGACGGCGTGACGGCCGCCAAAGTCGAGATCAGCACTGTGATCGCCGCTCACAAGGCCCAGGCGCAGGTGCCGGGCCTGGCGAACGTCAAGAACGTCATCGCCGTGGCCTCGGGCAAGGGCGGAGTGGGCAAGTCCACGACGGCCGCCAACCTCGCGCTGGCCCTGGCCCGCGAGGGAGCGAAGGTCGGGATCCTCGACGCCGACATCTACGGGCCCAGCCAGGGCATCATGTTCGGCATTGCCGAAGGCACCCGGCCGCAGGTCAAGGACCAGAAGTGGTTCGTGCCGCTCCAGTCCCACGGCGTGGAAGTCATGTCCATGGCGTTCCTGACCGATGACAACACGCCGATGGTCTGGCGTGGGCCAATGGTCTCCGGCGCCTTGCTGCAACTGGTGACGCAGACTGCCTGGAGCGACCTCGATTACCTGGTGATCGACATGCCGCCGGGCACTGGCGATATCCAGTTGACCCTGGCACAGAAAGTCCCGGTGGCCGGCGCGGTGATTGTCACGACACCGCAAGACCTGGCCCTGCTGGACGCACGCAAAGGCGTGGAGATGTTCCGCAAGGTAAACATCCCGGTGCTGGGCGTGGTGGAAAACATGGCTGTGCACATCTGCTCGAACTGTGGGCATGCCGAGCATCTGTTCGGTGAAGGCGGCGGGGAAAAACTGGCGACCCAATACGGTGTCGAACTGCTGGCGTCGTTGCCGCTGTCGATGCTGATCCGCGAACAGGCCGACGGCGGCAAGCCAACGGTGATTTCCGAACCCGACAGCCAGATCGCCATGGTCTACCAGGAACTGGCCCGCCACGTCGGCGCACGGATCGTGTTGCAGGAAGCCGCCGCTCCGGCGATGCCCAACATCACCATTAGCGACGATTAGAAAGCTCAACGGTGACCCCTGTGGGAGCGAGCCTGCTCGCGATAGCGTCGGGTCAGTCAGCCTCGAAGTGGCTGACACACCGCTATCGCGAGCAGGCTCGCTCCCACAAGTTTATGTATGCAGGGTTCTAGATCCGCAACCCGCCATCCATCTCCAGAATCCGGCCGGTGTAGTAATCGTTCTCGAAGATATACGCCGCCGAATGGGCAATCTCCTCGGGTTTGCCCATGCGCTTGAGCGGTATCCCCGAGGTCATTTTCTCCAGCGCTTCGGGTTTCATCCCCAACGTCATTTCCGTTTCGATGAACCCGGGTGCAATGCCGGCGACCCGGATGCCATAGCGCGCGAGCTCCTTGGCCCAGGTCACGGTGGCCGCGGCCACGCCGGCCTTGGCCGCCGAGTAGTTGGTCTGGCCGACATTGCCGGCGCGGGAGATCGAGGAGATATTGATGATGGCGCCGCTGTTCTTCAGCTCGACCATTTTCGCCGCCACCTCACGGGTGCAGAGGAATACGCCGGTGAGGTTGACGTCGATCACCGCCTGCCATTGGGCCAGGCTCATCTTGCTCATTTCGCCGTCCTTGACCTTGAGCAGCAGGCCGTCACGCAGGATCCCGGCGTTGTTGATCAGCCCATGGATCGCACCGAAGTCCTCGGCCACCCGGGCGACCATATCAATGACCTGCTCTTCGTTGGCAACGTTGCACAGGTAGGCACGCGCGTGGACGCCCTTGGCCGTGCAAGCGGCGACCGCCTGGTCGAGTTTTTCCTGGTTGAGGTCAACCAGGGCGAGTTTTGCGCCTCTGCCCGCCAGATACTCGGCCATGGAGCGGCCCAGACCCTGGCAACCGCCGGTGATAATGATTACTTTGTCGGTGAGTTGCATATTCATGTCCCGGTGGCGGTGCGGTGAAGGATGTCCTTTTGTGAAGGGCTCTCGTTTCTGCTACAGCGTAGCCCGGTCGCCACCAGCAAGGTTCCGGCAGCTGATTGGGACGTAGTTCGCCTGTTCGAGCATTTTTGAGACCTCATTCATCAAAGGAGTCATAAATTGAGCGTTGACCCTGCCAAGCATGCACGAGAATTGCTGCTCAAGGAATACCGTGGAATGCTTTCCACGCATTCCAAATCCATGCCCGGTTTTCCGTTCGGCTCCGTAGTGCCGTATTGCCTGGACCCGCAGGGTCGGCCGCTGATATTGATCAGCCGCATCGCCCAGCACACCCATAACCTGCAGAAAGATCCCAAGTGCTCGATGCTGGTAGGCGAGCGGGGCGCAGAGGATGTGCAGGCCGTTGGCCGCCTGACGTACCTGGCCGAGGCCCGCAAGCTGGAGGACGGCGACAGCATCGAGGCCGCCGCCGAGCGCTACTATCGCTATTTCCCGGAATCGCAGAACTATCACAAGGCCCATGATTTCGATTTCTGGGTGTTCGAACCAGTCCGCCATCGCTACATCGGCGGCTTCGGTGCCATCCACTGGATCGACCAGATCACGCTGGCAAACCCGTTTGCCGGCAAGGCCGAGGCGAGCATGATCGAACACATGAATGCTGACCACGCCAAGGCCATCGCCCATTACGTCGCGCTGGCCGAACTGCCCGCGACCGAGCCGGCGCAGATGGTCGGTATTGACAGCGAAGGCATGCACTTGCGCATTGGCCAGGGCTTGCATTGGCTGCCGTTCCAGGCCCCTTGCAACACGCCGACACAAGTGCGCGAAGCCTTGGTTTATCTGGCCCACGCTGAACATTGGCCAAAAAATGCCGAGGTTGATGCTTGAATTCACGAAAGGACGACGTCATTTAAGGTTTCATAGCAAGGCATTCTTGCGTTGAGGAACCATTTGATGCGCCCTTTTTTGTTGCTCTTTCTGCTGTTCCCGGTGTTGGAGCTGTTCGTATTCGTGAAGGTCAGCGGTGCGATCGGGTTTTTCCCGGCGCTGCTGCTGGTCATCCTCGGCTCGATGCTCGGCGTGTTCGTGCTGCGCATCGCCGGCCTCGCCACGGCATTGCGGGCTCGTGAAAGCCTGAGCCGTGGCGAGCTGCCCGCCCAGACCATGCTCGAAGGCCTGATGCTGGCCTTGGGTGGCGGCCTGTTGATCCTGCCAGGTTTTATCAGCGATGTGCTGGGGCTGGTCCTGCTGATGCCGTTCACCCGCCGGCTGCTTGCCGACAAGATGCGTCAACGCGCCGAAGAACAGGCGATGCGCCAGCGCGCCTTCGCCGATGACCTCCAGCCCCGTGGCGGCCCGGCCCCGCGTGAACCCGTGGGCCGTGAGCCCAATGTGATCGAAGGCGAGTTCGAGCACCGCGACTCCAAATAATCCATTCGCATGGCACCTTCGGGTGCCGTGTTCGTTTCGCTCCGGGCAAAATTTTTTTATGCCCCGCCCTTGTAATCGGCTTGTGTGCCCCTATGTATCGGTCACCGCAAGGTTTCCGGTGGCAACACCGGACAGACTTCCGCGGTTCGACTGACGAACCGCACCCGGCTTTGCCGGCTTTGTTAAACCCGCCGGGACTACACCGGCCGATGAAAACCAAAATTAGGAGAGATCGACAATGAAGCTTCGTCCTCTGCATGACCGCGTCGTTATCCGTCGCAGCGAAGAAGAGAAGAAAACCGCTGGCGGTATCGTCCTGCCAGGTTCGGCTGCCGAGAAAGCCAACCACGGTGAAGTTCTCGCTGTAGGTACCGGCCGTGTGCTGGACAACGGTGAAGTACGTGCGCTGGCCGTGAAAGTGGGTGACAAGGTCGTGTTCGGCCCTTACTCCGGCAGCAACACCGTGAAAGTCGACGGCGAAGACTTGCTGGTAATGAGCGAGAACGAAATCCTCGCCGTTATCGAAGGCTGATTCCCCGCTCAGTTTCCCGCTACTACACAGTATTTAAGGAATATCGATCATGGCTGCTAAAGAAGTTAAATTCGGCGATTCCGCCCGCAAGAAAATGCTCACCGGTGTCAACGTCCTGGCTGATGCAGTAAAAGCGACCCTGGGCCCGAAAGGCCGTAACGTGATCATCGAGAAGAGCTTCGGCGCTCCGACCATCACCAAGGACGGCGTTTCCGTAGCCAAGGAAATCGAGCTGGAAGACCGTTTCGAAAACATGGGCGCGCAGCTGGTCAAGGACGTTGCCTCCCGTGCCAACGATGACGCCGGCGACGGCACCACCACCGCCACCGTCCTGGCTCAGTCGATCGTCAACGAAGGCCTGAAAGCCGTCGCTGCCGGCATGAACCCGATGGACCTCAAGCGTGGTATCGACAAAGCGACCATCGCGATCGTCAAAGAGCTGAAGGGCCTGTCCAAGCCTTGCGCTGACTCCAAGGCCATCGCCCAGGTTGGCACCATCTCCGCCAACTCTGACAACTCCATCGGCGACATCATTGCCGAAGCCATGGAAAAAGTTGGTAAAGAAGGCGTGATCACCGTTGAAGAAGGTTCGGGCCTGGAAAACGAACTGTCGGTCGTAGAAGGCATGCAGTTCGACCGTGGCTACCTGTCTCCGTACTTCGTCAACAAGCCGGACACCATGGTTGCCGAGCTGGAAAGCCCGCTGATCCTGCTGGTCGACAAGAAGATCTCCAACATCCGTGAAATGCTGCCAGTGCTGGAAGCCGTTGCCAAAGCCGGCCGCCCACTGCTGATCGTGGCTGAAGACGTCGAAGGCGAAGCCCTGGCGACCCTGGTCGTAAACAACATGCGCGGCATCGTCAAAGTTGCAGCCGTCAAGGCGCCAGGCTTCGGCGACCGTCGCAAGGCCATGCTGCAGGACATCGCCGTTCTGACCGGCGGTACCGTGATCTCTGAAGAGATCGGCCTGAGCCTGGAAAGCACCACCCTGGAGCACCTGGGTAACGCCAAGCGCGTCACCCTGTCCAAGGAAAACACCATCATCGTCGACGGTGCTGGCGTTCAAGGCGATATCGAAGCGCGTATCAGCCAGATCCGTGCCCAGGTTGCCGAGACTTCCTCGGACTACGACCGTGAAAAACTGCAAGAGCGTCTGGCCAAGCTGTCCGGCGGCGTTGCGGTGATCAAGGTTGGCGCCGGTTCCGAAGTTGAAATGAAAGAGAAGAAAGCCCGCGTTGAAGACGCCCTGCACGCTACCCGCGCAGCCGTCGAAGAAGGCGTGGTACCTGGCGGTGGCGTGGCGCTGATCCGTGCTCTGGAAGCCCTGACCCAACTCAAGGGCGACAACGCCGATCAGGACGTTGGTATCGCTGTGCTGCGTCGCGCTGTTGAAGCGCCTCTGCGTCAGATCGTTGCCAACTCCGGCGACGAGCCAAGCGTAGTGGTCGACAAGGTCAAGAACGGCCAAGGCAGCTTCGGCTACAACGCCGCGACCGGCGAGTACGGCGACATGATCGAAATGGGCATCCTGGACCCAACCAAGGTTACCCGTTCGGCCCTGCAAGCAGCGGCTTCCATCGGCGGTCTGATCCTGACCACCGAAGCCGCCGTAGCCGATGCACCGAAGAAAGAAGGTGCAGCTGGCGGCGGTATGCCAGACATGGGCGGCATGGGTGGCATGGGCGGCATGATGTAAGCCAGCCTCACCCTTGTAACGAAAAACCCCGCCTGCGAAAGCAGGCGGGGTTTTTTATTGGCTTCGCCCCGTGTGGGAGCTGGGTTTGCCCGTGAAGAGGCCATTGCATCCAGCCTCTTCATTGACTGACCCACCGCCATCGCGAGCAGGCTCGCTCCCACAGGGGACTGTGGTGGGCGCAAATTCGGGGACCACTGCAGATCAACTGTGGGAGCGGGCTTGCCCGCGAAGAGGCCATCACATCCGGCCTCTTCATTGACTGACCCACCGCCATCGCGAGCAGGCTCGCTCCCACAGGGGGCCGTGGTGAGGGCAAATCCGGCGGCCACTGCAGATCAACTGTGGGAGCGGGCTTGCCCACGAAGAGGCCATCACCTCCGGCCTCTTCATTGATTGACCCACCGCCATCGCGAGCAGGCTCGCTCCCACTGGGGACCGTGGCGGGCGCAAATCCGGCGGCCACTGCAGATCAACTGTGGGAGCGGGCTTGCCCGCGAAGAGGCCATTACATCCGGCCTCTTCATTGACTGACCCACCGCCATCGCGAGCAGGCTCGCTCCCACTGGGGACCGCGGCGGGCGCAAATCCGGTGACCACTGCAGATCAACTGTGGGAGCGGGCTTGCCCGCGAAGAGGCCATCACATCCGGCCTCTTCATTGACTGACCCACCGCCATCGCGAGCAGGCTCGCTCCCACTGGGGACCGTGGCGGGCGCAAATCCGGTGACCACTGCAGATCAACTGTGGGAGCGGGCTTGCCCGCGAAGAGGCCATTACATCCGGCCTCTTCATTGACTGACCCACCGCCATCGCGAGCAGGCTCGCTCCCACAGGGGACCGTGGCGGGCGCAAATCCGGTGACCACTGCAGATCAATTGTGGGAGCGAGCCTGCTCGCGAAGGGCCCTCAGCCTCAATATCTTTATCGCTGGCTCGCCCACCCCTGATGTCCTCAGGCCCGGGCAGGGTCGGGCAGGGTTGCACGATCCGCCATGACGGCGGGCCGGTACAGGATAAAGTAGTAACACCCCAGGCAAATCAACCAGCAGAACACTGCCGTCCAGACGTTGTGGGAGAAGAAGTGCGCTCCCTGCATCATCCGGCCCAGGGAGAATACCGTTCCCAGGGTGAAGGCGAATACGAAGGCCTGGCGGGCCAGCCGCGGGCGGCGGTCACGTAATACAAAGAACAGCGCAAACAACGTGAACCCGGTGGCCGCATGACCACCCGGCCAGCAGCGTCCGGGCTTGTCGGTGGCGGGACGCGCGCTCAGCAGCTCGCTGTAGGTTTCCTTACCGCCAAACTCTTTCAGGCTCCAGGGGCATTGCACAGCGGTGACGGCTTTCATCGGTGTGACGAACGAAGTCGCCAACGCGAGGGACAGCACCAGGCAGCCTAGTTCCCGCTTGAACGGTTTGAGCCGGTCGACGAAAAACGCGCCGATGAACCCAACGATCGCCAGCACCGAGAAGGCGATGACCACCTGTTTCGCCCGGTCATGAAGGATATTTTCCAGTAAGTAACTGTGGCGTCCGATGAAGTCGCCGGCGGCCGGCTCGTAAAACAGTCGAGCCAAGTCCATGTCCAGTGTCGTCAGTTCCAGCAGTACCAGAATGATCCCGACCAGGAGCGGCAGGCCCAGGGCCAGCCTGAAGTTGAACGGCCTGGAGACGGGGCGAATGACGGTTGAAATCATGAACGTACCTTTAGTAGGAGTCTTCGGAGGTAGGAGTCTTCGAGAGCTGCGCATTGGGCGCCCAGTCTGGCCTGCGGGGCGTTGGAGTGACGTGAATGTTGGGTGAAAAAGTCGTCAATCACCGCTGAAGAACCCTCTGCGTGCTCCTTGCCGCCCCTTACCGTGACACCAGCAGATACAATCCTAGCCGTAAGCCACACTTGGCCGTAAGCTGCGCGGGCCACGACAGCCGTTAACCGTGTACGCAGGAGATGCCCATGCGAATTCTATTGGTCGAAGACAACCGCGACATCCTGGCTAACCTGGCCGATTACCTGGGGCTCAAGGGTTACACCGTCGATTGCGCCCAGGACGGTTTGTCGGGGTTGCATTTGGCAGCGACCGAACACTACGACTTGATCGTGCTCGATATCATGCTGCCGGGCATCGACGGCTACACCTTGTGCAAGCGCCTGCGTGAGGACGCGCGGCGCGACACGCCGGTGATCATGCTCACCGCCCGCGACCAGTTGGATGACCGTCTGCAAGGCTTCAAGTCCGGTGCCGATGATTACCTGATCAAGCCGTTTGCCCTGTCGGAACTGGCAGCGCGGATCGAAGCCGTCATGCGTCGCGCTCAGGGCGGCGGTCGACGTGCCTTGCAGGTCGGAGACCTGAGCTATGACCTCGATACCCTGGAAGTGACCCGGGATGGCAAGTTACTCAAGCTCAACCCGGTCGGCCTGAAGTTGCTGGCAGTGCTGATGCAGAAAAGCCCGCACGTGCTGCGTCGGGAAATCCTCGAAGAAGCGTTGTGGGGCGATGATTGCCCCGACAGCGACAGTTTGCGCAGCCACGTTCACCAACTGCGCCAGGTAATCGATAAACCGTTCGACAAACCGCTGCTGCACACCGTGCACGGTGTCGGTTATCGCTTGGCCGAGGGTCGGGATGGAGTTTAAGCAGAGTCTTGCTCAACGGATCATCATCGCCTTTGCGCTGATGAGCGCGTTGGTCGCCGGAGCCTTCGCGATGGGGATCGTGGCGACGGTTCACCTGGTGGAAGAAAAACTGATTTCCGCCGGCCTCGGTGGCGATTTGCAGCGCCTGCTGTTGATGGACAACGTCTCCGACTGGAATCATCGGCCGGAGCCCGACCAACTGTTTTACTTCAGCGGCGGTCCGGGTGACTTCGAATTGCCCAAGGACCTGCGACATCTGGAGCGTGGGTTCCACGAGGTATTTCGCGAGCAGCTGTCGTATCACGCCATGGTCGAGATCGTTGATGGCCGGCATTACGTGCTGTTGCAAGACCAGAGTGATTTCGAAGAGCGCGAGCGGGTGCTGTTCGCCGTGGTGCTGGTAGGTTTTGTTCTGAGCCTTGCGCTGGCGGTGTTCCTGGGGTGGGTCCTGGCTCGTCGGGTCATGGCGCCGGTCGTGCGCCTGGCCCGCCAGGTGCGTCACCGTGACCAACTACTTGGCCTGGCGCCGCCGCTGGCCCCGGATTATGCCGCCGATGAAGTAGGCGAACTGGCCGTGGCATTCGACGCCACCTTGGGCCGGTTGCGCCAGGCGCTGACCCGCGAACGGTTGTTCACCAGTGACGTGAGCCATGAGTTGCGCACCCCGCTGATGGTCCTTGCCACGTCCTGCGAGTTGTTGCTGGAAAACCCGGCGTTGGATCAGCGCGGGCGTACCCAGGTCGAGCGCATCAACCGGGCCAATGAAGAGATGCGCGAGCTGGTGCAGACCTTCCTGATGCTCGCCAGGGCCCAGCGCGAAGACAACGGCATGTCGCCTAGAGCGACGCTTGAGCAAGTGGCGGAAAATCTCCTTGGGGTGTGGCGCGGGCAGATCGAATCCAAAGGCCTGACGCTGATCTTCGAACATGGCCAACCGGTCGGTACCCTGTATAACGCTACGTTCCTGACCGCGGTGATGGGCAACCTGCTGCGCAACGCCTTGCACTATACCGATCAGGGATTCATCCGCCTTTCGCTGACCGCCACCGGATTCGTGGTCGAGGACAGTGGGGTGGGTATCCCCGAGGAAAAGCGCGAGGCCATGTTCGAGCCGTTCGTGCGGGGCAACGAAAAGCGCGGCGAGGGGCTGGGACTGGGCTTGTCACTGGTGCAGCGAATCTGCGAGAACCAGGGCTGGGTGGTGAGTCTCAGCACCATGGAGCCCAACGGTTGCCGCTTTGAGGTGGAGCTTGAGCCGCAACAATAGGTGCTCGGAATCGAAAGATCTTGAAATGATTCAACAGGTTGTGTGACGATTTTTTCACAAAGCCATGACAAAGGGATTCATAAGGTTGGGCTGATCAGTCACGGAGCCCCTCCAATGTCCAAACCCATCAAGCTCGACTTTTCCGAGAAATACAACGAGCAGCACGCCCAGAAATACTTCCACAAGCATCGCAGCGGTCTGAGTCGGCGTCTTTCCAATCTACGCGATCAACAACTTGCCCGAAGGGCGTTGGCGATCGCCGGTGACCCTGGCCTGGTGCTGGACCTGCCGTGCGGAGCCGGACGTTTCTGGTCGTTGCTGGCCGAGAAGCCCAACCGAGCGATCATCGGTGCGGACAATTCCGAGGCCATGCTCAAGATCGCAATGACGTCTCAACCGACGGATGTCGTGAAACGGGTACAACCCTTGCACACATCCGCGTTCCAGATTGCACTGCCGGATAACGCCGTCGACAGCATTTTTTGCATGCGCTTGCTGCACCATATCGGTGAATCCGCGCATCGACTGGCGATTCTGAAGGAGTTCGAGCGGGTCAGCCGCGACAGTGTGATCGTTTCCTTGTGGGTCGATGGCAATTTCAAGGCCTGGAAACGCAAGCGTCAGGAACGTATCCGTGGGAAAAAAGACTACCAGAATCGATTTGTGTTACCGGCCGCTACGGTAGAGGAGGAGTTTCGGCAGGCCGGGTTCCGTATTCAGGAACGACTGGATTTTCTACCGCTCTATGCCATGTGGCGAGTTTATGTATTACGCAAGAGGTAACAGCATGGTTGCGCAGGCAGTAGATTCATCGATGGCTCCTCCCAATGACTTCGAACATTTCTGGAGCCAACAGGGGGAGTGGGTGGAAGAACCCAATGTGCGTCGCGGCGGTGAAAGCGGTGTGCAGCGGATCAAGGGCAAGGACGGTGAGCTGCTTTATGCCAAGCGTCAGACTGGACATATCTATCGTAGCTGGCTGCACCCGTTCGGCCGGCCAACCGTGCTGCGCGAGCAGGATGCGTTGCTGGCACTGACGCGACTCAATGTGCGTGTACCCCAGCTGGTTTTTTGCGGCGCTCAACGGGACCCGGTCCACAAATGGCGTGCCTTGCTGGTGACCAAGGCATTGGAAGGCTTTGAAGAGATTCAGCACTGGTATGCCGGGGGTGGGCGCGAGCGCCACGGCGAAGCAGTGCATGAGCAGATTCTACAGACACTGGCCGAGACCCTGGCTCAGATGCATAAAGGCCGTTGGCAGCACGGCTGCATCTACATCAAGCATGTCTTTGTGCGAGTGACCGGCGAAGGAGAGGCGGCCAAGGGCGAAATCGCCTTGCTGGATTTCGAGAAGTGTCGGCAGCGTTTGACGGCTTATAGCGCGGCTTCCCACGACATGAAGCAGTTGCGGCGCCATTCGTCGTTCAGCGACGCTGACTGGGAAAAACTCGTCTATTTTTATGAGGCGGCGTTTGGCAGCGCTATCAAAGGTTTATAGCGATGAAACTAGAAATTGCTAGAGGTTTGTTCCTGATAGGAGCCCTGGCAGTTACGTCTATGGCGGTGGCTGTCTGGGAACAGCCACGCTCGCAGATACTCAGCGCCAGCAGTAACGATGCAAACTGTCCTTTGCCACGCGTGGCAAAGGCCAGCGAGGCGATACGGCCGGACGATGACTTACTGTTGTTCATGTTCAGTCTTTCCCAGGGGATGAGGCCGCAGAGTTGAAAGCGTTGGGTTTGATGAAGTCTGGATAAAGGCCTCGCATGTGCGAGGCCTTTATTTTTGGGCTTTCCATAGGCCGCAAATCTCTTCCCATCCGCTGACCCCTGTGGCGAGGGAGCTTGCTCCCGCTGGACCGCGAAGCGGTCCCATGGATCCAGGGTTGGTAATACTCAACGGCGCCTGCTTCGCAGCCGAGCGGGAGCAAGCTCCCTCGCCACAAAAAGCCTACTTTCGCCCCATCACGCCTTGTCCGGCTTCGCCAGCAGTGTGTACACGCAAGGCAATACGAACAGCGTAAACAAGGTCCCGATCGACATGCCGGTGGCGATCACCGTGCCGATGTCAAAACGGCTGACCGCGCCGGCACCAGTGGCCAGGATGAGCGGCACCATGCCGAACACCATCGCCGCCGTGGTCATCAGCACAGGCCGCAGACGGATCGACGCGGCTTGTTCCACGGCCTCCCTTGGTGTCAGGCCCCGTTCCTTGCGCAACTGGTTGGCGAATTCGACGATCAGGATCCCGTGCTTGCTGATCAGGCCAATCAGCGTCACCAGCCCTACCTGGGTATAGATGTTCATGCTCGACCAGCCAAGGAACAGCGGGATCAACGCGCCGCATATCGACAGCGGCACGGTCACCAGGATCACCAGTGGATCCCGGAAACTCTCGAACTGGGCGGCCAACACCAGGAAGATGATCGCCAGGGCCAGCCCGAAAGTGACCCAGAGCGCGCTGCCCTCCTGGACGAATTGCCGCGAAGCACCAGCGTAGTCGAAGGCGAAACCTGCCGGTGCCTCCTCCCGGGCGATCTGGCGGACCGTGTCGATGGCTTCGCCCATGCTCACGATGGGAAAGCCTGAAATCGTCACCGCATTGAGCTGCTGGAACTGGTTCAGTTGCCGCGGTCGCGCCCGGTCGCTGACCTTGATCAGCGTCGACAGCGGCAGCAGTTCGCCTTGGGTATTTTTCACGTAGTAATTGTTCAGCCAGTCCGGGTTGTCCCGGAAAGGTCGTTCCACCTGGGCAATGACCTTGTAGCTGCGCCCCTCAATAGTGAAGCGGTTGATCTCGGCCTCACCCAGCAATGTTGCCAGGGTGCCGCCCAGATCCTGCATCGAAACCCCCATCTGGGCCGCTTTGGCGCGATCGATGTCGACCACCACCTCGGGCTTGTCGAACGCCAGGTCGATGTCCATGAAGGCGAACTTGCCGGATTCCAGGGCGCGTTTTTTCACCCGTTCGGCGATTTGCAACAGCGTGGCGTAGTCCTTCGGCGAGTTGATGACGAAGGCGAATGGCAGGCCTTCGCCGGTGCCCGGCAACGAAGGCAGGTTGAACCCGAAGATCTGCAAGCCAGGGATTTGCTCGAGCTTGGCCTGGACGTCCGGCAGGATCTCCATCTGGGTGCGGCTGCGCTCGTTCCAGGGCTTGAGCAGGAAACCGCCGATGCCGGACTGCACACCGTTGTAGCCGTTGATCTGGAACGAGGAATAGTACTCGGGGAATTCCTTGAAAATCGTGATGAAGTGATCGGTGTAGGCGTTCAGGTAGTCCAGGTTGGTGGTCTTCGGGGCGTTGGCCATCATGAAGATGATGCCCTGGTCTTCGTCGGGTGCCAGTTCGGATTTGGTAAACATGATCAACACCGGGATCAGCAGCAGTACGATCACGGCAAACACCAGCACCACCGGCCGGGCATTGAGCGTGCCGTGAAGCATGCGCTGGTACCGGCTTTTCAGGCGTTCGAAAACCACGTCCAGCCGATGGGCCAGTCCCGAAGGATTCTCGTCGTGACGCAACAGCATGGCGCACATCATGGGCGACAGGGTCAGGGCGACGATCCCGGAGATCACTACCGCCCCGGCCAGGGTCAGCGCAAACTCCTTGAACAGCGCGCCCGTCAGGCCCTCGAGCAGACCGATCGGCGCGTACACCGCAGCCAGCGTGATGGTCATCGAGACCACCGGCATGGCGATTTCCCGAGCACCTTCTATCGCGGCCTCGAACGGGCTCTTGCCTTCCTCGATGTGCCGGTGGATGTTTTCCACCACCACGATGGCATCGTCCACCACCAGGCCAATGGCAAGCACCATGGCCAGCAGCGTCAGCAGGTTCATCGAGTAACCCATCAACTGCATGAAGAACATCACGCCGATCATCGACAGCGGGATGGTGACCACCGGGATGACCACCGAACGCAGGGCACCAAGGAACAGGAACACCACGACGATCACGATCAGGACGGCTTCGAACAGGGTTTTCACCACCTCGTCGATGGAAGCCTGGATGAACAACGTGGCGTCGTAGGCAATCTCGGCCTTGAGGTTGGTGGGCAGTTGAGCCTCCAGCTCTGGCATGATCTTGCGCACTTCCTTGATCACGTCCAGCGGGTTCGCTCCCGGCGTGGCCTTGATCCCGATGTACACCGAGGGCGTGCCACCGAAGGAACTGATGGTGTCGTAGTTCTCCGCGCCCATTTCCACCCTGGCCACATCCCGCAGCAACACGCGGCTGTCGCCGGCGGTCTTGAGCGGGATCGCCGCGAAAGCCTCGGCGGACTTGAGTTCGGTGTTGGCGTTGATGCTGGTAACCACGTACTCGCCCTTCACCTCACCGGCGGCGGAAAGGAAGTTGTGCTGGCGCACGGCATTGGTCACGTCGGCGGCGGTCAGGCCGAAACCGGCAAGCCTGACCGGGTCCAGCCACAAGCGCATGGCGAACACCTGGTTGCCGAGGATTTCCGCTTCAGCCATGCCCGGCAAGGTCGCCAATTTCGGCTGGACCACGCGTGACAGATAGTCGGTGATCTGCGGGTTGTTCAGTTCCTTGCTGAAAAAGCTGATGTACATCAGCGCCGAGGCGTCGGCGGCCTCGCGGCTGAGCACCGGGTCTTCGGCGTCCTGGGGCAGCTGGTTCTTGACCTCGTTGGCCTTGGCCAGCAATTCGGTGAAGAGCCGGTCGCTGTTGGAGCCGATCCGCGCGTAGACCGAGATCACCGAGAAATTCTGCCGACTGACCGAGGTCATGTAGTCGATGCCTTCGGCGCTGGCCAGGCTCTGCTGCATTGGCTGGGTGATGTAGCCCTGAATGGTTTCGGCGTTTGCCCCGGGGTAGGCGGTGGTGACCGTGATCAGGGCGTTTTCCATTTGCGGGTATTGGCGCAGCGGCAGCTTGCTCCAGGCCTGGAAGCCCAGCAGTACGATCAACAGGCTGACCACGGTGGCAAGCACCGGGCGGCGGATGAACGGATCGGTAAAGGCCATGGGGGTTCCTTGATCAGTCCGCGCGCGGCGGGCTGTTCTGTTCGGTCAGGGTCTTGTCGTCGCTGATGGCGATGGGCGTACCGTTGTCGAGTTTGATCTGGCCGGCGATCACCACCTGTTCACCGCTCTGCACGCCCTTGGATACCAGGACCTGGCCGTCACGGCGCTCGCCGGTCTCGACAAAACGCCGTTCGGCGATCAACAGCGGCTGGCCCTTGTCGTCCTTCTCGACGCTGCCATCGGCGGCTTTCTTCTGCGTGACCACGTACATCGAGTTGCCGTACAAGGTGTAGGTCACGGCACTTTCCGGCACGACGATTCCGGCGGCGACGTCCGGCAGGATCACCTGCAGGTCGGCGAACATCCCGGGCAACAGTTTGCCGTCGGGGTTGGCCAGGGTGGCGCGCACCAACACGTTCCGGGTGCTGTCCTCGACCTTGGGGTTGATCGCGCTGATCGAGCCGACGAAGGTCTGGCCGGGGTAGGCCGACACGTTGACGTTGACCGACTGGGCAACGGCCAGCCTGGGCACCGTTTGCTCCGGCACGTAGAAATCCACGTACAGGCTGCTGAGGTCTTGGAGGGTGGCGATCACGCTGCCACTGGCCAGGTAGTCGCCGACATCCACCCGGCGGATGCCGATGGTGCCATTGAACGGCGCGACGATATGTTTCTTGGCCAGGGAGGCCTTGAGCTGGTTGACGGTGGCCTGGTTCTTTTTCAACTGCGCTGAGAGCCGGTCGAACTCACCCTTGGAGATCGCCTGGCTGCCCACCAGCTGCCGGCCACGGTTGAAGTCCAGCTGCGAAAGGCCAAGGTCGGCCTCGGCGGTCTCCAGCAGGGCGCTTTCGACGTCGCTGTCCAGTTGCAGGAGCGGCTGGCCGGTTTTGACCTTCTGCCCGGACTGGAACAGTACCTTCTGCACGGTCCCGGCAATTTCCAGGCTGAGGTCCACGCCCTGCAGCGCCTTGAGACTGCCCACGGTGGGCAGGCGTGCCTGCCAGGGCTGCTCGGTGGCCTTGGCCACGGCGACGCTGACCGGTGGTTTCGGTACGGAAAACATCTGGATCTGCTGATAGACGGTAAAGGCCTTGTAGCCAGCCAGCAACAGCACCACCAGCAAGACAACACCCAACATGATCAGCATGCGGCGTCGCAGCATGTTCCACTTCCTTGGAAAAAAGCCGAGATAAAAGACAGTCAGGCGGGCACCTTACTCCGAGTGCGCCGGCGATTCAAAACGATGTTTGACGCTAATGTGTAAGGTTATTTTTTTTACGCGCTGTGCCCGCCCGTCACACCAGATGCAAATGGTTGTCCCAGAGCCCCGCGGGCAGATCCAGCGGTTTGGCGACCCATTGTGACTGGCGGCAATCGTAATAACGGCAGCGTCCCTGGCCCGATGTCACGACGAAGCCATCGGCCACCGCACCGACACCGGCGCAGTCCGGCAAGGGCGCATCCAGACGCGCCTCGCCGGTGTCCAGGTCCCAGATGAAAAAGCGGTTGCCGCGCGGTGCGGTCAGGGCTACCAGGCGCAGATCGCGGTGCACGGCGACGCTGGCGGTGTAGTGCCCCATCGCCTGCAGTTGTTGTTCGGGTACCGGGAACGCCTGGAATGGCTGGCCGGGGCGCTTGATCGCCACCAGTTGCGAAGATTCGTGGGCGTCGCCCATGAACTGCTGACCCGTGACGATGGTGCCGTCGCCGGCGATGCCCATGTGGCGCACGCTGTTCATCGACTGGGCAAGGGTTTCCTTGCTCAACAGGGTGCCGTCGCGCTGCATCAAAACCAGGCTCGGTTCCATGGCATCGAGGTTCATTTCGACCCGGCTCTCGGCCTCGGTACGGATGCCCCCGTTGGCCACCACCAGAGTCTCACCGTCCGGCATCCACGACACCTGGTGCGGACCGATCCCATGGGTAGGAATCTCGCCACTGTGCACGAGTCGCTGGCCCTCGAATCGGTAAACGCCCAGCAGGCCGCGTCCCGGATCGGTGGTGTCGTTTTCGGTGGCGTACAGCCATTCGCCGCTTTTGTGGATCACCGCGTGGCCGTAGAAGTGTCGGTTCGGCAACGAGGTGATGGTTTGCAGCAGGGTGCCGTCGCGCAGGTCGATCAGATAGCTTTCGGTACCTGGGCGTCGTGTGACGAACAGCGCAATCGGCTGTGTCGGGTGATTGATGATGTCGTGGCAGCGTTGGCCGACCCGGGTGGCAAACACCCGGCTGCCGTCCAACCGATAACCCACGGCGTAGTGCTTGCCGTCGCTATCGTCCCGCGCCGAGAGCAGCAGCGGACTCTTGTCCTTTTGCTTGAACAGCGTCCAGCCGCCCAGGGTAACGGCGCCGAGCAGTAAGCTGCCCAGTGCCAGGGCCTGACGTCGAAACATGATCAGTCACCGTCGTTGGCGTTGAAGCCCAGTTGAATGCCCAGCGCCTTGGCCAGTTCGCCTTCGTGCAGGCGGTGGACGACGTTGAGGCTGTCATACAAATCGTTGAGTTGCTGGCGTCCGGCGTCATCGTTGAGCATCTCGGTCAGCGGGCGCTGGGTGCTGGCGAACAGTTTCAGCGACGCATCGTAGGCCGCATCGATCTTGTCGGCCAGTGGCTTTTGCTCGCTTGGCAGCAGGCCGCGCAGGCCCTTGTTGTCGACACCGGCCCAGACGGTCCGAGCGGCGCTCAGGCTGGCCGCAAGGCCCTGCAACGACGACTGGCTGCGCCAGGCATCGGCCTGGAACGGCTGGGGTACGCCCTTGGTCTGGCGGCCCATCGGAGTGCCGAGCTTTTTCTTCAGCGTGTCAAGGGCGGTGACCTGGACGCGTAGGAGGTCGGCGATGGCTTCGTGGGAATCAGCGTAGCGCTGGTTCGGAAACTTGCTCATCTGCGCAAGCATGCCGTCGTTGGTGTTCCAGCGCGACAGGATCTCTTCGGCCAGTTGTTTCTGGCGCTCTCCGATGGCCACCAGCAGTGGGCAGTACTTGGCTTTCTGTGCACTGTCGGCCATGTCGATTTTCGCGTCGAACAGCAGGTACTCATAAGCCGACAGGCCCTGGACCACGACGCTGGACTTGGCCAGGCCGGCGGCGTCGATCTGCGGCTCGCTGTTGACCAGTTGCTCGACCTGGCGGCCTACGAGGTTCTTCTTGTCCGGCCAGAACTGGACCTGCCAGGCGCGGTTACCCTCGGCCAACGGTCCGATCAGCAGCGGCTGCAACTCGGCCCAGGCTTTTTGTGCCTTGAGGAAGTCAGCGCGGGCGGTCTCCAGGTTTTCCTTGCCTTGGCAGAACGCCAGGGCGCTGGTCGCCAACTGTCGGTCGGCCTCGACCCAGCGGCTGTAGGTCGGCAGGATTACTTGCTTGGCGATGGCCGCCGAGGTAACCGCCTGCGGATCCTGCGGCGAGCAGGCACCGAGGGCGAGGGCGGCGAGGCTGGTAAACAACAACTTGGGACGGAACATGTCGGGCTCCCGTGTTTCGGAAAAGACGTTTAAAGGGAATTCAGGAAGGCCAGCAACGCGGCGCGCTGCTCGGCATTGAATGCTAAAACCTGGCGCTGCGCCGCTTGTGCTTCGCCGCCATGCCAGAGCACGGCTTCGAGCAGGTTGCGGGCGCGACCGTCATGCAAAAACTGGGTGTGACCGTTTACGGTTTCTGTCAGGCCGACGCCCCACAGTGGTGGGGTGCGCCAGTCCCGGCCCCCGGCTTTGAATTCGCTGCGGTTGTCGGCCAGGCCTTCGCCCATGTCGTGCAACAACAGGTCGGTGTAGGGGCGGATCACCTGGTTCGCCAGCTCCGGTTCGGCGGCGTTGGCGGAGGTGGTGTATTTGGGGGTGTGGCAGGACTGGCAGCCGGCCTGGAAAAACAGGTTCTTGCCTGCCAGCACCTGGGGCGAGCTGACGTCGCGACGGGCCGGTACCGCCAGGTTGCGGCTGTAAAACAGCACCAGTCGCAGGATGTTGTCGCTGACTTCCGGTTCGCCGTCCGGGCCACTGCCGCTGGGCGCACGCTTGCAATCGACCTGAGTCTCGGTGCAATCGTCGAATGGCCGCAGGCTCGTGGTCAGGCCCATGTCACCGGAGAAGGCATGGACGTTCTGTTGATTGAGGTTGGGCTGCCCGGCCTTCCAGCCGAAACGCCCCAGCACGGTTTTCTGCTGGGCATCGTCCCAGACCTGGTTGGGGCGGCCGGCGATGCCGTTCTTGTCGCGCGCCTGGGCCTGGGCATTTGCCAGGATGGCTTCGTCGGGGATGGCTTCGAGCAGCCCCAGGCCGATCATCGGCGGTGCGACGCGGGCGGAAAAGCGTGTGTCCGGGTGCATCGGGCCGTAAGCCAATTGGGTGATCTGCAGGCTCGGTTTGCGCAGTTCCACGACCGTGCCGTCCGTAAAGCGCACCGGAACCGGTGTGTAATCGACCCGCACCTTGCCCTCGGGCGCGACGCCGGGCACCGACATGTCCTGCAATTGGCCGCCGTACACCGGCTCCGGGACGACTCCCTGCTGCTCGATGAGCCTGACGTAGGGCGGCGCGTCGGGGATCGACAGGCGCACCAGCATCGACACTGCGGAGCTGGCGTCCGGCGCGGGAGGGTGTCCGCGCCCATCCTTGATGTGGCAGTTCTGGCAGGCGTTGGTGTTGAACAAGGGGCCGAGGCCGTCTCGGGCCGTGGTGGTCGAAGGCGCGATCACCCAAGGGCTGCGAAAGAAACTGTTGCCGACGCTGAAGTCCACGCGCCGCGAGGGCGGCAGGTTGGCCGAAGGCAGGGAAAAAGCGTTCTGATCGCTCTTGCGCACGGTAGCCGCGCCCCCGGACCGGGCTTCACCGGGTTCGGCCTGGGTAAACCGCGGGGCGTCATCGCAAGCACTCAGGCCCAAGGCCATGAACAGTGCACATAAGCGAAGAGGCAGCGACGGCATCGGCGATCCTGGAAGACGAGTGAAACGGGGGCGCAAAGTCTAACAGGGCGCAACGCTTTAAATAAGAGCAATTATCGTTTGGTTGGGCGGCAAATGCCCTGTTCATTCGAGCATCTTGCCCAGGAACCAACTGCCAGCCGGTCCGGTGGGTGCCGTTTCGACAGGATTAGGGCTGCACGACCGCTCCCGGTACCAACGGCAGTTCCAGGCTGGCGATGAATCCGCCGCCAGGGTGGTTGTCCAGCACCAGTGCGCCCCCGTGCCGTTCAGCGGCGCGGCGCGCGATTGCCAGGCCCAGACCGTGGCCGGCGGCGGTCTGGCCGGGGGCGCGGTAGAACGGTTCGCCCAACTGGCCCAGGTGCTCGGCTTCCACTCCCGGACCGTGGTCGCGCACGCTGACCACCAGCTTTTCGCCCTGGCGGATCGCACGCATCTCGATCGCCCGCCCGTCGGGGCTGAAACGCTGGGCATTGCGCAGCAGGTTGTCCACGGCGCGCTCGATCATGGTCGGCCAGCCCTTGAGGGTCAGGTTCAGTTCAGCCTCCAATTGCACGCTTTGTTCAGGTGACGCCAACTGCGCATCTTTTTGCAGGGCGATCAGCAACGCGTTGAGGTCCACCTCTTCGGCGCTGGCGTTGTCGGCATCGACCCGGGCCAGGACCAGGATTTCACTGATCAGGGCTTCCAGGCGATCACATTCGCGGGTCAGGCGCGGCCAGAGCTTTTCCCGTTCTTCGGGGCTGGCCCGCTCGGCCAGTGCCAGGGCGATGCGCAGCCGGGCCAGGGGCGAGCGCAGTTCGTGGGATACATCCCGTAGCAGTTGCCTTTGACTGGCGATCAGGCTTTGCAAGCGTGCGCCCATACGGTTGAAGTCGGTAGCCAGCACGCCGAACTCGTCCCGACGGTTGGCCAGCTTGGCGAGGCTGTTCTGCTGGTAGGTGGCCTGGCCGAGGTCATGCACCGCGCCGCGCAGGCGACTCAGTGGGCGGGTGATGGAGAACGTCACCAGCAAGCTGAACAGGGTCAGCACCACCAGCGCGATGCCCAGGGCGCTGAGGGGCCAGAGCAGGCTTTCGCGATGCCAGGCGTCCAGTTCGGGGTGCGGGATGCGGTAGATGAACAGGTAGGTGTCGCCGGTCTTGGCGCTGGTGAATTCGTCGGTCAGCCGTCGCCACGGCAGTCGCCGATCATCGTTGTTCTGCCGAGCCTCGAACGCGGCGGCGCGACGTGGGAAAGTGCCACGCACCACCGGGTCGCCGCTTTCGTTGAGCACTTGGACGTCGATGTGATACTGGCGCTTGCGCTGTTGCAGGATGTCCTGGGCCGCGTCTTCGCCCTGGCTTTCGTAGGTCTGCGTCCACTCTTCGGCCAGGGTATTGAGCCCCGGGTGGCGGCTGAGGATCCAGGCGTCCTGGTTCAGCATGTGCCCCATGAGAATCGACAGCCCCGCAACCAGGGCGATGGCCAGCCAGAAACTGGCCAGGATGCGCCAGAACAATGAACGCACGGTAAATCCTCGAAAACACAGAAAGCCCAACGGGCTGATACCCCGTCAGCCACGCGAAGTAAAGTCGAACAGCAATCCCGTGGCGAGGGAGCTTGCTCCCGCTCGGTTGCGTAGCGACCGTAAAATCCTGGGGCCGCTTCGCGGCCCAGCGGGAGCAAGCTCCCTCGCCACGGTTGGTATGTTTCCAGTGCTTCGTTAACCGAAGCGCATTATTGCGCTTTTTGCGGTTGTTGCGCTTTCCAGGCCTTGAATTCGGCCCACTCGGCGCGACGCTCGGCCTGTTTTTTCTGAATCGCGTCGAATTCTTTCTGCTGCTCAGGTTTGAGCAGGCCACGGATCTGGGCGTCGACTTTCTCGTGTCGGGCTTTCATCTCATCCTGCATGGCCTTCTGGTCAGCCGGCGACAATTTGGCCAGGTATTTTTCTACCAGTTCCTGACGTTCGTGGCGCTGTTCGCCCATGATCCGGCGGATCTGCTGACGCTGCTCGTGGGTCAGGTCCAGTTGGCTGTACGGGCCTCTGTCATGCATCTGGCCGCCATGACGCGGGCCATCCATCGGCCCCATCGGGCCCGCGCCTTCAGGCATGGCCATGGCGACGGTAGGCAGGGCGGCAGCGAACATCAGAGCGGTAAGGGTCTTGCGCATGGTGTATCTCCTTGTCTCGTTCCCGGTCAGTTCCGGATGTGTGCAGATTACAAAGATCAAGGTCAGCGGCGGTCAGGGGGGCGTAAAGCTTGGGTAAAGAGGTTTTGTCGGGAGGCTGACAAAACCCTGGGATGGATCGTGGGCACCTGTGGCGAGGGAGCTTGCTCCCGCTGGGCCGCGAAGCGGACCCTGGGATTTGCGGCTTATCCGGGGAGGGCTTTGCCCTCCAGCGGGAGCAAGCTCCCTCGCCACAGAGGGTTAACCATATCCCTGGGCCAAACAGGGGGATCGGCTCAGAGGCTGTAGTAATAGCCCCGGCTGCGCAGAGCCACGATGCGGGGCCGGCCATCGGGATGGGGGCCGATCTTCTTGCGCAGGTTACTCACGTGCATGTCCAGGCTGCGGTCGTACAGGGTGAGCTTGCGACCCAGGGCGATCTGCGCCAACTCTTGCTTGTCCAGCGGCTCGCCCGGTTGCTTGAGCAACGCTTCGAGCAGGCGGCTTTCGGAAACGGTCAGGGTCTGTTCCTGTTCGTCGATGTTGACCACGCCACGAACCGGGCTGAAGGTCAGGTCTCCCAGTTCGATCTGGCTGGACACCGCCGTTGGATGACTGCGGCGCAATACGGCGCGCAGGCGGGCGGTCAGTTCACGCGGGTCGCAGGGTTTGGCCAGGTAATCGTCGGCCCCCAGTTCAAGGCCCAGGATGCGGTCCAGCGGCTCGCCCCGGGCCGAAAGCATCAGCACCGGCAGTTCGGGGTGATCGTTGCGCAACTGTTTGAGCAGTTCCAGGCCGCTGCCGTCAGGCAACATTACATCCAGCACGACCGCCGCCGGGGCGGCTTCGGCCAGCGCCTTGCGGGCGCTCTGGCCATCGTGACAGGCACGGACCTGAAAACCTTCCTGGCCCAGCCAGCTCACCAGTAGCTCACACAGCTCCTGGTCATCATCAATCAGTAACAGCTCGCTCATGACTCACTCAATTTAGCCATTGCCGACGTTGTCTACGTCCACCGCTGGCAAAGATACCGCAGAGCAGGGCCAATAGCGCTACCCCGGCACCAATGACGAACCATTGCTGTTGATCGGTCAACAAGCGCGGCAGCGGGCTGGCCTGGGCTTCCTTGAGCTGTAACTTCAGGCGCTGATTCTCCTGGCGCAAGCGGGCCAGCAAGGCGCTCTCGCGCTCGTTGTCGGCATTCTGCAGTTGCTTGGTCAGCTCTTCGCGCTGGTGCTCGCTGTCTTTCAAGCGCTGCTGCAGTTCGGCGATCTGGCTGCCGGCACTCAGGGACAAAGGGGCCGAGTGAACGGCCTCGGTGTTTTCTTCGCCATGGGCGGGTGCCCCGATCACTAACGAGACCCATAACAGGCACAACGGACCTTTGCGCATTGCCACTCCTGAATTTCAGTCGAGATTAGACAGATTAGACAGGTTGTCGGCAGGCAAACGAGAACAATGAGCAATTGAGCGCAATGAGCCGCACAGGCCCATTGCGCGGGAGGGGGTTACGGCAGGACTTGCTTGAACGGCTTGACCACGACATTGGCATAGACGCCCGCCGCGACGAACGGATCGGCTTCGGCCCAGGCCTGGGCGGCAGTCAGGGACTCGAATTCGGCGACGATCAGGCTGCCGCTGAAACCGGCGGCGCCTGGGTCATTGCTGTCTACCGCCGGATGGGGGCCTGCCAGCACGATGCGGCCTTCGGCCTTGAGCTGTTGCAGGCGTTCCAGGTGCTCGGGGCGCGCGGCCAGGCGTTTTTCCAGGGAGTTGGCGACGTCGGTGGCAATGATTGCGTAGAGCATGTCAGTCCTCGGTTTTTGGCGTAGTGGTGTCGACATCATGTAGATGACGGGACAGGTAGATGCCCTGGCCGATCAGGAACAACAGCGTCATGCCCAGGCTGCCGAAGACTTTGAAGTCGACCCAGTAATCCTGGAAGGTGAACGCGACAAACAGGTTGGCGGCGCCGCACAACAGGAAGAAGGCGATCCAGGCGATGTTCAGCCGGGTCCAGATCACCTCCGGCAGGCTCAGGGCGTGGCCCATGATGCGCTTGATCAACAGGCGGTCACCGATGAAGTGGCTGCCGATGAAGGCCAGGGCGAACAGCCAGTTCACCACCGGCGCCTTCCATTTGAGAAAGGTTTCGCTGTGGAAGGCCAGGGTCAGGCTGCCGAACACCAGGCAGGCGATGAGGGTCAGCCACTGGCTCTTTTCCAGCTTGCGCTGGGAAATGAACAGCGCGCCGTAGACCACCAGGGAACTGATGATCAGCACCGCGGTGGCGCTGTAGATACCACCTACAGTCAAGGAGTGGCCGGCGATGTCGACGGCCCGGGGATCAAGTTTGTAGACGATGAAAAACAGCAGGAGCGGGATGAAATCGATGAATTGTTTCACAGTGGCAGCCAGGAGCAGGATGTGGCGGCATAATAACAAACATCCTTGGCCGCGATAGGGCCAGCTGATTTGAGGTAACAAACTCTCGTGAATGTTGATTTGCACTGCCACAGCACGGCCTCCGACGGCGCCCTGGCGCCGGCAATTGTGGTGGCGCGGGCGTTCGAGCACGGCGTGCGAGTCCTGGCCCTGACCGACCACGATACCCTTGAGGGCCTGGACGAGGCCCGCAGCGCTGCCGAGGCCCTGGGGATGCAATTGGTCAACGGGGTCGAGCTGTCCTGTACCTGGGGCGGGGCAACTATTCATGTGCTGGGCTATGGTTTTGATGTGCATGCGCCCTCGCTGGTCCAGGCCATTGCGCAGTTGCGCGACGGCCGCTGGCTACGCGCCGAAGAAATCAGCCGCAAACTGGCGCTCAAGGGCATGCCCGGTGCGTTGGAAGGGGCCAGGCAGATCCAGCAGGAGCTGGGCGACAGCGGCAACGCCCCGGCGCGGCCGCACTTCGCCGACTGGATGGTGCGCGAGGGCTTCGTCAAGGACCGCGCCGAGGCGTTTCGCAAATGGCTGGGCGCCGGCAAGCTGGGGGACGTCAAGCAGCACTGGCCGACGCTGGAAGAAACCGTCGAGACGCTGAGGGCCGCCGGGGCCTGGGTCAGCCTGGCGCATCCCTGGCACTACGATTTCACCCGCAGCAAACGTCGCCGCCTGGTTGCCGACTATATTCAAGCAGGGGGCCATGCAATCGAGGTGGTCAACGGCCATCAGCCGGCCGAGCAGGTCGGCAGCCTGGCGATTCTGGCCCGTGAGTTCGGCCTGCTGGTGACCGCCGGCAGTGATTTCCATGGCCCTGGGGGCTGGTCCGAGATTGGCGAATATCGCCCGTTGCCGGAAGATCTGCCACCACTGTGGTGTAGATTCAAACATGATCCCGTTACCGCCGCCGTCTGAACAGGTAGAACACGTGAGTCAATTTTTCCAGATTCATCCGGAAAACCCGCAAGCGCGCCTGATCAAGCAGGCCGTGGAAATCATCCGTAGTGGCGGTGTGGTGGTCTATCCCACCGACTCCGCTTACGCGATCGGTTGCCAGATTGGTGACAAAAATGCCGTTGAGCGGGTCCGTCGCTTGCGTCAGCTGGACGACAAGCACAACTTTGCGCTGATCTGCAGCGACCTGTCGCAGTTGGGGCTGTTCGCCAAGATCGACACCGGCACCTTCCGCTTGCTCAAGGCCCACCTGCCGGGTCCATACACTTTTATTCTCAACGCCACGCGGGAAGTGCCGCGGCTGTTGCTGCACCCGAAAAAGCGCACCATCGGCCTGCGGGTGCCGAGCCATCCCATCGCCCTGGCGCTGCTGGCGGAGCTGGGCGAACCGCTGATGAGCGTGACGCTGATCATGCCTGGCGACACCGAGCCGATGACCGACCCCTACGAGATTCGCCAACTGCTGGAGCATCAGGTCGAGCTGATCATTGACGGTGGTTTCGGCGGCATGAAGGCTTCCACCGTGATCAACCTGGCCGACGGCGAGCCGCAGGTGGTGCGGGTAGGCTGCGGTGATCCGGCTCCATTCATGGCCGAGGCCTGAATGTCCGCCGTGGAAGCCGCAGTGGAAAATGCCGATCCCCAGGCCGGCGCGCAACAGGAGCTGCCGTTCGCCATGGTCTATGGCCAGGCGGTCATGGAAATGCCCCTGGACCTGTACATTCCGCCGGATGCGCTGGAAGTATTCCTTGAAGCCTTCGAGGGGCCTCTTGACCTGTTGCTGTACCTGATCCGCAAACAGAACATCGACATCCTCGACATCCCGGTGGCGGAAATCACCCGCCAGTACATGGGCTATGTCGAGCTGATGCAGTCGGTGCGCCTGGAACTGGCGGCCGAGTACCTGGTGATGGCGGCCATGCTCGCCGAGATCAAGTCGCGGATGTTGCTCCCGCGTTCGGCGACGGTCGAGGAAGAAGAGGAAGACCCGCGGGCCGAGCTGATCCGCCGCTTGCAAGAGTACGAGCGGTTCAAGGGCGCTGCCGAAGGCATCGACGGCCTGAGCCGGGTCGGACGCGACGTGGTGGTGCCCAAGCTCGATGCCCCCGAGGCGCGGGCGCGCAAATTGCTGCCGGACGTGAGCCTGGAAGAACTGCTGGTCTCCATGGCCGAGGTGTTGCGCCGCGGCGATATGTTCGAAAGTCATCAGGTCAGCCGCGAAGCGCTGTCCACCCGCGAGCGCATGAGCGATGTGCTGGAACGACTCAAGGGCGGCGGATTCGTGCCGTTCGTCGAACTGTTCACTGCCGAGGAAGGTCGGTTGGGGGTGGTGGTGACGTTCATGGCGATCCTGGAATTGGTCAAGGAATCCTTGGTCGAGCTGGTGCAGAATGAGCCGTTCGCAGCGATCCACGTGCGGGCACGAGCCGAATAACGAGCAAATCAATGAATCTGACTGAACCCCGCGAGCTGGCGCCTTTGCTTGAAGCTTTCCTGTTGGCGTCGGGAAAGCCGCAATCGATGGACCGACTGTTCGAACTCTTCGAAGAAGGTGAGCGGCCTGAGCCGGCCGTGTTCAAGAAAGCCCTGGCGCTGCTGGGCAAGTCCTGCGAGGGCCGGGCTTTCGAACTCAAGGAAGTCGCCTCGGGCTATCGTTTGCAGATACGCGAAAAGTTCGCCCCTTGGGTCGGTCGCCTGTGGGAAGAGCGGCCGCAACGCTATTCCCGGGCGATGCTCGAAACCCTGGCGCTGATTGCCTATCGCCAGCCGATCACCCGTGGCGAGATCGAGGACGTGCGCGGCGTGGCGGTCAACAGCCAAATCGTCAAGACCTTGCTGGAGCGTGAGTGGATCCGTGTCGTGGGCTATCGCGACGTGCCGGGCAAGCCGGCGATGTTCGCCACCACCAAGGCGTTTCTCGATCACTTCAACCTCAAGAACCTGGACGACCTGCCGCCACTGGCCGAGCTACGAGAGCTGGAACCCGAGCCGATGCTCGAATTCGATGATGCGCCGATGCCCCAGGGCTTGCAGGAGCTGGCCGACGCCAGCGCCGAGCCGGAGGAGCCCAAGGAGGAAACCAGTTTCCATTCGTTGTTGCTGGAACTGGATAACATGGAGCAAGGCCTCAAGACCGATTTTGACGACTTGCTGCGCGAGGGGCCGGGGTCGGAAGGCGAGGGGGATGCTTTGCCTGGGCCTGATCGGGAAGTTGAGCTTCAAGCCGAGCCTGAACCTGAGCTGGAAGAGGACATTCTCGGCGTGGCCGAAGCCCGGGAAAAATTGCTCGCCGCTGTAGCTGCCCTCGAACCCCACGAGCCCGAGCCTGAGCTAAGTGACGAAGAAGTCGAAGCTCGTGCCCTGGCCGAAGCGATTGAGAACGAACGGCGCCAGTTCGAAGATTGACCCGACACACCCTTGCCCCCTTGTGGGAGCGTGCCTGCTCGCGATGACGGTGGCACAGACAACATCACCGCCGACAGGCCCACCGCTATCGCGAGCAGGCTCGCTCCCACAATTTAGAGATGCCGATCGGCGGAAAACGCGCTGCGCGCTCATCGATCAGCTAGTCTCTGATGCGCAAACGCCGCAACGGGCGTATGATTCGCGACCCTTTGGCGATCCCTTCGCCACAGACCTGTTTCCAACGTGTCAGGCCACGCCTGACCCGATCACACCGGGAGGTGCCCAGAATGAAAGACCTAGACCAGAACGACAGCCAGGAAATCGGCCCAGCTGGCGAGAAGCTGCAAAAAGTCCTCGCCCGTATCGGCGTCGGTTCGCGCCGTGATGTGGAGACCTGGATCACCCAGGGCCGCATCAAGGTCAACGGCAAAGAAGCCACCTTGGGCCTGCGCGTCGACCTGCACGACGCCATCACCATTGATGGCAAGGTGATCAAGCGCGAAGAGGCCGCCGAAACGGTGCGCCGCGTGATCATGTACAACAAGCCCGACGGCGAAATCTGCACCCGTGACGATCCGGAAGGCCGTCCGACCGTGTTCGACAAGATGCCGCGTCCCAAAGAAGGCCGCTGGATCAATATCGGTCGCCTCGACATCAACACCACCGGTCTGTTGATGTTCACCACCGACGGTGAGCTGGCCAACCGCTTGATGCACCCCTCCTACGAAATGGACCGCGAATACGCCGTACGTGTGCGTGGCGAAGTCGACGACGAGATGATCGAGCGCTTGAAGACCGGTGTCGTGCTGGAAGACGGCCCGGCGCGTTTCACCGACATCCAGCAGGCGCCCGGTGGCGAAGGCTTCAACCATTGGTACCACTGCGTGGTGATGGAGGGTCGTAACCGTGAAGTGCGGCGTCTGTGGGAATCCCAAGGCCTGGTGGTCAGCCGCCTGAAACGCGTACGTTTCGGCCCGGTGTTCCTCAACTCCGACTTGCCGATGGGTCGCTGGCGCGAAATGAGCCAGCAGGAAGTCGACATCCTGGCGGCCGAAGTGGGTCTCAAACCAGTGGCGATGCCGCAGATGACCGCCAAGAGCAAGGACAAGCTGGAGCGGATGCAGCGTAAGTCCTCGCGTCCGATGGGCAAGACCGAGCGTGTGCGTACGCTGCGTCCGGCTGCTGAAGGTGCACCAACTGCTGCGCGTCCATCCCGCGAACCGCAGCTCGAAGGCGAGCGCCCGGCGCGCAAGCCAGCGCCGCGTCAGGACGGTGAGCGTGGCCCACGCACACCGCGCCCGGCCAATGGTCGTACCGAGCGTGGTGAAGGTCGCAGTGCTCCGGCAGGTCGTGGCACCCCGGTCGCCGAGCGTCCGGCCGACACCAAGCGCCCGGCCAAACCGGCGCCGAAGAAGCGCCCGGGGATCTCCTTGGTGGATCGCGACGCCCCGTCGGGCAAGCGCCGTGGCGCGCCGGCAGGTTCCGGCCAGCGTCCGGGGTTTGGACGGCGTAAGCCGGAGTGAGGCAGCTGTGAGTTTTTAGCTGCAAACGGCAAGAAAAAACGGCAACCGCGAGGTTGCCGTTTTTGTGTCTGGCGCTATTGATATGGTGCCGGTACGGCCGTCTTCGCGAGCAAGCCCGCTCCCACATTTGATCTTCAGTGAATAAGGGATTTGTGTCGGAGCCGCTTCATCGTGGGAGCGGGCTTGCTCGCGAAGAGGCCAGCAGCTCCACACCACGACCCAGAGGCTGCCCGCGCTTCCTTGTTGCTTGAAGCTCGCCGCTTGCAGCTGCTCCTAAAGCACAAACCGCCCGTCAAACACCGGCTCGTTATCCAGCGCCAACACCCCACTCTCGAAAATCAGGTCCAGGTGATGACTGCCCTTGGCGCCACCACCGAGCCCCAGGTGCAGGCCGCAGTGGCGCTCTTCGAAACCGGCGTTGCGTGCATACAGGCTCTTGACCCCTTCGTTGGTGCCAATCCCCAGTTCCTCGATACGTCGGTTGGATGGGTTGGCATCCAGGTACTTATTGAAATCGTGTTCCAGGCCTGGCACGTCGGTGGCGATCTTCTGGATGGTGGAGTCTTCTATCCACAGCTCCAGCGGCGATTGCAGCACGCCATATTTGCGCGCGAAGGGGATGGTACTCAGGAACGTCCCGACGAATCTGACCCGGCCATTGATCGTGTCGCTGTGGGTCGCGATCTCACCCGGCGCCAAGTCATAGTTACCGACGCCATTGATATCGGTCCATTTTTTCACGCTGCCGAGGCCGGTATCGAAATACGAGCCATGATCATCCTGGAAACTCAAGGTCGTCGCTTGGGACATTCGTTGGATCAGGTGGCTGTTGAGACCCGCGATGCGCTGGGGAATCACGCTGAAGGTATCGTAGAAATAGTCGCCGTAGTCCTTGAACAGCAGCGATTTTTTCCAGTTGTCCGCCATCACCCCTTGCAGCGCTCGGACAAAGTCCGGACCGTCTGGGCGCGGGTTGGGCAAGGTGGAAGAATCGTAGAAGAAAATATACAGATCGCTGTCGGCAATCGCCCGGGACAGGCGCTCCGTGGATTCAAGGTCCAGGCGCATGGCGCTGAACCGGAAGGGCGAGCCGCTGCCTGCCTGTTCGGCAATGGCTCCAATCAGCGCTTCGTACTCGGCGGTATGGCCGAGCAACACCTTGGCGGGCTGGATGCCGGCCAGGGCGGGATGGTGTTCGAGGTAGTAAAGGAAATGTGAGATGGCTCGTTGTGTGTCCATGCTTATTCTTCCCTGACGAATGATTCAGCTTCCCTGACAGCGGACAATAGTGGCGGAGTCGACCGGCCGGACCGCCTCCGCCGGATTATGCCTACAGAGGCCACATCGCCGTGCCGAACGGAACGACGGCGTCGGCCTGCATCATTTCAACGGCGGCTTCATGGGTCGGCGCTTCGAACCATTCGTCCAGTTGCAGTTCGGTTTCCAAGTCTTTGTCCAGTGCTTGCATAGTGAATCTCCTAGATGACTTTTGCGGAAAAAAGCGGGTCGATGCAGCGAGTGAAAACTGGCCGCAAACGGCCCCGCAAAACTTGTCGGCACAATGCCTTGGCAAGTCGGTGAAAACCTAGTCGAGGGATTTTTGAAATGCAAAAAATAATTTTATTTTTTTTATTTGAACTTTTTATTCCATTTTCAGGGGATAAATTATCCATTCAAAAACAGCTGGCTATGAAGTTTTTTCATTAGGTAGCTGGCTACCGTCAATTTGTAGTCGTCCTACAGAACATTCCTACATGGAAAACCTACGTTACGGGTTGTAAAGGATTCCTGACGAATCTTGCTTGTCGGGCCGGTGGGTTTCGGTTTCTGAAAGTTGTGTAAGAAAAAGCTGCCGAGCAAGTGGATTTGATGAGTTTTTTGCTACATCCCAGCGCTTGTTTCAAAACGCCGGGGAGGGTCAGATGCCCGTCAGACCTGAAATGTAAGGGGCGACGCTGATCCGGTGGTGTCTGGCAGCAGCAGGGCAGCGGTGTACAATGCGCCGCGTTTTACTGTGACCCTTCGCGTACCCACGCATTTTCAAGGTTATCCGCCTTGTTCACTCCGCCACGCCACGAGCGTGTCGGGTTCGATTTCGTCACAGATAAAAACAAATAGGTGACGCATGACCGTTGTAGACAATACGCACTCAGGCGAGCTGAAGCGCGGCCTGAAAAATCGCCACATTCAACTGATCGCCCTCGGCGGCGCGATCGGCACCGGCCTGTTTCTTGGCTCGGCGGGAGTTCTGAAGTCCGCCGGGCCGTCGATGATTCTCGGCTACGCCATCTGCGGCTTCATCGCCTTCATGATCATGCGCCAACTGGGCGAAATGATCGTCGAAGAGCCGGTAGCCGGCTCCTTCAGTCATTTTGCTCATAAGTACTGGGGCGGTTTCGCCGGCTTCCTGTCGGGCTGGAACTGCTGGATTCTGTACATCCTGGTGGGCATGTCCGAGCTGACGGCGGTGGGCAAGTACATCCACTACTGGGCGCCGGACATCCCGAGCTGGGTCTCGGCGGCGGCATTTTTCATCCTGATCAACGCGATCAACCTGGCTAACGTCAAAGTCTTCGGCGAGGCCGAGTTCTGGTTCGCGATCATCAAGGTGGTGGCGATTGTCGGCATGATTGCCCTGGGCAGCTACCTGCTGGTCAGCGGTCACGGTGGTCCGCAGGCATCGGTGAGCAACCTGTGGTCCCATGGCGGATTCTTCCCCAACGGCGTAAGTGGGCTGGTGATGGCCATGGCGATCATCATGTTCTCGTTCGGTGGCCTGGAGATGCTCGGCTTCACCGCCGCCGAGGCCGACAAACCGAAAACCGTAATCCCCAAGGCCATCAACCAGGTGATCTACCGGATCCTGATTTTCTACATCGGTGCCCTGGTGGTGCTGTTGTCCCTGACTCCTTGGGATAACTTGCTGACCACGCTCAATGCCTCCGGCGACGCCTACAGCGGCAGCCCCTTCGTGCAGGTGTTCTCGATGCTGGGCAGCGACACCGCGGCGCACATCCTCAACTTCGTGGTGCTGACCGCCGCGTTGTCGGTGTACAACAGCGGCACCTACTGTAACAGCCGTATGCTGTTGGGCATGGCCGAGCAGGGCGATGCGCCTAAGGCGCTGGCCAGGATCGACAAGCGCGGCGTGCCGGTGCGTTCGATCCTCGCCTCGGCCGCGGTGACGCTGGTCGCGGTGCTATTGAACTACCTGATCCCGCAACATGCGTTGGAGCTGCTGATGTCGCTGGTGGTCGCGACTTTGGTGATCAACTGGGCGATGATCAGCTATTCGCACATCAAATTCCGCCAGCACATGAACCAGACCCGCCAGGTGTCGCTGTTCAAGGCACTGTGGTATCCGTACGGCAACTACATCTGCCTGGCGTTCGTGGTGTTCATTCTCGGCGTGATGCTGCTGATCCCAGGCATCCAGGTTTCGGTCTATGCGATTCCGGTGTGGCTGGTGTTCATGTGGGTGTGCTACCAGATCAAGAACAAGCGCAGCGCCCAGCATGGATTGACCGTGGCGGCTGCCAAGTAGGCGTCCTTGAAATACCGCAAACCCGGCCGAGTGTCGGGTTTGTTTTTTCTGACTCATCCTCTGTGGGAGCGAGCCTGCTCGCGATGGCGTCGGGTCAGAGGCTTCAATGGTGACTGGCACACCCCAATCGCGAGCAGGCTCGCTCCCACAGGGGTCAAGCGTTGCCTGTGGGATTCGGGGTATTCTGTGGGGCCTGATACCGGACGCATTCCATGCTGGTGATTTCCAACAACGTGCACATTCCCGATGCCGAGATCGAGCTGACGGCCATCCGCGCCCAGGGCGCGGGGGGGCAGAACGTCAACAAGGTGTCCAGCGCCGTGCACCTGCGCTTTGACATCCCGGCCTCGTCGTTGCCCGGATTTTACAAGGAACGGCTGCTGGCCCTGCGTGACAGCCGCATCACCAGCGACGGGGTGCTGATCATCAAGGCCCAGCAATACCGCACGCAGGAACAGAACCGGGCCGATGCAGTGGAGCGTTTGGCCGAGCTGATCCTCAGCGCCACCAAGGTCGAAAAGAAGCGTCGCCCGACCAAGCCCACCCTGGGTTCGAAAACCCGTCGCCTGGAGTCCAAGAGTAAGCGCGGCTCGATCAAGGCCGGTCGCGCAAAAGTGGACTTCTAGCTTCTTTCCCGTTCTTCGCGATACCTCGGCGCCAGCCGGTAAAGGTAGATGCTTAACGCCAAGCCGCCCAGTGCGGCCAATGCAGCGAACAGAAAGATCGAGGCAAAGCCAAACCCTGCCGCAATCGCACCGGCCAACGGCCCGGTGATCCCCAGGGACAAATCAATGAATAATGAGTAGGCGCCTACCGCCGCTCCACGACTGGAAGCCGGTACCAGGTTGACGGCTTCGACACCCAGTGCCGGAAAGACCAGGGAAAAACCGAAGCCACTCAACGCTGCGCCCGCCAGTGCCCATTGTGCATCGGGTGCCAACCACAAGAGCAACAGGCCGAGGGTTTCCACCGACAGGCAGGCAATCGCCACCCGAAAACCTCCCAGGCGGTTGATCAGATTGCCGAACAGCAGGCGCGCACCGATGAAGCATGCACCGAACAGGCTCAGGCATAGCACCGCGTTGTCCCAGTTCCGGGTCGCGTAGTACAGGGTAATGAACGTGGCGATGGTGCCAAAACCGATGGAGCCCAGGGCCAGGCCGCTGCCATGAGGCAGCACGCGCCCCAGCACATGCATGAACGGCAGGCGTTCGCCGACGACGATGGGCGCGGCGGTTTTGGGCCAGGCCAGCGCCACCCCCAGCACCGCCAGCAGAATGATACTGACGCCCATGCTCCACAGCCCTAAGGACTTGACCAGCCACACCCCCAGCGGTGCGCCAATCGCCAGTGCTCCGTAACTGGCGATGCCGTTCCAGGAAATGACCTTGGCGGTATTTGCGGCCCCTACGCGGCCGATGCCCCAGCCGATCGAGCCCGAACCCACCAGGCTTTCCGCGCTGCCCAGCACCAGGCGACCGATCAGCAGGCTGATCAGACTCAGGGTCGGCAGATCATGGGTCCAGGCAGACACCAACATGAACACGCCGCTCAACCCACACCCGGCGAGGCCGAAAATGACGGCGCGCTTGCTGCCCAGATTGTCGATGATCTTGCCCGCGTAAGGACGGCTGAGGAGGGTGGCCAGGTATTGCACGCTGATCACCAGCCCGGCGATGACCGCGCCGAAACCCAACTCGCCATGGACGAACCCGGGGAGCACGGCCAGCGGGATGCCGATATTCAGATAACCGATGAAGGTGAACAGGACGATGGAAACGACTTGCAGCGTGACCGCCAGGGGGCGCTGGGAATCTGACATGGGAGAAGTGTCCACGGAGCAGCGGGATAGATAGGCTGCTTATGATAACGGCGAGCGTGGTGATGGGGCGTAGAAAAGAAAACTATTTGGCTGTCAGCCGTCGTTCTGCCCGGCGATCAAGTGTGTGGTAACCAACGCGGCGAGGGCATTTTCCTCGGTGCCGAAACGGGCCAGCAGCGCGGCTTGTTTCTCTGGCGAAAGGCGCGTCCAGATCTCGACCATTTTTTCAGTGGTGCCGATCAGCACATTGGCCTGGGCTTCGCTGAAGGTGCAGGTGTCATCGGTCATGGTGGGCTCGAGGTTCAGGCAGTGTGGAAAGCGCATCTTAGCGCTTTCCACACGGTCTGGTTACGCGGTGGATCAGTCTTCGCTGTCGGCCTGGCGGCGTTCAGTGGCTTCTTTGGGCTCGGGTTGCCGGGCGTCTGGCTGCCCTGCGGCCTGTAGCGTGGTCGTCTGCTCAGTGTCGTGCAGGCTTGGGAAGGGGAGATTAGGGATCTCGTGCATATCGCGCTCCTCGCAAAGTCTGTTGGTAGATCTGGTAGATCCTCGCTTCTGTAAAGCCGGGGCAGGATACCCCAGGAGAGATGACAAAAAGACTTTTAAATCCCGCTGGACCGACAAATGGGATTGTCTAGACAGGTCAGTCTCAATGGTCTTTTTGCTTGCGAAACGCCCAGCGACCGGCAATCAGGGTGCAGGTCGCCACCAGTGCCGCAAGAATCCAGAAGCCCTTGGGATCAGTGGTCAACGGCACGCCGCCGCTCCGAACAGGTCCGGGGCGCGGACGTTTTTATCGATGCTGTTCAAGGAGGCTCGGTGGCGAGAAATGCCTGTGCTGGCAGGAGGTTCACTTGGACGAGATCATGGCGCCGTTTCTGAAGGGGTGTGTCAGTTGCGCGGTGACCACTTAATTTCTCCGACGTAAAAAAGAGCCGCGCAACTCGGGAGTTACGCGGCTCTTTTTTGCAGGTGAATCAAGTGTCTTCTTTGTCGCTCAAGACTTTGCCGGTGGTGGCGTCGAAGTCCACATCGAACTCTTTCCCGTCGGCGGTCTTCAGTTCAACTTCGTACTCATAACCGTTGAAATGATTGTCCAGGTCGGTATCGGTGATCTTGGCGCCCGGGTGCAACTTCAGGGCTTCTTCGTTCATCGATTCCAGGGACTTGATCTTGCCGTCCTTGACCAGTTGGGGAACCTGGTCGATTCGCACGTCCGCCTGGGCCAGGCCGGCGGTGAGGGTCAGGGCAGCAGCGGTAAACAGGGCAGTCAACATTTTCATAAGTGCTTTCCTTGATGTCATTAAGGGGTGATCTGTTTAAGTGGTTTCAGATTATCTGTGACAACTTAATTCACCCTTAATTTGCAAAAAACCGGAATGCACCAAGACGCCTGTGGTTCCCCTCAGGCGTCTGCGCGGTTTCAATAACCGTTCTTTTCCAGCAACTGCGCGACAGTGCCAGTCTCGGGCCGCTTGAAGTACTTGAGCAGTTCGCTGGCGCGGTTGGTGAAGATGCCATCGACACCGGCATCCATCACTTTCTTGAAGTCCACGGCTTCGTCCACGGTGTAGACGTGCACCAGCAGGCCCTGGTCGTGGGTGTACCGGTTCATCCAGGGTTTGACCAGGTCCGCGTAGCTCTGGCTGCCGCCATGGGTCAGTGCGGCGGAGGGTCCGGTGCCGATGGCGCCCTGGGCCTTGGCGTATCGGACCCATTTTTCGAACTCGGCCTTGTCCTTGGGCTCCTGCTTGGCGTAGTAGGCGGCCTTGTCGGTTTCTCCTGACTCGGCAAATGGCACCTTGGACTTGGGCTCGATGTTGCCTTCGCCGACCCACAGCAATAGGACCTTCGGTACCTTCGGCATTTCCTTGTGCAGCAGTTCGAGACTGCTTTTTTCGAACGTCTGCAAGACCACTTTGCCCTTGCCCTGGCCTACGCCGGTAGCACTTTTGGCGAGCTTGGATCCGGCCGGACTCAGCCAGCCGCGGTCCTGCAATTTATCCTTCAGGTCGCGTTCGATGCCGGGGAACAGTTTCGGCTCCTTGGTTTCGATGTACAGCCCCGGTTTGTGCTGCGGGTTGCCTTCGGCAATGTCGATCACTTCATCGAGGGTCAGGATTTTCAGGCCGGCGAACGACGGGCGGGCGCGGTCCGGGTAGGCAATGTTGAACCAGCTGCCGGCGTCGAGGGTTTTCAGCTCGGCCATGGTGAATGCGTTGGCGCTGCTGTCCTTGCGCTCGGGGAACTTGGTCGCGACGTCCGTGGTGCGCAGCAGGCTGTCATCGTGCAGGACGAACAACACGCCGTCCTTGCTGCGCTGCAGGTCCAGCTCCAGGTAATCGGCGCCGAGGTCGCGGGCCAGCTTGTAGGAGGCTGCAGTGGATTCCGGTGCGTCGAACGAAGCCCCGCGGTGGGCGATCACCGCCGGGTGGGGGATGCCTTGGCGGGTGGCCAAGGCCTTGGGGTTCGGCGCCTCGGCGGCCTGTGTCTGGCCGAAGCCGAGCAACAGGCTCAATATCAACACGCTACGGGTAAAGGTGACGGGCATGCTCGAGATCCTTTCTTCTTGTGCAAAACCTATCTTTTAACAACTGGAAGCCGTCGGCGCTATCGCCACACCGACATAAATGTGTGTGAAGCAGATTTTTCCCACGCATTGGTGCGCCGCTTTGCAGTACCCTTGGCCGCATCAGTTTCCCCGGCAGAGGGAGACCTTGAATCAGCATTCGCCGCCCTGCGTGTAAACCATCGATCAGCCGTCCCCTGCGGACGCATCCATGAGGTTTACCATGCGCATCACTTCGACACTCATCTGCCAGGCCGCCGACCAGCTCAAGGGTTTTGTCGGCCTGAACCGCAAGACCGGCCAATATATTGTGCGCTTCAGCGAAGACGCCTTCGGCATGGACGTGGCCGACGACGGCATCATTCCCACCTGCGAATTCGTCTGGGTGCCTGTCACGGACGGCACCATGACCCTCAAGCGCGAGCGGATCCAGTTGCTGCTGGACCAGAACATCGATGATCGCATCAACCTCACCGAACCTTTACGGGTATACATGGCGCGCAGCGACTTGCCGGAGATCGTGGCGATGCGGCAGTTGGTAGAAGGCTGATTCCTTGCCGCAAGCCCTGTGGAGCGAGCCTGCTCGCGATGGCGTCGGTACATTCAGCATGTATGCAAACTGACCCGCTGCTATCGTGAGCAGGCTCGTTCCCACGTGGAATTTGTGTGCTCCACAGGACGGTGTGCTCAGAGCCGGGCCTTTGCACAAACTTCTACAAACGCCCTCACCAGCGGCGGCATACGACCTTCAAGCGCGGCCCGTTCCGGTTGGAACAGCGTCGCGACAAAGAACGGATGATCTCGCAGCTCCACGGCCCGCAGCTCGCCGGCCGAATCCCGCGCTACGGCGTGCAAACGTCCATCCAGTAGCTCGTTTTCAAAATCCGGATTGACCCCGAATCGGCAGTGATACCCCTCGAAAACCGTCTGGCGTCCGTACGCCTCGGCAATCAATGACCCCGCGCTGAGCTGGAGGCTATCGATGGTCTCGACCAGTGCGCAACTCAATGGCGATACCAGAACCCGTTCAGCCTCGGGAGACGTTTCGCCATGCGCCGCGTCGGCCCAGCCCAACACATTGCGAGCGTATTCCAATATGGCGTGCTGAAAACCGCCGCAGGTGCCCAGGAAAGGGCGACGCTGTTCGCGGGCAAAACGAATGGCTTGCAAGGCGCCGTCCTCGTTTCGGTAAGGGCTCCCCGGTACACACCAGACACCGTGGCAATCATCCAGCACTCCGTTGTCGGCGATGAGGTCTGTCGCCAACCACTGGAACCGGATGTCATGGCCGCTGTGTTTACCGGCCAGCTCCAGCGCGATGGGAATCGCCCGATGAGCAGTTATCTGCGGGTCATGATCGCCGACCAGGGCGATGTGCAAAGGACGCTGGTTTTCCATGGAAGTCTCGCCGCTTGTTGATTGCTGGCGGCCACTATAGATTGGCGTTCACGCAATCAATATTGGCGTTTACCCAAGTGTTCAATGCATCTGCGCACTATCGACTGGACTATCCCGACCTTTCCCTGATCCTGGCACTGGTGCGTGGCGGTTCGTTGTCCCGGGCTTCCCAGTTGCTGAAGGTAGACGTATCCACGGTGTTCCGTTCCATTCGCCGGCTCGAGGCTGCCTTGGGCCAGCCGTTGTTCGAAAAAAACCGTTCCGGTTATTTGCCCACGAGCCTGGCCCAGGCGTTGGCCGAGCAAGCCGAGCGTGCCGAACAAGCCCTGGAGGCGGCGCGTATCGGCGTGGAACAGGGCGGCGAGGTCGTCAGCGGAACGGTGCGCCTGACGTGCTCCGACTCGGTCCTGCACGCGCTGTTGTTGCCGGCGCTGGCGCGGTTCATGCCCGCTTATCCGGCGCTGAACCTGGAGCTGAGTACATCGAACGACTTCGCCAACCTGAGCCGTCGCGATGCCGACATTGCCTTGCGCCTGACCCGTACACCGCCGGAGCACCTGGTGGGGCGAAACCTGGGCAAGGTCGCTTATCGGGTTTGCGCAAGCCCAGCGTACCTGGCCTCGAACATGCCGGATGACTTGGCTCGCCTGACATGGATCGCGCCGGACGATTTCCTGCCCGATCACCCTTCGGTGAGTTGGCGTCGCCAGCACCTGCCAGGCGTGATTCCGACCTATCGCTGCAACAGCATGCTGTCGGTCACCGAACTGGTGCGGACCGGCCTGGGGATAGCGGCGCTGCCGGACTTCCTGCTCGGCGCGAATGAAGGCCTGATGCCCATTGGCGAACCGTTGGCGGGGTATGACACGGCGCTTTGGCTCCTGACCCGCCCGGACTGCCGCGCCTTGCGCTCGGTGGTGACATTGTTCGATGAACTGGGACGCAACCTGCGACTGCGCTGACCTTCAACACTGATAGCAGGCCAGGAACATGTCGAGTGCCGACTCGATCACCTGCGCCTGTTCGTCCACGGTCAGGCTGGGTTGGCCCATGGAAATCTGCGGCCAAAAGGCAAACGTCTTGAGCAACCCGTGCATCTGTTGGGCGGCAAAGGCCGGTTCCACGGGTTTCAACCGACCATCGGCCTGGGCCTGGCGAATCCAGGCCGTCAGGCCTTCTTCACGCTCGCCCATGCGCGCGACCATGTCCTGCGCTCGCTCGGGGGAATGAATCGTTGCCGCGATAGCAATACGCGCCAGGTCGAGGAGGTTCTCGTCCGCCAGCATTTGCAATTTGGCTTGCAGCAAGGCTCGGAGTTGCTCTCGCAGAGGCTTGTCCACGACGTACGGCATGTCTTGTTCGGCCGTAATACTGTTCCATAACCGGTTCAGAATTTCGGCAAACAGCTCTTCCTTACTCGGGAAGTGGTTGTACACCGTGCGCTTCGACACGCCCGCCGTCGCCGCGATCCTGTCCATGCTGGTGATCTCGAAACCGCTGATGCGGAATTCGGCAATCGCGGCCTGGAGGATGGCTTCGCGTTTTCGCTCGGTGAGGCGTTGCGGTACGGTCATGGGCACTCGTCGGTTGAGAAGGGTAAATTACACTCGGCAGTTTACTTGCTCCCGAGATTCATGCAATCTAGAAACTACACCGAGTGGTGTAGTTTTTTTGCGAGCGGCTGAGCGTGCACGTCGCAGCCATCAAGCGTCCCACAAAGACGAAGTGTAATTCGACGACGTTTCCTGGAGTGATCGCACCATGAGTATTCCTTCTTCCACGACCGATAGTGCGGCTGCCAACCCGGCCTCCCGACACGAACAAGGGAAGTATCACAATCACGCCCATACACCGCGAGAAGGGTTCGGCCAGATGTTGCGCATCATCTGGAACATGCTGCTCCACAAACCGCGCACTACCCGTCCGGCGGGTGCCATCACTGTCCAGCCGCTGACACGCGCCGAACTGCTGGCAGCGCCGAACCAGAGTGTGTTTCGTCTCGGCCACTCCACGGTTCTGCTCAAGCTGCGCGACAAATTCTGGATCACCGATCCGGTTTTCTCCGACCGTGCGTCGCCGGTGCAATGGGCCGGCCCCAAGCGTTTCCACCAGCCGCCCATCAGCCTGGACGACCTGCCGCCGATTGAAGCGGTGATCCTGTCTCATGATCATTATGACCACCTCGACCACCGGGCCATCCTCAAGCTTGCCGCCAAGACCCGGCACTTCCTCACGCCCCTGGGCGTGGGTGACACCCTGGTCAAATGGGGTATCGAGGCCAGCAAAGTGCGTCAGCTGGATTGGTGGCAGGCGACCGACGTGGACGGCATCGAGTTCATTGCCACGCCATCGCAGCATTTTTCCGGTCGCGGTCTGTTCGATGGCAACAGCACGCTATGGTCTTCCTGGGTGATGATCGACGGGGGCACGCGAATCTTCTTCAGCGGCGACACCGGTTATTTCGACGGTTTCAAGCGCATCGGCGAGCGATACGGCCCCTTTGACCTGACGTTGATGGAAACCGGCGCCTATAACGTCGATTGGCCCCATGTGCACATGCAGCCGGAGCAGACCCTCCAGGCTCATATCGACCTCAAGGGCCGCTGGCTGCTGCCAATCCACAACGGCACATTCGACCTAGCGATGCATGCCTGGTTTGAACCCTTCGACCGCATCCTGGCCCTGGCCTGGGAGCGCAACGTGTCCATCACCACGCCGCAAATGGGCGAAGCCTTCACGCTGACCCATCCGCAACGCGGTCATGCCTGGTGGCAGGATGTGGAGGCCTCGGCTTATCAGAACCAGGCCGGTGCGGCCTGACACCTGCTGCAACGCCGACTATTCGATCATCGCGTAGTCGGGCCGCCCCATCGGATCCGGTGTGGCGCCTTTGACGTTCATGCCGCGGCCCGGGGCAAAGCCAGGGAAAAACACCAGTCCTTCGGCTTCAAAGCGAAACGCCAGCGCCAGCCGCGTCACATCGAGCAGTTCACCCCCGGCTTCGAAGCGCTGGATGGCGGGTACCGAGACGCCCGACTGCCGGGACAATTCTTCGACGCTCCACCCCAGCATGGCACGGGCCTGTGCACTGTGGGCTGGGGTGAATTGATAGACGGCGATGCGTTCCAGAGTGGTCTTGATTGCGAGAGAGGCCATGGGAGTTCTCCAAAGCGGTGGTTTCAAAAATACTGTGTTTTTGTACAGTTGTTTTGAATCCGGATCAATCTCATTTTTTAATGGGTGACCAGTGGTCCAGCTCAAGCAAAATGCTCGCATTGGAAGCAGAAAGCCGCCGGTGCCTGGAGATGAGCTGTCAGCCCAACACGAGACTAGCTGTCGGCCAACCCTGGCGCCTCACGGATAATGAAGTGGTCCAGGTTCTCAATCTGGGCACTGAACACCCCGAACGTCTGCTCGGGGTTTTTCTTGCTCGGCACCTGCTTCAGCTCCGGCGTCACGCCGTAGAAGAAGCAGTACAAATCCCGTTCGCTCTCGGCGGCATGCTTGATCTCTTGCAGAAACGCCTTGCGCTTGCGGTAGCTGTCGATCAGCTTCTTGCTCAGGTAAACGTTGACCGAATAAGGCTTCTTTTTCGCCTCGCCCGGTAGCTGGGTCCAGACCTTCTGCTCGAAGTCCACGCGAAAACTGGCGCTGTGATAATCCTCGATTTTCTTGATCTTGCCCCAGTAGATCAGTCCCTTGTTATCCAGCAAGTATTCGATCTTCTTGAAGAACGATGCATAGGGCGCCGTGTGCTCGCCAATCTTCAGCGGCATGCGCTTGAGCAGGTCCTTGTCCGAGAAGTTCGAGACAAAGCATTCCACTGGATGGGCGAACACATGGGTCTTGTCCGGCGCCGAATCACGGCTCGGGTGCTCGCCAGGACGAGTGGCTGAAGGCTCTCGCTCATCGCGCATGACGTCTGCCGCCACTGCCGGGCTGGACGGCTTACGCAGATACTCACGCCGGGTCAGCAATAATTCCGAAGGAAAATGTTCTTCCCGACCGTCATCCAACTCCGCAGTATCCGCCTCCAGGCCAGTAGTCGGAGTTTTCAGACTGGCATAAGGACAACCCTCGATATGCCGAGTGCTGGGAATGTTCTTGAAGTGCGGCGTGCGCACGTAGTTCACATTCTTGGCATTGAACGTCCCCAACACATTCGCTGCATCGAACGCCGCCCGACAGGTGTCGTTTGGGCACTGGAATTGTTCCTGCGCCGAATCGAAATCCACCGTCTCGTCGAAATTCAAATCGCGCACGTCATAGATCGACAACTTGTCGTCGAGGCTGCGGCAGTAGGCGAGGTCGAATTTCATGTGGGGCTTGGGTCCTTGAGTGGGGGGAGGGTATTAATAGCGGGTGGTGGGGTGGGTTGCACTGAATGTTTTCAATTCATTACAAAATCGCAGTTATGGATCGTCAATGGCCAAGGCATATTGATAGAAAGTCTGCTTGACGCAGACCCTGTGGCGAGGGAATTCAGCGGAACGTTTCGCTAAATCCCGTCGCCACAGAGTTAGATAGTGTGCTGACTGACGTTGGGCCTGAAACATCAATTGGGCGAGATGCTCAGCTCGCATCTTACCTATCGAAATCTCCCGCTCAGGATAATTTAGCCGACGCTATGGAGGAGCTATATGAGTGAACGGGTGCAAGTGAACATGCGCGAAGCTAAATCCAAGCTCTACCAACTGGCTGAGCGCGCATGGCGTGGCGACAAGGTGGTGATCACGAAGGGCGGCAAGCCTTACCTACACTTGCGGCCTCATGTCGATTCATCTCGGATCCGCGAGCCTGGGCGGTTGAAGGGGAAGATTTGGATATCTGCTGACTTTGATCAGCCTACCGAAGACATGGGGTAATCGGCATCATAATGCCGAATATGAGTGCGAATACGCCGGTAACCGGAATTATATTGCTGGGAGTGGGTAACTGTTGCTTATGGTTGAACTAGGATTTCGATGAAAGAGAACCCCGGCGAACGGCGCAAGATGCTCATCGAAGACATCGCGATGCAGCACGCGACAGGGAACGAAACCCTCGGAACCGCTGTTCGCCGACTAAGGCTCGAGGTAACCGGTCTGGACCAGGACACCTTTGCGCTGATGTGCAAGATGTCGACGAAAGCGCTGTACCAGATTGAGAAGGACAAGGGCAATCCGACCCTCAGCACCCTCGAATCCATCTTGCGGAAATTCGGTCTTCGCCTGGGACTGACCACAGCGCTCCAGCCCATTTATGCGCCGCCTGACCCGCACAAGCCTGCTTCTAACGCGCCAATTCGTGGGGCTAAGCCTCGGCGCAAGCCGGCGGGTTAGCTCCGTGGAGTGGCTGCTCTGCGAGCCACTTGAGTAGCCAAGGATGGCGACAAGGGCCCAAGCAGATGAGTAAAGGACCCTTCCTCATCTCTTTTGCCAGATTTACTCAATCTGAGCAGGCGGGATTTCAACAGGCTCCTCACCAATACAGGCCTCGTCGAACTCGTCCATGGTGGCCTCGTCGATAGCGCCGATTTTCTGCAGTGCCTCAGCCGAGCTGTGAATCGACTCGAACGCCTCACTTTTAAACTTGTTATTCATTAAATATCTCCAGTAAAAGTTGGACTGAAGCCTTGCCTCATCCCCGTGGCGAGGGAGCTTGCTCCCGCTGGGCTGCGAAGCAGACCCAAATTCTTATGACCAACCAAAAACCGTCGCCCGAACACGGACGACGGCACTGATCAGTCAAAACCCTCGCAAAATCCGCGACGCCTTCCGCCACCAGGATTCATGCTGATTAAACGGATCATCCACCAGCACCGCCGGCATATCCCGCAAGCGAATCCACGGCTCATCCTGCCAATGCAGCATGCAGAGCGACATCTTCGGCCAATCCAGCACGCTCAACGTAGGACGCTCCACCTTTTGCGAGAAGCGCTCATAGCGCAGCATAGGCACGCTTTTCGAAAACAGGCTATTTAGCTGTTAAAACAGTGCGGGAAAGATGTCGGAAGTCATCGCACGCCATTATTTCTTGTGTTAGTTATCAGTAACACAATGGCAGAGACGATGGCCAGCGCCCACCAACCATAAGCGTATGTTCCGAAACTGTCCCTCGAAAGACCAACCATTGGAGGAACTAATACAACGGATATCTGATTCGCTGTCATCGCCATTCCAAGTGCGAAGCCCTTACGGTCAATTGGAGCAGTCTCGGCAACATAGGCTACCCATGGACCATACCACCCATATGCGAAAAAACCTGTCAGGGCCATGACTGTACCCATGATGATAATATTTTTGGTTACCAGAAATGGTAGTAATGTCAGGATGAGGGTGACCGCGCCTAAGCAAATCAACACCGGATAATATCTTCCTGCCGTACATCGGTCGCTCCAGGCTGCGAGTGCGATTCTTCCTACTATGCCTGCTCCGAGCACGACAAAGAACATCGTCGTCGCAGTGATGGCGTCAATTCCAAGTGAGGTGTGAAGATGCAGCACCAGAAAGACTGAGATTGCATACTGGGAGGCCGTAAGACTAGCACCCGACAGCATAATGGTCCTCATGGATGGGTCGGTTGCTATTAATAATCGTGTTGCGATAATAGATCTAATATTAGTCTGTTTGTTGGGGGCGGTTATTTGTTGTTCCGGAGTTTTGTATAATAGCATAAACAGAGTCGCACCGAATAAAGCGACAACACCACTCACAAGAAAGGCGGCCTGAACCGAAGAGCGGCTGACTATGAATGGAAGAAGTATCGCTGCCATTGCTCCGCCAAGTGGTAATCCCGCTTGGCGAATTCCCATGGCGAACCCCAGTTGCTTACTTGTAAACCAATTAGATACAGATTTACTTCCTCCAGGCTGGGCGGTGCTATAACCAAGGCCAAGTATAGTGAAGAGTATTACCATCTCAATATATGAATTGGCCAGCGCAGTTGCACACAATGCGGCCCCTACGATTATTGTTCCAATACCTACAACAAGCCGCTCGCTGTACCTGTCTAATAACTCGCCGGCAACTAAAAGGCCTGCAAGCGGGATCAATTGTGCAGCTGAAATAAGCATTCCTATCTGCCAGTTGCTGAGGGCCATCTCAGTCTTAATGTTTATTGCAATGGAACCGAATCCTTGGATGAAGAAACAGGCGCAAGCTTGGGCAATAGTCGCAATGGCTAAAATTACCCATCGATATTGATTGATAAAAAAAATCAAGTAATCAGTCTCTGTTTTTAAATGTTTGATAGCATTAGTGTGGCGTAAAATGCGCGAGTGCGTGCGCACATATTGGGTAAAGGGTTACGCCACTTGCAATTGCTGGAAGGCTCAGCTGGCCGTTTCGGTCGGTGTCTTATTTTTCACCGTGGGCTGTTTTAAGCTGAATCCGCATTTTGCAAATATTTGATGGTATTTGGTGACGTTTTGCTTGCTTGTGAATATAGCCATTCTTAATGGCGTCCTATAGGATGAGTCGCTGATTTTTATCAAGGATGCTGCCTGTATAGCAGTTTTTTTTGCGGGGTCAACCCAGTTGTGCACGTTTGGAAAAATATTTCGTAGGTCATCAATTAAGTGTGGGAAGTGTGTGCACCCTAGAATAAGAGTGTCAACCGATAATCGCTGCTCCTCTGTAAGATAATTAGCGATCAGTTTAGCGAAGCTGGCTAAACTAACATCCTCCCCCGCTAGCCTCGCCTCAGATAATTTAACTAGCGATTGTGTCGCGATTGACCATATTCTGGCGCGCCCATTGGTTTCGGCAATTTTTTGGATAATATACCTGCTTTTTACTGTGCCTGGTGTAGCGAGTAAAACAATATTTTTGCTCTCGGATATATCGGCGGCATCAACTATAGGTGGGGTTGTTAATAAGAAATTTATCCAGATTTTATCAAGATTGTTCTCTATTATCGCTACCGAGGCTGTATTACAAGCCACGACTATCGCTGATGGTTTTACCCATGTGCAAAGTGAGTCGATTAATAGCTGAATCCGTTGGGCGACTACCAACCTAGATTTGTTGCCGTAAGGAAACCATTCGTTATCTGCCACATATAAAATGTGTGTTTTTGGGTTTAGCTGTTCTAGCTGCCGTGCTACTGTTAAGCCGCCTATGCCTGAATCTACTATAATAATTGGATGAATGGTTGACAGTTGCAGGCCATCAAACATTGTCTCATCGCCTAGCCAGAGCTTCATGGCGGTAATTGGTGGTTTTTGGGCGCTCATAGTCGTCCCTTCATGCACTGATGGCGCGAGTGTGTATGGTGCTCCGCATTTCGCGTGACTTTCTTAAACTAGAAGCGAAAACTACTCTCGCTAGCCAGCGTGCTCCATCGCCATAGTTTGCTTTGAATGAATCCCTTGCGTGCACGCATCGGTAATTATCTATATATATACAGTCCTTCGCTTCGAGCACAACTGCAACGCGATTTCTTGTAAAATGATCCAAGAGCTTTTCCAGGGCTTGACGTTCAATGCCGCTATACTCATCAATATTCAATGCGGCAGCATTAATTTTGACGTATGGGGCGTTCTTGTGGCCGAAGAGGATAGCCTGGGATGTTTCTTCTATAATGTCAGATGTGTTATGGATTGGGTTGTGAGAGATCTTGAAGTTAGGTTTAAATAGAACTTGTTTTTCTTCAGTACTAAGTTTTATGTTGTCGATGCACGAAATAATAGTGGCGGCACGTTCATCATTGCGCATGCAGACGAGGCCTAAGTACTCGGCGCGTGCAGGATGGAAGGCATCCTCTACATGAAATCCAAAATCTAGAACGGATCCACCGCTTGAATTTGAAGTTTTTCTATGCTCTTCAAGCGGGACAATGTTGTTGAAAAGACTACCGTTGCGCTGTGAAGTGAAGCCTATTCCCTCTCCGAGCAGCGATCCGTATAAGCCATGTAGGACTTTTGCATCATTCAAACGGTAGTCTTCATCTAATTCAATGTATCTGGAAGGACTCGGTCCAGCGCCCTCAGCAAGCACCGGATTTCCGGAGACCAAGAGTGCGGCAGCGACTTCACTGCGTTTGAAATCATAAAATTCTTCACGAACTCTTCGTGGCAATTCATGAGCGTAAAGAGTAGCCTTTTCCATAAAATTATACTGATTCGTCAGAGCCGGATCTTTGATGATCTCATCGAGCAGGCTGCGAATTTGGATTTTTTCTTGAGCTTCAAGAATTATTTTCTGTATTTTGGTTGTCATAACGTTCCATGTTATTAGAGTAATCGATACAGTGATTTGAGTATTGGTTATGCTTGTGGATTAATTTTGAAAAGAGGTGGTATGTCCTTGGTTTTGAAGTTGTTATGTTTATCGCTACGTATTGTTGTAGTTTGCAATGTGGCGTTGATGCTAGAGGCTTTATTGTTGTCTGGCTTTTGTGCTGCAAATAGAAAGGTAGGGCTTTGTAAGGTCTAGAGTCAATTTTTTTGTTGTAGGATGCTTCCTGTATTGGTGTGGGCAAAATAGTTGAGGGGCGCAGCTGCCTAACAGATGTATGTGCATTAACCGTTTATATCAAGAAATAGATTCTTCCTACCGTACAGTACCTTGTGCGCCTGATTATTAAGCAGTCGGTAACCGACGGATAATCGGATTTGCATCTTGGGGGTAATATAGCGCCACAAGCTATATGAGTCTCCGCGGGATCTGATAGGTTCCCGACGAGAATCGACCGTTTTAGGGACGGACTATTAGTACATGTGAGTTTCGATCTTAATCAATACTGGCTGGCCATTACGGCTATCTACGAAAATTCCTACAGAAAAAACTCAGTCTTCGTTCATATTGGCCCTAGGAACTGCATGCCCAGTCCCGTGAAAAATGTAAAGCAACCTACGCCACCAAGGCTTAGCCACCTTCGCTCGACCACGAGTCCGATTAAGCGACAGATACGGCATGTCCCGAAGCCGAATCCAACCGTCGTTTTGCCAGTGCAGCAGACTCAACGACATCTCCGGCCAATCCAAAACACTGAGCATTGGCCGCTCGGTATCGCTTGAAGCCTGTGCATCCCGCAACGCTGGCACTACATGATGCGTGAGCCACTCGCGCAACAAGCGATTCCCTGGCGCGTAGTGGTAAACCAACAAGGCGTACACACCGGACTCGCTGAGCATCAGCCGCTTTTCCGGCTGGCCGTGGTAGCGAATCGGCAAGACGTGCCGCTGATCCTCATCCAGTTTGCTGACCATTCGGTCGTTCAAATGCACACCCATTAGCCGACCGAGGTCGCGAGCACAGAACCAGGGTTGGTTTTCCAGAAGTAGGGCATGGAGGTGGAGGTTCAGGCGAGTGAACACCGCAGGAATGTAAGCATCAGGCATGATTGATCTCCGAGGTGTACGGAGAGCGGGCTGGTTTTTTCGTGAGCATAACGACCTCTACGTATGAAGTTAGCGGCGCGAGCCCGACGTAGAGGATGTAAGAAAAATCCCAACAAGCTATTTCGCAATACAGAGTTGCATACGTCCTCGGACGGTACGCGATTCTATGCTTGGCGATTGGCTACTACGTTGGGCGTTTCTTAGGCACCTGCGACTAAGATAGGTAAGAGGTAGATGCTGAGTCAATGCGGAAAGATTCTGAGTTTTTCGTAGGGCAGCGGTAGCCTAGCCGTTCTGAAGTTAAACGCAGTTTCGCTTCTGTAGAATGCAAAAAACCCCGCTCTCACGGGGTTTTTACTTACGCGTCCGGCCTAGGATTCTTCTTTCGAATCAATCCCAGCTCAAAGCCCCACCCGTCTGATACTCAATCACCCGAGTCTCAAAGAAGTTCTTCTCTTTCTTCAAGTCCATGATCTCGCTCATCCAAGGGAACGGGTTGGTCGTCCCTGGGTACTCTTCCTTCAACCCAATCTGCGACAACCGACGGTTAGCGATGAACTTCAGATAGTCCTCCATCATCGCCGCGTTCATCCCCAACACCCCACGAGGCATGGTGTCACGCGCATATTCGATCTCCAGCTGAGTCCCTTGCAGGATCATCTGGGTCGCTTCTTCCTTCATCTCGGCGTCCCACAGGTGTGGGTTTTCGATCTTGATCTGGTTGATCACGTCGATGCCGAAGTTCAGGTGCATGGATTCGTCGCGCAGGATGTACTGGAACTGCTCGGCGACGCCGGTCATTTTGTTGCGGCGGCCCATGGAGAGGATCTGGGTGAAGCCGCAGTAGAAGAAGATGCCTTCCAGGACGCAGTAGTAGGCGATCAGGTTGCGCAGCAGCTCTTTGTCGGTTTCCGGGGTGCCGGTTTCGAACTTCGGATCGGAGATCGAGCGGGTGTACTTCAGGCCCCAGGCGGCTTTTTTCGCGACCGATGGGATCTCGTGGTACATGTTGAAGATTTCGCCTTCATCCATGGCCAGCGATTCGATGCAGTACTGGTAGGCGTGGGTGTGGATCGCTTCTTCGAACGCCTGGCGCAGGATGTACTGGCGGCATTCCGGGTTGGTGATCAGGCGGTATACGGCCAGGACCAGGTTGTTGGCGACCAGGGAGTCGGCGGTGGAGAAGAAGCCCAGGTTGCGCATCACGATGCGGCGTTCGTCGTCGGTCAGGCCTTCCGGGTTTTTCCAGAGGGCGATGTCGGCGGTCATGTTGACTTCTTGCGGCATCCAGTGGTTTGCGCAGCCGTCCAGGTACTTCTGCCAGGCCCAGTCGTATTTGAAGGGTACGAGCTGGTTGAGGTCGGCACGGCAGTTGATCATGCGCTTTTCATCGACGGCGACACGGGCGGAGGCGCCTTCGAGTTCGGCGAGGCCTTCGGCGACGTCGAGTTTGTCGAGGGCGGCTTTGGCGCGAATGATCGCGGCCGAGTCGCTGGCCGTCACGGCGCGGGCTTCGAGCGCGGCGGCACCGCCGGCGCTGTCGAGGCGGTCCATGTTGGCTTCAGAAGCGTGGCCGGCGTTGGCGCTTTTTACGGCAACTTCGCCGTCTTCTTTGTCGAATTCGTCCCAGCTCAGCATGACGTGTCGTCTCCTGCGTGAGGGCCAGATGCCCGGTGAGGGCCAACTGGCCGCGGTGGATCTTGGAAAAAATCGTTTCTTGCAGCAATGACGCAGGCAACAAACAGAAAAATGTACGGGAGGGCGCTGAAGCGGCGATGGACACAGGGAAGCAATGGCCCCTGAGTCGGCTTCAGGCTGGCGTGATCCCTGTAAGGGAATATTGCAGGCCCGTTTAAGGCGGCATTATAAGGACTTTTTTGCCTACGTGGTGCGGCGAAATCGCCCACAGGGCCGGGTCACAGGTCACCGATCGGCATGGGAACTAGGGTTTACAAGGCTTTCGCCGTTGGAGGCCCGCTGAAGATTTTTTTTGCCTGGGTCGCACGGCGGTTTATTTTGATCAAAAAACCATCGATTTTTGCGCTGATGCACAACATGTTGTGTTTGTGAAGGCTTTTCAGCGGTTCCAGACACAACCAGGCCCGGTCGAAACCGGGCCCTGGAAAATGCCAGTAATGATCAATCGGTACGGGCCGAGTCGGTGCGGTCATGGCTGCCGGCGGCGATGGTGTCCGGGGCGGCCTGGTCATGATCGTCGGCTGCAAGCGCGGCGTCATAACGGTTGATGGCGGCGGCGGAACCGGTGCGGTCGAAACCGTCGGCGGCGAAGCTCTGGGCAGCCAGTACGGACAGGGTCAGTGCGAGAATCAATTGGGTTTTCATGGTGGTTGCTCCTGGTTCGTTCGAAGTCGATCAGCCGTTGGAGCAGCCGTTGCCCATGACGCTGTAGCGCAGGATGTGGCGCTGGCCTTTGGAGTCGTCGTATTCCATCTTCGCCGGCACCACTTCGCAGACGTTCGGGATCTCGCTCATGGAGATGATCTTGGCGATGTCCAGGTGGGTGGAGTAGGTGTATTCCTCGATCACCGGTTTTTGCTGTGCGACATCGGTCGGGACTTCGTCTGCCATGGCGGTGGCGCACAGGCTGCCGAGGACCAGAACCCATAGAGCTTTCATTTGTTTCACCTTTCTGAGGTCGAATGGGGTCACGCAACCTTTTTGGGGTTGCGTGTGGAGCAAGTATTGGAAGTTTGATTAACGGCCTTCGTGGGGGCTGTGTTGCGTTAATCGCGTTTGCCGGTTGGCGAGATGGATTTTAGGCAGTGGGGTTGCATGCAAACAGACCGGGTTTTGATAAACACTTTTGGTTGATTTGGTAATAATCGTTGGGAGTAGGGTGCTGTCTGTTACAGCTGTTTTGGATTTGCTGACGTCATCGAGCAAGCTCGCTCCCACAAGGGAAATGGGTGGCAAGTACGGACTTGCACGTTAGTACCGACATTTTGTAGGGACTTGTTACTACCATCGTCGAATGGTTCTATAGGCCCGCCCCAGGCTACAACGGGACCATACAAAAACAACTATGTCTCCGAGGTAAGAAACATGAGTGCGGCTTCTCTGTATCCCGTTCGCCCCGAGGTTGCGGCCAGTACGTTGACTGACGAGGCGACCTACAAAGCGATGTACCAGCAGTCGGTCGTCAACCCGGATGGCTTTTGGCGCGAGCAGGCCAAGCGCCTGGACTGGATCAAGCCGTTCACCACGGTGAAACAGACCTCGTTCGATGATCACCATGTCGACATCAAGTGGTTCGCCGATGGCACCTTGAACGTGTCCTACAACTGCCTCGACCGGCATCTGGCCGAGCGTGGCGATCAGGTGGCGATCATCTGGGAGGGCGATGACCCGTCCGAGAGCCGCAACATCACCTATCGCGAGCTGCATGAAGAAGTCTGCAAGTTCGCCAACGCTCTGCGCGGCCAGGATGTGCACCGTGGCGATGTGGTGACCATCTACATGCCGATGATCCCGGAGGCCGTGGTCGCCATGTTGGCCTGTGCCCGGATCGGCGCGATCCACTCGGTGGTGTTCGGCGGCTTCTCGCCTGAAGCGCTGGCCGGGCGGATCATCGACTGCAAATCCAAAGTGGTGATCACTGCCGACGAAGGCATTCGTGCCGGTAAGAAGATCCCGCTCAAAGCCAACGTCGATGACGCGCTGACCAACCCGGAAACCAGCAGCATCCAGAAAGTCATCGTGTGCAAGCGTACGGCCGGCAACATCAAGTGGAACCAGCACCGGGACATCTGGTACGAAGACTTGATGAAAGTCGCCGGCACCGTTTGCGCGCCGAAGGAAATGGGCGCCGAGGAAGCACTGTTCATCCTTTACACCTCCGGTTCCACCGGCAAGCCCAAGGGCGTGCAACACACCACGGCCGGCTATCTGCTGTATGCGGCCCTGACCCATGAGCGTGTGTTCGACTACAAGCCGGGCGAAGTCTACTGGTGCACCGCCGACGTCGGTTGGGTCACCGGCCACAGCTACATCGTCTATGGCCCGCTGGCCAATGGCGCGACCACGGTGCTGTTCGAGGGCGTGCCGAACTACCCGGACATCACCCGTGTTGCCCAGGTCATCGACAAGCACAAGGTCAACATCCTCTACACCGCGCCGACCGCGATCCGCGCGATGATGGCTTCGGGCACCGCCGCGGTCGAAGGCGCCGATGGCAGCAGCCTGCGCCTGTTGGGTTCGGTGGGCGAGCCGATCAACCCGGAAGCCTGGGACTGGTACTACAAGAACGTCGGCAAGGAGCGCTGCCCGATCGTCGATACCTGGTGGCAGACCGAAACCGGTGGCGTGCTGATCAGCCCGCTGCCTGGCGCCACGGCGCTGAAACCGGGCTCGGCCACGCGTCCGTTCTTTGGCGTGGTGCCGGCGCTGGTGGACAACCTCGGCAACCTGATCGAAGGCGCGGCCGAAGGCAACCTGGTGATCCTCGACTCGTGGCCGGGCCAGGCGCGCACGTTGTACGGCGACCACGACCGCTTCGTCGATACCTATTTCAAGACCTTCAGCGGCATGTACTTCACCGGTGACGGTGCCCGTCGCGACGAGGATGGCTACTACTGGATCACCGGTCGGGTCGACGACGTGCTCAACGTGTCCGGCCACCGCATGGGCACGGCCGAGATCGAGAGCGCGATGGTCGCCCACCCGAAAGTCGCCGAAGCGGCGGTGGTCGGGGTGCCGCATGACATCAAGGGGCAGGGGATCTACGTTTACGTCACCCTCAACGCTGGCGAAGAGACCAGCGAAGCCCTGCGCCTGGAGCTGAAGAATTGGGTGCGCAAGGAGATCGGACCGATCGCCTCGCCGGATGTCATCCAATGGGCCCCGGGTCTGCCGAAAACCCGCTCGGGCAAGATCATGCGCCGCATCCTGCGCAAGATCGCCACGGCGGAATACGACAGCCTGGGCGATATCTCCACCCTGGCCGACCCGAGTGTGGTGGCGCATCTGATCGAGACGCACAAGACCATGAACGTTGCCTGACGGGTAGCAAGCAACACCCGAAAGCCCCGCCTGGCACTTGCCGGGTGGGGCTTTTTCATACGTGGCATAGGTGACGCGTACACACCTGTGGCGAGGGAGCTTGCTCCCGTTCGGCGGCGCAGCCGTCGTAAAACCAGCGTGTGCGGTCTCCCTGCAAAGCTGCGTGGTTCGATTGGGTGGCTTTGCCACCCCGCGGAAGCAAGCTCCCTCGCCACGGGAATATGTGCTGTAGGCAGGGTGAATAAATATCGACGTTCCCTGTCAGACCTTTCTGAACGTTACCGATGTTTCGAAATGTGTAACCGAGGGCGCCGTGCCGAGGCGATGGGAAACGTCGGATCCTGTTTCAGGGCGCTTACGGCCCTTTGTAAAATCAGCCGACACGCTGTGCTTGCCGAATTAGAAGGGTTTGCGAATAATGGGCCCGCAATTTGCAGCATGGATCGGTTTCCCTTCTTTTGCTCTTGCATGAAATTGCAAGACTGTCAATGAGCTTGATCCGCTTTCTCGATGCTTCTGTAATTTGTTGTCGCATTGAAGAAATATCGGCTTCGGACCTGTCGTTAGAATGCCGATCACTCGCTCGTCGTGGCTCGCGTTGAATAAAACGCAGGCTTCCTAGGACGCAGCACCCAGGTTCGTGTTACCCATTCGCATATTGGGCTGTTGCTCACTCTGCCGTTTTGCCCTTTACCGATGGAGTCCCAAGATGAAGAAACTTGTGCTGCTTGGCGCCCTGGCACTGTCCGTGCTCTCCCTGCCGACATTCGCCGATGAGAAACCTCTGAAGATCGGTATCGAAGCGGCTTACCCTCCGTTCGCCTCGAAAGCCCCGGATGGCAGCATCGTCGGTTTCGACTACGACATCGGCAACGCGCTGTGCGAAGAAATGAAGGTCAAGTGCCAATGGGTCGAACAAGAGTTCGACGGCCTGATCCCGGCCCTCAAAGTGCGCAAGATCGACGCGATCCTGTCCTCGATGTCGATCACTGAAGATCGCAAGAAATCCGTTGATTTCACCAACAAGTACTACAACACCCCGGCACGTCTGGTGATGAAGGCTGGTACTCAGGTCGGCGACAACCTGGCTGAACTCAAGGGCAAGAACATCGGCGTACAGCGCGGTTCGATCCATGAGCGCTTTGCTCGCGAAGTCCTGGCCCCGTTGGGTGCCGAGATCAAACCGTACGGTTCGCAGAACGAAATCTACCTGGACGTATCCGCCGGCCGCCTCGACGGCACCGTGGCAGACGCTACGCTGTTGGATGACGGTTTCCTGAAGACCGACGCGGGCAAGGGTTTCGCGTTCGTCGGCCCTGCCTTCACCGACGAGAAGTACTTCGGCGACGGTATTGGTATCGCGGTGCGCAAGGGCGACGCCCTGAAAGACAAGATCAACAGCGCGATCACTGCTATTCGTGAGAACGGCAAATACAAGCAGATCCAGGACAAATACTTCGCCTTCGACATCTACGGCAAGTAACACGTCTCGCTAGCCGTTCGAAATGGCGCAAGCAACAGGCTCCCTGCGGTTTGCGCCATTTTTACATCCCACTTTCGAGGACCTGAATCATGTTGAAAGGCTACGGGGCTGTCATCCTCGATGGCGCATGGTTGACGCTTCAGCTCGCCCTGTCGTCCATGGCCCTGGCCATCGTCCTGGGGCTGATCGGCGTAGCGCTGCGTCTTTCGCCGGTGCGCTGGCTGGCGTGGCTTGGCGACCTGTATTCCACGGTCATTCGCGGCATCCCCGACCTGGTGCTGATCCTGCTGATCTTCTACGGCGGCCAGGACCTGCTCAATCGCGTCGCGCCGATGCTCGGTTATGACGACTACATTGACCTGAATCCGCTGGCGGCTGGTATCGGCACCCTGGGATTCATCTTTGGTGCCTACCTGTCGGAAACCTTTCGCGGTGCATTCATGGCAATCCCCAAGGGGCAAGCCGAAGCCGGCATGGCCTACGGCATGAGTGGTGTGCAAGTGTTTTTCCGGGTGATGGTGCCGCAGATGATCCGCCTGGCGATCCCGGGCTTCACCAACAACTGGCTGGTATTGACCAAGGCCACCGCGCTCATTTCGGTGGTGGGCCTGCAAGACATGATGTTCAAGGCCAAGCAGGCGGCGGATGCCACCCGCGAACCCTTCACCTTCTTCCTGGCAGTGGCGGCGATGTACCTGGTGATCACCAGTGTTTCGTTGCTGGCATTGCGTCACCTTGAGAAGCGCTACTCGGTAGGCGTAAGGGCGGCTGATCTATGATCTTCGACTACAACGTCATCTATGAAGCCTTGCCGCTGTACTTCAGCGGTTTGCTGACCACCTTGAAGCTGCTGGCGCTGTCGTTGTTCTTCGGCCTGCTGGCGGCGCTGCCCCTGGGACTGATGCGAGTCTCCAAGCAGCCGATCGTCAACATGACGGCCTGGCTCTACACTTACGTGATCCGCGGCACCCCGATGCTGGTGCAGTTGTTCTTGATCTACTACGGGCTGGCGCAGTTCGAGTTCGTGCGCGAGAGCTTCCTCTGGCCATGGCTGTCCAGCGCGACCTTCTGTGCATGCCTGGCGTTTGCCATCAACACCAGCGCCTACACCGCCGAAATCATCGCCGGTAGCCTGCGGGCCACGCCCAACGGTGAAATCGAAGCGGCCAAGGCCATGGGCATGTCGCGTGCCAAGCTGTATCGCCGGATCCTGTTGCCATCGGCCCTGCGCCGGGCGCTGCCGCAATACAGCAACGAAGTGATCATGATGCTGCAGACCACCAGCCTGGCCTCCATTGTGACCCTGATCGACATCACCGGTGCTGCACGTACGGTGAATGCGCAGTATTACCTGCCGTTCGAGGCCTACATCACGGCCGGCGTTTTCTACCTGTGCCTGACCTTCATTCTGGTGCGCCTGTTCAAGTTGGCCGAGCGCCGCTGGCTGGGTTACCTGGCCCCGCGCAAGCACTGATAACGCATCGACCTGATCGACTGCCCTACGACTGACGTTTTGTGAGAACCGACCGCATGTACAAGCTCGAAGTCCAAGACCTGCATAAACGCTATGGCAGTCACGAAGTGCTCAAGGGTGTGTCCCTGAAAGCCGCCGCCGGTGATGTGATCAGCATCATCGGCTCCAGTGGTTCCGGTAAAAGTACCTTCCTGCGATGCATCAACCTGCTTGAGCAACCTCACGCGGGCAAAATCCTGCTCAACAACGAAGAGTTGAAGCTGGTGGCCGGCAAGGATGGCGCGCTGAAGGCCGCCGACCCCAAGCAACTGCAGCGCATGCGCTCGCGCCTGTCGATGGTGTTCCAGCATTTCAACCTGTGGTCGCACATGACTGCGCTGGAAAACATCATCGAAGCGCCGGTGCATGTACTGGGAGTGTCAAAAGCCGAAGCGCGGGAGAAAGCCGAGCATTACCTGAACAAGGTCGGCGTCGCCCATCGCAAGGACGCCTACCCGGGCCACATGTCCGGCGGCGAGCAACAGCGCGTGGCGATTGCCCGTGCGCTGGCGATGGAGCCTGAGGTGATGCTGTTCGACGAACCGACCTCGGCGCTGGATCCGGAGTTGGTGGGTGACGTGCTCAAGGTGATGCAGGCTCTGGCCCTGGAAGGTCGGACCATGGTGGTGGTGACCCACGAAATGGGCTTTGCCCGCGAGGTGTCGAACCAGCTGGTGTTCTTGCACAAAGGCATTGTCGAAGAAAGCGGCAACCCGCGCGAAGTGCTGGTCAACCCGCAATCGGAGCGTCTGCAACAATTTCTTTCGGGTAGCCTGAAGTAATCGCTCCCGTTATGCACTGATTCGGGTCATGCTGCGCACCGTGCGCCAGATGGTCTAATTTGGTTGCAGCCGCTTTCGGCTCTCACACTGTTTTTCGTTTCGGATTGCCCGCCATGACTGCCCATCGAATTGGTTTCCTGATTTGGCCCAGCACTAAAGCCTTGACGCTGGCGCTGGCCGAGGAAGCCTTGCGTGTCGCTCAACGGGTGCATCCGGATGTGGTCTATGAGCTGTCGTTCCTGCAGGCCGAGCCGCCGCTCGACGACACCTGGCAACTGCCCGGCGAACCCTGGGGCGGCAAACTCGAAGGTTTCCAGAAGCTGTTCCTGCTGGCCGATGAGCCGCCGGCCGCCCTCGCGTCGCCGCTCGGCAGCGCGCTCAAGCAGCTGGTGCGCGCCGGTTGTGTGATCGGTGGCCTGTCCGCCGGTGTCTATCCTCTGGCCCAGCTGGGTTTGCTCGACGGTTACCGTGCCGCCGTGCATTGGCGCTGGCAGGACGATTTCGCCGAGCGCTTTCCCAAGGTCATCGCCACCAGCCATCTGTTCGACTGGGATCGTGACCGCCTGACCGCGTGTGGCGGCATGTCGGTGCTCGACCTGTTGCTGGCGGTGCTGGCCCGGGACCACGGCGCGGAACTGGCCGGTGCGGTGTCGGAAGAGCTGGTGGTCGAGCGGATCCGCGAGGGCGGCGAGCGTCAGCGCATCCCATTGCAGAACCGCCTCGGCTCCAGCCATCCGAAGCTCACCCAGGCGGTGCTGCTGATGGAGGCCAACATCGAAGAGCCGCTGACCACCGACGAAATCGCCCAGCATGTGTGCGTTTCTCGTCGGCAGCTGGAGCGGATCTTCAAGCAATACCTCAACCGAGTGCCGAGCCAGTATTACCTGGAACTGCGCCTGAACAAGGCCCGGCAGATGCTGATGCAGACCAGCAAATCGATCATCCAGATCGGCCTTTCCTGCGGTTTCTCCTCGGGACCGCATTTCTCCAGCGCCTACCGCAACTTCTTCGGCGCCACGCCACGCGAAGACCGCAACCAGCGACGCAGCAGCAGCCCGTTCGAATTGTCGTCGGTGCCGTCCGAGCGCGGTTAGGGCAGATAAGGCAGCTTACCTGTGGCGAGGGAGCTTGCTCCCGCCGGGCTGCGAAGCGGACCCAGACGGAAACCTCGTACATCGAATTGATCGGGATTTTTTCTGAGGGGCGCTGCGCGCCCCAGCGGGAGCAAGCTCCCTCGCCACAGATAACTCTTCCAGAACTGCAGCGGTGACTGGCCAAGGGAAATGTGGAAGCGAGTGCCTCAAACCCCGTGCCAACGTTTAAACTGCGCCTTTGCGACGCTATTTGTCGCATTGCCGTAAACCCGCGTAAAACGTGGGTTGGCGCTATAAGAAGTTGTCGCTTGGCGGCAAGGCCGGGCTGAAAACTGTCCTTACAATCCTTTCCAAGCTCGCCAGTTCCAGGCGAGTGTTCCTCTTCAGGAGACTCCGATGTCCGTTGAGCAAGCCGCGGTACAACGCGCCGATTTCGACCAGGTAATGGTGCCCAACTATGCGCCTGCTGCCTTTATTCCGGTGCGTGGCGCCGGCTCCCGCGTGTGGGATCAGTCCGGTCGCGAGTTGATCGACTTCGCCGGCGGTATTGCAGTCAACGTACTGGGCCATGCCCACCCGGCCCTCGTCGGAGCCCTGACCGAACAGGCGAATAAACTCTGGCACGTGTCCAACGTGTTCACCAATGAGCCGGCCCTGCGCCTGGCGCATAAACTGATCGACGCGACCTTCGCCGAGCGGGCGTTCTTCTGCAACTCCGGCGCCGAGGCCAACGAGGCCGCGTTCAAGCTGGCCCGTCGTGTCGCGTTCGACCGTTTCGGCAGCGAAAAATACGAAATCATCGCCGCGCTCAACAGCTTCCACGGTCGTACATTGTTCACCGTCAACGTCGGTGGGCAATCGAAGTATTCCGACGGTTTCGGTCCTAAAATTACCGGCATCACCCACGTTCCTTATAACGACCTGGCGGCTCTGAAAGCAGCTGTTTCGGACAAGACCTGCGCCGTGGTGCTGGAGCCGATCCAGGGCGAGGGCGGCGTGCTGCCGGCCGAATTGGCCTACCTGCAAGGCGCCCGCGAACTGTGCGATGCGCACAACGCGCTGCTGGTCTTCGACGAAGTGCAGACCGGCATGGGCCGTAGCGGCGAGCTGTTCGCCTACATGCATTACGGCGTGACCCCGGACATCCTCACCAGCGCCAAGAGCCTGGGCGGTGGTTTCCCGATTGCGGCGATGCTGACCACCGAAGCGCTGGCCAAGCACCTGGTGGTCGGCACTCACGGTACTACCTACGGCGGCAACCCGTTGGCCTGTGCAGTGGCCGAGGCCGTCATCGATGTGGTGAACACGCCTGAAGTACTGGGCGGCGTGAAAGCCAAGCACGACAAGTTCAAGACTCGCCTGGAGCAGATCGGCGCCAAGTACGGCCTCTTCACCCAGGTGCGTGGTATGGGCCTGTTGATTGGCTGCGTGTTGAATGACGCCTGGAAAGGCAAGGCGAAGGACATCTTCAACGCTGCCGAACAGGAAGGCCTGATGATCCTGCAGGCCGGCCCGGACGTGATCCGCTTCGCCCCGAGCCTGGTGGTAGAAGACGCCGACATCGACGCTGGCCTGGACCGCTTCGAGAAGGCTGCGGCGAAGCTGACGCAGGTTTGATCCATCTCAATTGAACCGGGTCCCCTGTGGGAGCGAGCTTGCTCGCGAAAGCGGTGGTTCAGCTTGCATCAATGTTGCATGTGCCGCCGCCATCGCGAGCAAGCTCGCTCCCACAGGAGCTTGGCGGTGGCCTCCAGGCAGGCAGTGAGCCCGGTATTTTTTCTCTGAGTCTCGACCTGATGGTCGAACCCTTTATTTCAAGTTAAGGAGTGACACCATGCTGGTGATGCGCCCCGCGCAAATGGCTGATCTGGGCGAGGTACAGCGTCTGGCTGCGGACAGTCCGATCGGTGTCACTTCCTTGCCGGATGACGTGGAACGCCTGAGCGACAAGATCGCCGCGAGCGAAGCCTCGTTTGCCGCCGAAGTCAGTTTCAATGGTGAAGAAAGCTACTTCTTCGTCCTGGAGGACACCGCCACCGGCAAGCTTGCCGGCTGCTCGGCGATTGTCGCTTCGGCCGGGTACTCCGAGCCGTTCTACAGCTTTCGCAACGAGACCTTCGTTCACGCCTCTCGTGAACTGAAGATCCACAACAAAATTCACGTGCTGTCCCAGTGCCACGACCTGACCGGCAACAGCCTGCTGACCAGTTTCTACGTGGTGCCGGAGCTGGTGGGCTCGCCCTGGTCGGAACTCAATTCCCGCGGGCGCCTGCTGTTCGTCGCCAGCCATCCGGAGAGGTTTGCCGATTCGGTGGTGACCGAGATCGTCGGTTACAGCGACGAGAACGGCGATTCGCCGTTCTGGGACGCCATCGGTCGCAACTTCTTCGACCTCAACTACGCCGCCGCCGAGCGCCTGTGCGGGCTGAAAAGCCGTACCTTCCTCGCCGAGCTGATGCCCCATTACCCGATCTACGTGCCGCTGTTGCCGGACGCCGCCCAGGAAGCCATGGGCCAGGTCCATCCGCGTGCGCAGATCACCTTCGACATCCTGATGCGCGAGGGTTTCGAGACCGATCACTACATCGACATCTTCGACGGTGGCCCGACCCTGCACGCCCGTGTCTCCGGCATTCGTTCGATTGCCCAGAGCCGTGTGGTGCCGGTCAAGATCGGTGAGCCGGTGAAAGGTGCCGGTCGGCAGTACCTGGTGGCCAACGCCCAGTTGCAGGATTACCGCGCGGTGCTGCTGGAGCTCGATTACGCGCCGGGCAAGCCTGTGACGCTGGACATGGAAGCGGCCGAAGCCCTGGGCGTCGGCGAAGGTGCGAGCGTGCGCCTGGTGGCGGTTTAATGAGTTTGGCGGGTGGCGCAAGCGGCCCGTTTGAGGAGATAGCATGATCGTTCGTCCCGTACGCAGCAGCGATTTACCCGCTCTGATCGCCCTGGCCCGTAGCACCGGTACCGGCCTGACCACCTTGCCGGCCAACGAAGAGCGCCTGGCCCACCGGGTCGGCTGGGCCGAGAAGACTTTTCGCGGCGAAGCCGGGCGCGGCGATGCGGACTACCTGTTCGTGCTTGAAGATGACGACGGCAAAGTGGTGGGCATTTCCGCCATCGCCGGTGCCGTGGGGCTGCGTGAGCCGTGGTACAACTTTCGCGTCGGCCTGACGGTCAGTGCCTCGCAGGAATTGAACATCTATCGGGAAATCCCGACCCTGTTCCTGGCCAACGACCTGACCGGCAACTCCGAGCTGTGCTCGCTGTTCCTGCATGCCGATTACCGCAACGGCCTCAACGGTCGCATGCTGGCCAAGGCGCGGTTGCTGTTCATTGCCGAGTTCCCACAGTTGTTCGGCAACAAGATCATCGCCGAGATGCGCGGCATGTCCGACGGCAACGGCCGTTCGCCGTTCTGGGAAAGCCTGGGCCGGCATTTCTTCAAGATGGAATTCAGCCAGGCCGATTACCTGACCGGTGTTGGCAACAAGGCGTTCATCGCCGAATTGATGCCGAAATTCCCGTTGTACACCTGCTTCCTGTCCGAAGACGCCCGAGCGGTGATCGGCCAGGTTCACCCCGACACCGAGCCGGCGCTGTCGATGCTCAAGAGCGAAGGCTTCAGCTACCAGGGTTATGTCGACATCTTCGACGCCGGCCCGGCCGTTGAATGCGAAACCGGCAAGATTCGCGCAGTCCGCGACAGCCAGGCGCTGGTGCTGGCCATCGGCACGCCGGGCGACGACGCCACGCCGTTCATCATGCATAACCGCAAACGCGAAGATTGCCGCATCACGGCGGCACCGGCGCGCTTGGCCGCTGGCACCCTGGTGGTCGATCCGCTGACCGCCAAACGTCTTCAACTCAACGCCGGCGACCAGGTACGTGCCGTCGCGTTGTCCGCTGCTCGGGAGTCGAAATAATGAAGTCGCTGTACATTGCAGGCAGTTGGTTGGAAGGCCAGGGTGACGTCTTCGAGTCGTTGAACCCGGTGACTCAGCAGGTGCTGTGGTCTGGCAAGGGCGCCACGGCCGCTCAGGTGGAGTCGGCCGTGCAGGCGGCGCGCCAGGCGTTCCCCGATTGGGCCCGGCGTTCGCTGGATGAACGCATCCAGGTGCTGGAGGCCTTTGCCGCTGCATTGAAGCAGCGTGCCGACGAACTGGCCCGCTGCATCGGTGAGGAAACCGGCAAGCCGTTGTGGGAAGCAGCCACTGAAGTCACCAGCATGGTCAACAAGGTAGCGATTTCGCTGCAGAGCTATCGCGAGCGCACCGGCGAGAAGAGCGGCCCGCTGGGCGACGCCACTGCGGTGCTGCGTCACAAGCCCCACGGCGTGGTGGCGGTGTTCGGCCCTTACAACTTTCCTGGCCATTTGCCCAACGGCCACATCGTGCCTGCCTTGCTGGCCGGCAACTGTGTACTGTTCAAGCCGAGTGAACTGACCCCGAAAGTCGCCGAGCTGACGGTCCAGTGCTGGGTCGAGGCCGGTCTGCCGGCGGGCGTGTTGAACCTGCTGCAAGGTGCTCGGGAAACCGGTATTGCTCTGGCAGCGAACCCAGGTATCGACGGGCTGTTTTTCACCGGCTCCAGTCGCACCGGTAATCTGCTGCATCAACAATTTTCCGGGCGCCCGGACAAGATCCTGGCCCTGGAAATGGGTGGCAACAATCCACTGGTGGTGGATGAGGTGGCAGACGTCGATGCAGCGGTCTACACCATCATCCAGTCCGCATTCATTTCCGCCGGCCAGCGTTGCACCTGTGCCCGTCGGTTACTGGTGCCGCAAGGCGCCTGGGGCGATGCCTTGCTGGCGCGACTGGTGGCGGTCAGCTCGACTCTGGAGGTCGGTGGCTTCGACCAGCAACCGGCGCCGTTCATGGGCTCGGTGATTTCCCTGGGCGCTGCGAAGGCGCTGATGGATGCGCAGAATCACCTGCTGGGCAAGGGCGCCGTGCCGCTGTTGACCATGACCCAGCCGCAAGCCCAGGCTGCATTGCTGACGCCGGGTATCCTCGACGTCACCGCAGTGGCCGAGCGCCCGGACGAAGAGCTGTTCGGACCGCTGCTGCAAGTGATCCGCTACGCGGATTTCCCAGCGGCAATCGCCGAGGCCAACAACACGCAATATGGCCTGGCCGCCGGCTTGTTGTCGGATTCGCAAGAGCGTTACCAGCAGTTCTGGCTGCAAAGCCGGGCCGGCATCGTCAACTGGAACAAACAACTGACCGGCGCCGCCAGCAGCGCGCCGTTCGGCGGTGTCGGCGCCTCTGGCAACCATCGCGCCAGTGCTTACTACGCCGCCGACTATTGTGCGTACCCGGTGGCGTCACTGGAGACGCCGAGCCTTGTCATGCCAGCGGCTCTGACGCCTGGCGTGAGAATGGCGTGAGCCCGATCGCGAGCAGGCTCGCTCCCACAGGTTCCGTGCAGTCCTCGTGGGGGTATGCAATCCCTGTGGGAGCGAGCCTGCTCGCGATAGAAGCGCCGCCGATGTTACTTGATGCCTATAAAAACCAGATTCTCGTGGAGCCTCGCTGATGAAATCCTATGAAGTCAACTTTGACGGTCTAGTGGGGCCGACCCATAACTACGGCGGGCTCTCCTACGGCAACGTCGCCTCCCAGAGCAACAGCCAGCAGTCTTCCAACCCCAAGGAAGCGGCGTTGCAGGGCCTGGCGAAGATGAAAGCGCTGATGGACATGGGTTTCCAGCAAGGCGTGCTGGCGCCGCAAGAGCGTCCCGACGTCGCGGCTTTGCGCCGCTTGGGCTTTGCCGGCAGTGATGCCGAGGTGATCCAGCAGGCCGCGAAGGAAGCGATGCCGCTGCTGGTCGCCAGTTGCTCGGCTTCCAGCATGTGGGTGGCCAACGCCGCCACGGTCAGCCCGAGCGCCGATACGGCCGACGGTCGCGTGCATTTCACCGCCGCCAACCTGAACTGCAAATACCATCGCAGCATCGAGCATCCGACCACCAGCCGCGTATTGGCGGCGATGTTTGCCGACTCGAAACACTTCGCCCATCACTCGGCCTTGCCGGCGGTGGCGCAGTTCGGTGACGAAGGCGCGGCCAACCACACCCGTTTCTGCCGAGCCTACGGCGAAGCAGGCGTGGAATTTTTCGTGTTCGGTCGCAGTGCCTTCGACACCCGCTACCCGGCGCCGCAGAGATACCCGGCGCGCCAGACCCTCGAAGCCTCCCGTGCCGTTGCCCGCTTGCATGGCCTGAAAGAGGAGGGCGTGGTCTACGCCCAGCAGAACCCTTCGGTGATCGACCAGGGTGTCTTCCACAATGACGTGATTGCCGTAGGCAATGGCGAGGTGTTGTTCTACCACGAGGACGCCTTCCTCGAGACCGACAAAATGCTGGCCGAGCTGACCAGCAAACTCGCCAAGGTAGGTGGGAAATTCCAGGCTGTGTGCGTGCCGCGTTCGGCCGTTACCGTCGATGACGCGGTACGCTCCTACCTGTTCAACAGCCAATTGCTGTCGCGTGCCGATGGCTCGATGCTGTTGATCGTGCCGGAAGAATGCCGTAGTAACGAGCGCGTCTGGCAGTACCTGCAAAGCCTGACGGGGTCCGGCGGAGTGATTCGCGAGGTCAAGGTCTTCGACCTCAAGCAAAGCATGCAGAATGGCGGCGGCCCCGCTTGCCTGAGGTTGCGCGTGGCGCTCAACGAAACCGAACTGGCGGCGGTCAACCCAGGGGTTATCATGACCGCGCCGCTGTACGAGTCGCTGACCCAGTGGGTCGAGCGCCACTACCGCGACCGCATGACCGAAAACGACCTGGCAGACCCGCAATTGCTGCTCGAATGCCGCGCAGCGCTGGATGAACTGACACAAATCCTAAAACTTGGCGCGGTCTATCCTTTCCAGATCAATTGAAAGCGCGCGCGACCTGACTACAGTCAAAGCAGGGCGCGTTGCCTTATCTTCCGACGAGAACGTAAAAACATGAGCGATTCCCTGCAACTGATCCTTGAAGACACCGACGGCACCCAACTGCAAACCTCCTGCACCCGCGTCGCGGTGATGTGGCAGGGCAAGGAGTTGTGGATCCAGCAGGATGGCCGCGGCCAGCTGCTGATCGGTGTGGATGTCGAGGAAGGCGACGAGGAATACGCCAACCTGTTGTTGCGTCCCCTGGCGACCAACCTGGTCAGCCTGCAGCTGGAAATGGAACCGGCGGACCTCGGCGACGACGACCACGTCCATGGCCCTGACTGCGGCCACGACCATTAAGGAAACCGCGCTATGCTCGCCCTCGGCAAACTGCTTGAACTGACCCTCGCCGGCCGTGAACCGGCGGAGAAGACTCAACTGACTGTCGAAGGCGTAAGGATGCGCTGGTTGAGCGAAGGCGCGCTGGAGGTCAAGCCGCCCGAAGCCCGGGACAACGGCCTGGACCTGCTGTTGTCAGCCGGTATCCACGGCAACGAAACCGCGCCGATCGAACTGCTCGACCGCCTCCTGCATGACATCGCCCGTGGCGATTTGAAGCCGCGGGCCCGCATTCTGTTCCTGTTCGGCAACCCCGAGGCCATCCGCCGCGGCGAGCGTTTCGTCGAGCAGGACGTCAACCGGCTGTTCAATGGCCGCCACGAACTGAGTGGCGGCGCCGAGGCGCTGCGCGCTTGCGAGCTGGAGCGGTTGGCGGCCAGTTTTTTCAACAAGCCTGAGCGCAGTCGCCTGCACTACGACCTGCACACCGCCATCCGTGGTTCGAAGATCGAGCAGTTTGCCCTGTATCCGTGGAAGGAAGGCCGCCAGCATTCACGCCGTGAGTTGGCGCGCCTGCGTGCGGCGGGCATGGAAGCAGTGTTGCTGCAGAACAAGCCGTCCATCGTCTTCAGTGCCTACACCTACGACCAGCTCGGCGCCGAGTCCTTCACCCTGGAGTTGGGCAAGGCCCGGCCGTTCGGGCAGAACGACGGGGTCAACGTCAGCCTGCTGGAAGCCCGGCTGAAACAGATCATCGAGGGCAACGAGCCTGAGTCGGACGAAGGCCTCGACGGCCTGCAGCTGTTCAGCGTGGCGCGGGAAATCATCAAGCACAGCGACAGCTTCCGCCTGAACCTGCCGGCGGACATCGAGAACTTCTCGGAACTGGAAAAAGGCTATGTGCTGGCCGAAGACATCGCCCAGACCCGTTGGGTGATTGAAGAAGAGGGCGCGCGGATCATCTTCCCGAACCCCAAGGTCAAGAATGGCTTGCGGGCTGGCATTCTGATTGTGCCGGCGACCGACGAAAACCTGGCCTAAAACCCACATCATTCCAGTGTGGG
>NZ_JBKGGX010000008.1:0-225171 GCF_052041925.1 Pseudomonas sp. SMN5
GATGGGGCGTCCAAGATCAAAAGCAAAAGCAAAAGCAAAAGCAAAAGCAAGGCGGCCTAAGGGGTCGGCCTGGTGTTTCCGGTTGTACCCCGATCCAATTGTGGGAGCGAGCCTGCTCGCGATGGCGGCGGTACATCCAACACTGATGCAAGCTGAGCCACCGCCTTCGCGGGCAAGCCCGCTCCCACAGTTTTTTGCCTTGTCTGAAAACTGATAAACAGCCACCGTCCTCTCTGTGGGAGCGAGCCTGCTCGCGACCTGGATGGTTTGCGGCGTTATTTTGCCCTAGGCATTCAGCAACTGATTGAGCTAGGCGGTTTGTTGACCAATCGAATGCTGGACGAACTCAATACACATCCTTGAGCGCACCTAAAACGTGGCAAAGCGGCTTGCTCCCGCTGGACCGCACAGTGGACGTCAATAAAAAGAGGGCGGCTGCGCCACCCAGCGGGAGCAAGCTCCCTCGCCACGGGCAGCATGTTTCCATACCGAAGCCGTTGGCTTTGGCTTTGGCTTTGGCTTTGGATCTTGATCTTGATCTTGATCTTGATCTTGATCTTGATCTTAAGCGCCCCATCAACCACAAGGGCCGAACGCAGGCATTGCGCAGTGGGCAACCCGGCATGGATGCCGGGTTAGCCGCGCAGGGCCATGGATGGCCCATCGCGGCGGGCCCACGGAGCAATGCCGGAGTGAGGGAACACCGAGCCTCGGCGAGGTGCCCAGTGGTGGGGCAAGAGCGTTTTGCTTACTTTTGCGCTTCTCAAAAGTAAGCCGCCGTAAGGGCGGAACCCTAAGCCGCCGTAACCGCAGCAATGGATATGCCCCAAATACCCAGACCCAGACCCAGACCAACAAAAAGCCCCACATCTTTGCAGAAGCGGGGCTTTTTGCGGATCAGGCCAGTTGAGGTTGTGCGCTCAACGGCTGAAGCGGTAGCAACGGCGCATGAGGATCGGCCTTCACCGATGCCCTCCATGCCGCCAGCCAATCCGGATGAGCCTCGCTCCAGACCTGCTCATGCAGGCGGGACAAAGCCACGGGATCGCTCAGCAGCGCCAGGCGCTCGGCATTGTTCAATCCGGCAGGGCCAACCTTCAGCGCATGACGGACCCGCTCGACCCGCAGCCATTCGATCGGCTCGGCCTGGCGATGACGGGAGGTCGCCAATGCACAGGCCAGGGCGTTCTGTTGTGGATCGACCACGGCCCGGATAAAGCCGTCGTTCAGCGCGTGCCAACGGTTTTCATGGGTGTACTGGTCAGTCGACACCAATTCCTGGGGCGGCGCATATTCCTCAGGGATCAGGAACAGGCTCTCGTCACGGGACTTCAAGCCCAGGCCAACACGGCTGGAGATCACCGACACCGGAATCGACAGCATCAGCGAACCGACGATCGGCACCAGCCACCACAGGAAGCTCGGGTTCAGCCAGATCACCAGCAGGGCCCAGAAAAAGCCCAGCAGGGTCTGCGGACCGTGGCGCTTGACCGCTTCGCTCCAAGGTGTGGAGTCGTCGTCACGCTTCGGAGAATTCCAGGTCGCGGCCCAGCCCAGGAAGGCGGCGAGCACGAAGCGGGTGTGGAAAATCATCCGCACCGGCGCCAGCAACATGGAGAACAGCATCTCCAGCAGCATCGACAACGTTACCTTGAATTTGCCACCGAACTCCTTCGCACCCTTGGCCCAGATCAGCACGATACTCAGCAACTTGGGCAGGAACAGCAGCACGATGGTCGTCGAGAACAGGGCGATGGCCTTGTCCGGATGCCATTGTGGCCAGAGTGGGTACAGTTGGCGCGGCTCGAGGAAGTACTGCGGCTCCATCAGTGTATTGACCGCCAACAGTGCGGTGGACAGCACCAGGAAGAAGAACCACAGCGGTGCCGACAGGTAGGACATCACGCCGGTCAGGAACACCGCACGGTGCACCGGATGCATGCCTTTGACCAGGAAGAGCCTGAAGTTCATCAGGTTGCCGTGGCACCAACGACGGTCACGCTTGAGTTCGTCCAGCAGGTTCGGCGGCAATTCTTCGTAACTGCCCGGCAGGTCGTAGGCAATCCACACGCCCCAGCCGGCACGGCGCATCAAAGCGGCCTCTACGAAGTCGTGGGACAGGATGGCCCCGGAGAACGCGCCTTTACCCGGCAACGGCGCCAGGGCGCAGTGGTCGATGAACGGCTTCATGCGGATGATCGCGTTGTGCCCCCAGTAGTGGGATTCACCCAACTGCCAGAAGTGCAGGCCGGCGGTGAACAGCGGACCGTATACCCGCGTGGCGAACTGCTGCATGCGCGCATACAGCGTGTCCATGCCCGAGGCCTTCGGCGCGGTCTGGATGATACCGGCGTCCGGCGTCGCCTCCATCAGGCGCACGAGGCTGGTCAGGCATTCGCCGCTCATCACGGAGTCCGCGTCGAGCACCACCATGTACTTGTAGTCGCTGCCCCAGCGGCGGCAGAAGTCGTCGAGGTTGCCACTTTTGCGCTTCACACGACGGCGGCGACGCCGGTAGAAAATCTTGCCGAAGCCACCGGCTTCACGGCAGACGTCCAGCCAGGCCTGCTGCTCGGCGACACAGATATCGGTTTCGTTACTGTCGCTGAGGACGAAGAAGTCGAAGCGATCCAGGTCACCGGTGGCGGCCACCGACTCGAAGGTGGCGCGCAAACCGGCGAACACCCGCGGCACGTCTTCGTTGCAAATCGGCATCACCAGCGCGGTACGGGCGTCCTTGGGAATCGGCTCGTTGCCGGCACTGGCGCCGGAGATACGATATTTGTCGTGACCGGTAAGCAGCTCGAGGAAGCCCATCAGCGCGGTCCAGAAACCGGCTGATACCCAGCAGAACAGAATCCCGAACATGATCAGGATGCTGGTCTGCAATGCATATGGCAGCACCTGGGTGGCGGTCTGCAGCAGCGGTTGGTGCAGGACCTCGTCCAGGTCCACCAGCGACCAGCCCTGGTACGGCATGATGCCTTTCATGTACCAGCCGGCGACGATGGTCTGGCCGAGCATCAGAATCAACAGGATGTAGCGACGGATCGAACCCACGGTACGCCAGCGTGCGTGAGGCAGCACGCGTTCATCCTTGGGTGGCTTCGGCGGGTTGGTACGACCGGTCAGACGGCGCCATCCGCGCACCAGGATATTGGTGCGCCACGGCTCCGGCACGACCTTGGTCCGACGAATGGGCGGGGTCGCCTTCAGGCGCACGCGACCGCTGGAGTCGAGCCCCAGCATCTCGGCGTCTTCAAGCTCCTCGGCGGTGCTGAGGGTCAGGCGACGGCCCACCGAGACTTGCGCCGCCTCGGTGGTTGCGTCGAAGGTCGAGGACGACAGGCGTTCGTGCAACTCGCTGAAGGACTTGCAGCCCGCCAGTTCGGCGCGCTGCTCGTTCGTCATGGGCAAATGGGCCAGGTACTCGCTGAGCGTCTCTGGCTGTACTGGAGTATTACTCATCGGCTGGCAACTGATAGCTCCAGGTCTCGGTCAGGACTTGTTCAGTCGGTTCCGGTTCCTGCTGGGTTGGGGTTGCTTCAACGGCGGCGGACGCTGCCTTGACGGCCTTGGCTTCTTCTTGCGCTTTTTCTTGCGCCGTTTCTTTCTCGGCTTGCTGCTTGGCAACCTTGTCGGCCTTGGCAAGCGTCGTGGTCACGGTGTGCGATGCTGCCGGAGCCTCGACAGGCGTCAACGGACGAACCAGGGCAGCGCGCATTTCGGTGGCCTGCTTGGCGTCCTTGATCTTCAGACGCAACGTCAAACGCCACCCCTTGGTTTCAGGGTTGTAGCGCACGCTGTTCTCGACGATTTCGGCATTGTCGCCAACGCTCACCTGGCTACGCACCTCGGCATTTTCCGGCAGGGCTTGCAGGGACGGACCTTCGAAATCCACCAGGTAGGCGACGCTGCCGTCGGGCTGGCGGATCAGGTTGGACTGCTTCACGTCACCGGTGGAACGCAGGGTCTGCTTGACCCAGGCACTGTCCGGCGAGTGCAGGCTGGCTTCGTCGAGGGTCCAGTGCAGGCGGTAGCTGAAGTCCAGGGGCTGGCCTGGCTCAGGCAGTTTCTCCGGGCTCCAGAACGCAACGATATTATCGTTGGTTTCGTCGGCGGTCGGAATTTCCACCAGGTCGACGGTGCCCTTGCCCCAATCGCCTTTAGGTTCGATCCAGGCACTTGGACGCTTGTCGTAGCGGTCGTCCAGGTCTTCATAGTGGCTGAAGTCGCGACCGCGCTGCAGCAGGCCGAAGCCCCGTGGGTTCTCAACCGAGAAGTTGCTCACGGCCAGGTGTTTCGGGTTGTTCAGCGGACGCCAGATCCACTCGCCGTTACCGGCGTGGATCGACAGCCCGCTGGAGTCGTGCAGCTCGCGACGGTAGTTGAGCACCTTGGACGGCTGGTTGGCGCCGAACAGGTACATGCTGGTCAGCGGGGCCACACCCAGCTTGGTGACGCGATCACGCAGGAACATGCGCGACTTCACATCGACCACGGTATCGGTGCCCGGACGCAGGGTCAGGCGATAGGCGCCGGTGGCCCGCGGCGAGTCCAGCAGGGCGAAGATCACTAGGTGCTTGTCGGTTGGCTTCGGGCGCTGGATCCAGAACTCGCGAAAGCGCGGGAATTCCTCGCCCGACGGCAGCGCGGTGTCGATGGCCATGCCACGGGCCGACAAGCCATAGACCTGGCCCTTGCCGATGACGCGGAAATAACTCGCGCCAAGCATGGTCATGATTTCGTCTTGCTTGTCAGCCTTGTTGATCGGGTACAGCACGCGAAAACCCGCATAGCCCAGTTGCTCGGTGGCCTTGGGATCGAATTTCACATCGGCGAAATCGAAGCGCGACGGGTCGTACTTGATTTCTTCGACGTTGGTCGCGGTGATTTCGTTGATCTTCACCGGGGTGTCGAAATGCATGCCCTGGTGATAGAAGGACAGCCTGAACGGGGTCTTCTGGTCGGCCCATTCGGCTTTTTCGGTGCGGAAACGGATTTTTTGATAGTCAGCGAATTTCATTTCGCGGAATTCGTTCGGCAGATTGCTGCGCGGGGCTTCGTACTTTTGCCCAGCCAGTTCTTGCGCCTTCGCCGATACATCATCCAGGCTGAATGCCCACAGTTGACCCGCACCGAACAGGCTCAGCAGGGCCGAGCCCGCTATCAGAGCGTTTCTAAACCGTTTGGCAGACATTTTTGGTGCATTACAGGGACTAACAATCACGAGCAACCCTCGCCGAAAACAGATCAAAAAACCAACGGCCAGATAAAGTATCTACTCGGTATCGGCCTTGAAAAACCGACCCTGCGGAACACTCTTGCCAAGTTGGCGAGCATTGTTCCGACTCCGATGGGACAAAATGATTCCCCAAACGGTTCAGGACAAGTCTCTACCTAAAGTCAAATGGACCAGCGACCGCTGATCCCCCGTAGCGCGCGATTATCTAGCAGGCCGCGTGACAACGCATCAGGGGCAACAAAGTATTTCTCGAGAAAACTCCGTGTTTTGCCACGAAACCGGCTCGAAAAGATGTTTCAAACACTTTCAGACTTGCAAAAGGAAGGTGACCGGGCCGTCGTTGACCAGATGCACCTGCATGTCGGCGCCGAATCTACCTGATGCCACTGTGCCATGCACCTGTTTTGCCTGGGCGAGCAGATAGTTGAACAACTCTTCTCCCAAAGCCGGTGGCGCCGCCGTCGAGAAACTCGGGCGCAAGCCGCTTTTGGTGTCCGCCGCCAGGGTGAACTGCGACACCAGCAGCAAACCGCCAGCGACGTCGGCCAGGGACAGGTTCATCTTGCCGTCGGCGTCGCTGAATACCCGATAGTTAAGCAGCTTATGCAACAGTTTGTCGGCGTTGGCCCGGGTGTCCTCGGGTTCGATCGCCACCAGCACCAGCAGGCCCTGGTCCACTGATCCCACGACCTCCCCCGCGACCTCGACCCGGGCGCCGCGCACCCGCTGCAGCAGGCCTTTCATGCTTCTTCGGGTGGCAAATCGAGCAGGCGCCGGGCCATCTGCGCCGCCGCACGCACCAGCGCATCGGTAATACCCGGCTCGGACGCGGCGTGGCCGGCGTCGCGAATGACCTGCAGTTCGCTGTTGGGCCAGTTCTGATGCAGTTCCCAGGCGTTGTCCAGCGGGCAGATGACGTCATAGCGACCATGGATGATGATGCCGGGCAGATGCGCGATCTTGCCCATGTCGCGGATCAGTTGGTTGGGTTCCAGGAAAGCGTTGTTGGTGAAATAGTGGCATTCGATCCGAGCAATCGACAGCGCACGCTGTGGCTCGGAGAAACGATCGACCACCAGCGGATTGGGGCGCAGGGTCGCGGTGCGGCCCTCCCAGGTGGACCAGGCCTTGGCCGCATGCATCTGGGCGATCTGGTCGTTGCCGGTCAGGCGCTTGTGGAAAGCACTGAGCAGGTTATCGCGTTCATCCAGAGGGATCGGCGCGATGTAGTCCTGCCAGTAGTCGGGAAACAGGCGACTGGCGCCGGCCTGATAGAACCACTCGATTTCCTGCGGCCGGCAGAGAAAGATCCCACGCAGGATCAGGCCATGTACCCGCTCCGGATGGGTCTGGGCGTACGCCAGGGCCAGGGTCGACCCCCAGGAGCCGCCGAACAGCACCCACTTCTCGATGCCCAGGTGCTTGCGGATACGTTCCAGATCCTCGACCAGGTCCCAGGTAGTGTTGTTTTCCAGGCTGGCATGGGGCGTGGAGCGACCGCAGCCGCGTTGGTCGAAGGTGACGATACGGTAGAGGTTGGGGTCAAAATAGCAGCGACTCTGCGCATCGCATCCGGCACCCGGACCACCGTGAATGAACACCACCGGCAGGCCTTCCGGGGAACCGCTTTCATCAACATAGAGCGTGTGGGTGTCATCGACAGCCAGATCGTGCCGGGCGTGTGGTTTGATCTGCGGGTACAAAGTCTGCATTGCGCGCTCCGTAAGGGTCGAGTCATCCCTGTGGGGACTTCTATTTAGTCTGCCGTCCGGCATCATAAACCCGAATCACCTTAATGAGCATGTCCCCTGCGCAGTCAAAGCGTGTCAGCCATAGCCAAGGTGGCTGATGCAGGTATCGTGGCGAGGGAGCTCGCTCTGGGGTCGGTTCGACGCATCGGACGCAGCCGCCCCACACAGCGTGAGAGCGCTGCGCACTCTAGCGGGAGCAAGCTCCCTCGCCACGGGTTACTTGCCGTAGGTTCGCCGTCCCCAAGCCAACAGCCCCTCAAGCAGCTCCCGAATGACAACCTGGGTCGGCTCCGCCAGGTCGGCGCGGTAGTTGAACGGTTCGAACTCTTCCATGTAGGTGCTCTGGCACAGCTCCAGTTGCACCGCGTGGATGTCTTCGGCCGGGTTGCCGTAGTGGCGCGTGATGTGCCCGCCCTTGAACCGCCCGTTGAGCACATGGGTGTATGCACCGTGGCGGGCGCAGATGGCTTCGAGCTGGCTGGCCAGGGTCGGGTCGCAGGCGGCGCCGTTGAAGGTGCCGAGATTGAAGTCCGGCAGCTTGCCTTCGAACAGGTGCGGGATCACCGAGCGGATCGAGTGGGCATCGAACAGCAAGGCATAGCCGAACTCAGCCTTGAGTCGTGCCAGCTCGTGTTGCAGAGCCTGGTGGTACGGCATCCAGATCTGCTGCAAATAAGTCGCACGCTCCTCGGCGGACGGCTCCAGCCCTTCGCGAAACAACGGCACGCCATCGAACAGTGTCGCTGGGTACAGACCCGTGGTGGCACCGACGTACATCGGTTTGTCGTCCGACGGGCGGTTCAGGTCGACGACGAACCGCGAGTACTCGGCGCACAACGTACTGGCGCCCAGCTCGGCGGCGAAGTCATAGAGCCGCGGGATGTGCCAGTCGGTGTCCGGCAGGCTTTGCGCCTCGGGGATCAGCCCGGCCTGCACCGCCGGGGTCAGGCGCAGGCCCGCGTGGGGCATGCTGATCAGCAGCGGCACGCGCCCTTGCTTGAAATTCAGGACCTTCTCCACAACCGTTCTCCTCAATCGATTTCCACGCCGTGACGCACGACGCGTTTTTCCAGTTCGCCGCCGAGCCAGTACGCCAGGTCGGCGGGGCGGTCGATGTGCCAGGCGACGAAATCTGCCACCTTGCCGGCTTCCAGCGAGCCGTGGGTCTGGGCCATGCCCAGCGCCTGGGCCGCATGAATGGTCGCGCCGGCCAAGGCTTCTTCCGGTGTCAGGCGCAGGCAGGTGCAGGCCATGTTCAACATCAAGCGCAGCGACAGCGCCGGCGAGGTGCCAGGGTTGAGATCGCTGGCTACCGCGATTTTCACGCCGTGCTTGCGCAAAGCGTCCATCGGCGGCAGTTGGGTTTCGCGCAGGAAATAAAACGCCCCCGGCAGCAACACCGCCACCGTGCCGGACTGCGCCATGGCCTTGGCATCGTCCTCGGTCATGAACTCCAGGTGATCCGCTGACAGCGCCTGGTAGCGAGCCGCCAGGCTCGATCCATGCAGTGACGACAGCTGTTCGGCATGCAGCTTGACCGGTAGCTCCAACCGTTGCGCGGTGACAAATACCCGCTCGACCTGGGCCGGGGAAAATGCCAGGTACTCACAAAAGGCATCCACCGCATCCACCAGCCCTTCGGCCGCCAGGGCCGGGAGCATCTCGGTGCAAATGTGTTCGATGTAATCGTCGGCGCGTTCGGCGTATTCCGGCGGCAACGCATGAGCCGCCAGGCAGGTGCTGCGTACGCTGACCGGCAATTCGGCGCCGAGGCGGCGGATGACCCGCAGCATCTTGCGCTCGTTCGCCAGGTCGAGGCCGTAGCCGGATTTGATTTCCACCGTGGTCACGCCGTCGCGCATCAGGCTTTTCAGGCGTCTGGCGGCGCTGGCGAACAGCTCGTCTTCGCTGGCGGCGCGGGTGGCACGCACGGTGCTGGCGATGCCGCCGCCAGCCGCGGCGATCTCGGCGTAGCTGACGCCTTGCAGGCGCTGCTCGAACTCACCGCTGCGGTTGCCGCCGAACACCGTGTGGGTGTGGCAGTCGATCAGCCCGGGTGTGACCCAGGCGCCCTGGAGGTCGTGAACCGTCGGGTAGTCGCCGGTGGGCAACTGGGCACGCGGGCCGATCCAGTGGATGTGCTCGCCCTGGGTAACGATGGCGGCGTCTTCGATGATCGAGTAGACGCCCTGGGCCATGGTGGCGGCGTGGCAGTTTTGCCAGAGGGTTTTCATCCCGGGTTTCCTCGTCTCATTTCAAATCGAATCGCGAGCAGGCTCGCTCCCACAGAGGTTTTGAGTACACCAGAAACCCTTGTGGGAGCGAGCCTGCTCGCGATGGGGCCCTTACAGGCTCGGCAACACCTGCGCCGTGACCAGTTCGTTCAGGCAGCGACTGGCCAACAACTCACTGGCAGCATTGATGTCCGGCGCAAAGAAGCGGTCTTTCTCATAGAACGGCACTGCCTTGCGCAACAGGCCACGGGCCTGCTCCAGCTTCGGCGAGGTCTTCAAGCCCCCGCGCAGGTCCAGGCCCTGGCACGCCGCCAGCCATTCCACCGCCAGAATCCCACGGGTGTTCTCGGCCATTTCCCACAGGCGCTTGCCGGCGGCCGGGGCCATGGAGACGTGGTCTTCCTGGTTGGCCGAGGTCGGCAGGCTGTCCACCGAATGCGGATGGGACAGCGCCTTGTTCTCGCTCGCCAGAGCAGCCGCGGTGACCTGGGCGATCATGAAGCCGGAGTTCACCCCGCCATTGCCCACCAGGAACGGCGGCAGTTGCGACATGTGCTTGTCCATCATCAACGAGATACGGCGCTCGCTCAGGGAACCGATTTCGGCAATCGCCAGGGCCATGTTATCGGCGGCCATTGCCACCGGTTCGGCGTGGAAGTTGCCACCGGAAATCACATCGCCTTCGGCGGCGAACACCAACGGGTTGTCCGACACCGCGTTGGCCTCGATCACCAGCACTTCGGCGGCCTGGCGGAACTGGGTCAGGCAGGCGCCCATCACTTGCGGCTGGCAGCGCAGGGAGTACGGGTCCTGGACCTTGTCGCAGTTCTGGTGCGAGTCGGACACTTCGCTGCGCTCGCCCAGCAGGTCGCGATACGCCGCGGCGGCGTCGATCTGGCCTTTCTGGCCGCGGGCAGCATGGATACGCGCATCGAATGGCGAACGGGAACCGAGCACGGCTTCCACCGTCAGGCTGCCCAGGGCCAGGGCGCCGGCGAACAGGTCCTCGCCTTCGAACAGGCCACGCAGGGCAAACGCGGTGGAGACCTGGGTGCCGTTGAGCAGCGCCAGGCCTTCTTTGGCGGCCAGGGTCAGCGGCGCAACGCCGGCGACTTTCAGCGCCTCGACAGCCGGCAGCCATTCGCCTTTGTAGCGAGCCTTGCCTTCGCCCAGCAGGACCAGGGACATGTGGGCCAGCGGCGCGAGGTCGCCGGACGCGCCGACCGAGCCCTTGAGCGGAATGTGCGGATAGACCTGGGCATTGACCAACGCGATCAGCGCGTCGATCACCTGCCGGCGAATGCCGGAAAAACCACGGCTCAGGCTGTTGATCTTGAGCACCATGATCAGCCGCACCAGGGCGTCGCTGATCGGCTCGCCTACACCGGCGGCGTGGGACAGCACCAGGGAACGCTGCAGGTTCTCCAGGTCCTCGCTGGCGATGCGGGTGGAGGCCAACAGCCCGAAACCGGTGTTGATACCGTAGGCGGTACGGTTTTCTGCGAGGATCTGCTCCACGCACGCCACACTGGCCTCGATCTGCGCCGAAGCGCTGGCGTCAAGGCTCAGGGTCACCGGTTGCTGATAGATCTCACGCAACTGAGCCAGGCTCAGTTGGCCGGGGATCAGGTTCAAAGCTGCCATTTCATGCTCCTTTTGAGAGTTTTTGTTTACCCGCCAGTCGCTCCGGAATGTTCCGTTATCCGTCATCCTCGCTTCATGGGCGATGGATGCCTTGGCACGCCGGCGGTTTTTTGATCAATTCAGATTCGGTAATGCGTTGTGCAGCACGGATGGGGATTTGAGCAGGGCCGCGACACTGGCGATGTCCGGCGCCAGCCAGCGGTCCTGATCGTAGGCCGGGACCTGCTCGCGCAGCAGCTTCCAGGCCACGTCGGTTCCTGCGCCGAAACGTTGGGTCTTGAGAAACTCAAAGGCTTGCGCCGCGAGCAGGTACTCGATGGCAAGGATCTGGGTGCAGTTTTCCAGCGCCCGGTGCAGCTTCAGGGCAGCGTTGGTGCCCATGCTCAGGTGATCTTCCTGCAAACCCGAAGTGACGAAATTATCGAGCACCGCCGGTTGCGCCAGTTGCCGGTTTTCCGCGCACAGCGAAGCGGCGACGTATTGCACGATCATCATCCCCGAGTTCACGCCGGGGTTGGCCACCAGGAACGCCGGCAGCCCACTGACGTGGGGGTTGATCAGGCGGTCGAGGCGGCGCTCTGCGATGGAGCCGATTTCGGCCACGGCAATCGCCAGCAGATCGGCAGCCAGCGCCACCGACTGGCCGTGGGGATTGGCCTGGGACATCACCCTGAAATTCTCCGGCGTGCCCAGCAACAGCGGGTTGTCGGTGGCGGCGTTGAGCTCGGTTTCGATCTGTTGCCGCGCATGGGCCAACTGATCGCGAGCGGCGCCGTGCACCTGAGGAATCGAGCGGATGCTCAAGGCATCCTGGGTGCGGATGCCCAGGCTCGAAGCGATGACTTCGCTGCCGTCGAGCAAGGCCCGCAGGTTGCTCCCGACCTGTTGCATGCCGGGGTGCGGCTTGAGGGCGATGATCTCGGCATCGAACGCGGCGATCTGGCCGCGCTGGGCTTCGAAGCTCATGGCAGCGATCACATCGGCCCATTGCACCAGCCGCGTCGCATCGGCCAGGGCCAGGCAGCTCAAGCCGGTCATGCACGGCGTGCCGTTGACCAGGCACAACCCGTCCTTGGCCCCCAGTTGCACCGGTTGCAGGCCTTCAGCGGCCAGGGCCTGTTGCGCCGCGACGATTTGCCCGCGATAGCTGACCTGGCCGACGCCCAGCAGCGCAATGCTGATGTGGGCCATGTGGGTCAGGTAACCCACCGAGCCCTGGGACGGCACCTGCGGGGTGATGCCGCGATTGAGCAGCGCCAGCAGCGCTTCGACCACCCGCCGATGAATACCGGACTTGCCCTGGCTGTAGTTGAGAATCGCAGCGCAGAGAATCGCCCGGGTCTGTTCATCGGACAATGGCGCACCTACCCCGCAGGCGTGGCTGAGCAAGGTGTTGCGCGACAGCTGGCTGAGTTGTTCGTCCTTGAGGGAGACATTGCACAAGGCTCCCAGGCCGGTGTTGACGCCATAGGCGCGCTCGCCGCTTTCGACGATGCGCTGCACGATGGCCTGGGCATTGTCGATCCGCGCCCAGGCCTGGGCCGATAGTTCGAGTTCAGCCCCGAAGCGCGCGACGGCGACCACGTCCTGCCAGCGCAGCGGGGTGTCGGCGATGATGATTTTTTCAGCCTGGGACATCTTTAACCTCATCTGTGCAACTTGAATATTGATGCAACTTTGCCGACGCCTTCGCGAGCAAGCTCGCTCCCACAGAATACGCATTCCAGAGTGGGGCGCTGTTGTGGCGAGGGAGCTTGCTCCCGCTTGAGTGCGCAGCATTCACAAGATTTTGGGGGCGGCTGCGCCACCCAGCGGGAGCAAGCTCCCTCGCCACAACAGCGCACCAGCAACTATCGCGCATGGGCCTAAACCACCGCCGCCCGCCGCTGCACGAACCGATCGACATACTCATCGGCCGGCGAATGCAGGATCTCCCGGGGCGTGCCGACCTGGATCAATCTGCCGTCCTTGAGAATCGCGATGCGGTTGCCGATGCGCACGGCCTCGTCGAGGTCGTGGGTGATGAACACGATGGTCTTGTGCAGGGTCTTTTGCAGCTCCAGCAACTGGTCTTGCATCTCGGCGCGGATCAGCGGGTCGAGGGCGCTGAAGGCTTCGTCCATCAGGATGATGTCGGTGTCCGCCGCCAAGGCACGGGCCAGGCCCACGCGCTGGCGCATGCCGCCGGAGAGCTGGTGCGGGTATTTATTCTCGTAGCCTTTCAGGCCCACGGTGTTGATCCAGTGCAGCGCCCGTTCGGCGCACACCTGCTTGCTCTCGCCGCGCACCTTCAAACCGTAGGCGACGTTGTCCAGCACGTTCTTGTGGGGCAGCAGGCCGAAGCTCTGAAACACCATGCTGATCTTGTGCCGGCGAAATTCGCGCAGCGCATCCATGTCCAGTTGGAGGATGTCCTCGCCGTCCACCAGGATCGCCCCGCTGGTGGGGTCGATCAGCCGGTTGAAGTGCCGCACCAGGGTGGATTTGCCGGAACCGGACAGCCCCATGATCACAAAGATCTCGCCAGTGCCGATGCTCAACGACAGGTCGTTCACACCGACCACGCAACCGGTCTCGGCCAGCACCTGGTCCTTGGTCTTGTTGCGGCGGATCAGCTCCAGGGCTTCGGTGGAACGGTTGCCGAAAATCTTGAAGACGTTCTTGACTTCGATCTTGCTGATGGCTGCGTTATTCATTTGCTCACCTCATGCCGAGGACGGCCATAGGCCTGGGTAATGCGGTCGATGACCACGGCGAGAATCACGATAGCCAACCCGGCTTCCAGGCCGCGTCCGACGTTGAGGGTCTGGATACCCACCAGCACGTCTTCGCCCAGGCCACGGGCACCGATCATCGAGGCGATGACCACCATCGACAGGGCCATCATGGTGGTCTGGTTGATCCCGGCCATGATGCTTGGCAGGGCCAGGGGCAGTTGCACGCCGAACAGCTGTTGCCAGCGGTTGGCGCCGAAGGCATTGATGGCTTCCATCACTTCGCCGTCCACCTGGCGGATGCCCAGGTCGGTCAGGCGAATCAAGGGCGGCGCGGCGTAGATCACCGTGGCGAAAATCGCCGGGACCTTGCCCAGGCCGAACAGCATCAACACCGGAATCAGGTACACGAAGCTCGGCATGGTCTGCATGATGTCCAACAGCGGCATCAGCACCGAACGCAGGCGATTGCTGCGCGCCGACAGAATGCCCAGGGGAATGCCGATCAACACCGAGATCAGCGTCGCCACCAGCATCAGGGCGAGGGTCTGCATCAGTTTGTCCCACAGGCCCACCGCGCCTACCAGGAACAGCAGGCCGATGATCACCGCCGTGGCCACGACTTTGCGCGTGGCGTGCCAGGCTATGCCGCCGACGATGGCCAGCATCAGCCACCAGGGCGCCAGGCGCAGCAGGCCTTCGAGGTTGACAATGGCCCAGAGCAGGGTGTCGGAGATGTGCCGGAACACATCGCCATAATTCGTCACCAGGGCGTCGACCCAACCGTTGACCCAGTCGGCGATGGAAAAGGTAAAGCTTTCGGGAAACATAAGAGACTCTCGATCAGGTGGATGCGGTGAACGTCCCGACCAGCCCCAGGGTTGGCCGGGAAAGATTCGACCTACAGAGCCGCGTCGATTTTCTTGGCAGCGTCTGCGCTAACCCAGGCGTGCCAGACTTCAGGATGTTCCTTCAGGAAGATCTTCGCCAGCTTAGGCGACTCGATGCGTTCCTTGGCCATGCGCCCCAGGTTCTGGTTCAGGATATCGATAGGCAGGTTGACCTTCTCCAGCACTGCCACCAGCTCCGGCGCTTCGTCGTGGAACGTCTTGGACAAACCGACCTTGATGCTCACGCTTTTATCCACGCCTGGTTTTTCTTCCAGTTTCACCAGGTCCACCTGACCCATCAGCGGCGTTGGCGACCAGTAGTAAAACAGGATCGGCTCGCCGCGCTTGTAGCTCGACAGCACCGCCGCATCCAGCGCCGGGCCAGTGCCAGGACGGAAGTTGGTGTAGGTTTTTTCCAGGCCGTAGCTTTTCAGCATTTCGCTGTTGTCCAGCTCGCAGGTCCAACCGGCCGGGCAGTTGTAGAAACGCCCCTTGGACGGTTCTTCCGGGTCCTTGAACACGGCGGCGTACTGGCCCAGGTCGGCAATGTTCTTCAAGCCCGGCGCCTTGGCTTCGAGCTTGCGCTTGGCGTCGCCTTCGATCACGTAGCGCGGCACGTACCAGCCTTCGATGGCACCCACCACCGGGGCGCCGACACCGACCACCTTGCCGGCCTTCTCGGCCTTGTTCCAGACCTCACTGCGGCCGACCCACTCTTCGGCGAACACCTGGATGTCGTTGCTGCTCAGGGCGTTTTCCATGGTGATGGAGTTGCCGGGCAGACTGTCGGTCTTGCAGTCGTAGCCTTTTTCCAGCACCACTTGCAGCACGTCAGTCAGCAGCATGCCGCTTTCCCAGTTCAGGCCGGCGAACTTCACCGGTTTGCCAGACTCGCACCAACCGGCCGCCTGCGTGGCGCCGGCACTGGCCAGCAGGCCCATGGAAAGCAATGTGGTCAGCAGGGTCTTGTTCGATTTCATTATGTGACGCTCCTAATCATTTGAGTTGGCTTACGGCAGTCAAGAGGCATCCAGCCCTGTCAACGTCCCATCAGACCGCTTGGGTGCGGCCCGCCCTGCTCGGTTGTGCGTCAACCGTGTCCTGCTCGGCTGGCAGGATCAATCGATCGGGTACAGCGCTGTGCCATTTCTTTGCGGCGAGGTAATACACCGCTGCCGGTACGACCAGGCCGATGATCCAGGAAATGTCCACGCCCCCCATCGCCGCCACCAGCGGACCGGTATAGAACTTGGTGGCAATGAACGGCAGCTGAATCAGCACACCCAATGCATAGACGCTGATCCCCAGGATGTTCCAACGCCCGTAGCGACCGTTCGGATCAGCCAGTGCCGGCACGTCGTAGCGCTCGCGGGTGATGAAGTAGTAGTCCACCAGGTTGATCGCGCTCCAGGGCGTAAAGAACGCCAGCAGGAACAGGATGAAGGACTTGAATGCACCGAGGAACGAGTGCTGGCCGAGCAGCGCGATCAGGGTCGCGGCACCGACGATGACCAGCACGAAGACCAGCCGCTGCAAACGCGTGACATTAAGGTGCCCACGAAAGCCGCTGATGATGGTCGCGATGCACATGAAGCTGCCGTAGGAGTTCAGCGTGGAAATGGTGACCTTGCCGAATGCGATGCTGAAGTACAGCAACGCAGCGGTGGCACCGGTCCCCCCCAGGCCAACGATGTAGGCCACTTCATGACCGGCGAACTGCCCGTTGGCCGAGGCGGCGGCAAACACGCCGAGGATCATCGCCACCTGTGCGCCGATGACGGAACCGGCGCCGGCGGCAAAAAAGGTTTTCACCGACGAGGTCTGGCTCGGCAGGTAGCGGGAATAATCAGCCACGTAAGGGCCGAAGGCGATCTGCCAGGAAGCCGCGAGCGACACCGCGAGCAGAAAGCTGCTCCAGCTGAAATGGCGGATTTGCAGGAGTGCGCCCACGTCCACCTGGCCGATCAGGCGAGCAAACAGGTAAACAAAGGCAATCACCCCGATGATGCTGGCGACACGGCCGATGAAGTGAATCACCCGATAGCCGAGCACCGTGACCAGCACAATGACACTGGCGAAAATCAGGATGCCGACACTGTCGCTGACGCTAAACAACTGGCCCAGCGCCTGACCGGAAAGCACCGTGCCCGTGGCGGTGAAACCCAGGTACATCAGGCACACCAGCACGATCGGAATGGCCGCGCCATAAACGCCGAACTGCACCCGACTGGAGATCATCTGCGGCAGGCCAAGTTTGGGCCCTTGCGCGGCATGCAGCGCCATGACGCCCCCGCCCAGCACTTGACCGATCAGCAGACCGATCAACGACCAGAACACATCACCGCCCAGCACCACCGCCAATGCGCCGGTGACGATGGCGGTGATTTGCAGGTTGGCCCCCATCCAGAGGGTGAACTGGCTCAACAACCGACCATGTCGCTCCGCTTCCGGGATGTAATCGATCGAGCGCTTCTCGATCAACGGCTTGCTGCTTGCGCGGGTGCTGGTGACAGCCATGGTTCAACCTCTGTGGATTGTTCTGGGTTCTTGTGGAGCCTGCTTCCTGTGGGAGCGGGCTTGCTCGCGATAGCGGTGTATCAGCCGATGCCGGTGTCGAATCTGATGACGCCATCGCGAGCAGGCTCGCTCCCACAAGGGGACCTGCATTACTTGCCGGTGATCATCGGCAGATTCAGCCCCTGTTCCTTGGCGCAATCGATCGCGATCTGGTAACCGGCGTCGGCATGACGCATCACGCCAGTGCCTGGATCGTTGTGCAGTACGCGAGCGATCCGCTCGGCGGCTTCATCGGTACCGTCGCAGACGATCACCATGCCCGAATGCTGGGAGAAGCCCATGCCGACGCCGCCACCGTGGTGCAGCGAGACCCAGGTCGCGCCGCTGGCGGTGTTGAGCAAGGCGTTGAGCAGCGGCCAGTCGGAGACCGCATCGGAGCCGTCCTGCATGGACTCGGTTTCGCGGTTGGGGCTGGACACGGAACCGGAGTCCAGGTGGTCGCGACCGATCACGACCGGCGCGGACAGCTCGCCGCTGCGCACCATTTCGTTGAACGCCAGGCCCAGCTTGGCCCGTTGGCCCAGGCCAACCCAGCAGATACGCGCCGGCAAGCCCTGGAAGCTGATGCGCTCGCGCGCCATGTCCAACCAGTTGTGCAGGTGGGCGTCGTCGGGGATCAGTTCCTTGACCTTGGCGTCGGTCTTGTAGATGTCCTGCGGGTCGCCCGACAGCGCCGCCCAACGGAACGGGCCAATGCCACGGCAGAACAGCGGACGGATATAGGCCGGAACGAAACCGGGGAAGTCGAAGGCATTCTCGACGCCTTCTTCCTGGGCCATCTGGCGGATGTTGTTGCCGTAGTCGAAGGTCGGGATGCCCATTTTCTGGAAGGCCAGCATGGCTTTAACGTGGACAGCCATCGATTGCTTGGCGGCCTTGACCACGGCGGCAGGCTCGGTCTTGGCGCGGGCACGGTATTCGTCCCAGGTCCAGCCGGCCGGCAGGTACCCGTTGAGCGGGTCGTGGGCGCTGGTCTGGTCGGTGACCATGTCGGGACGCACACCGCGACGGACCAGTTCCGGGAGAATTTCAGCCGCATTCCCACACAGGGCGATGGAGATCGCCTTGCCTTCGGCGGTGTATTTCTCGATACGGGCCAGGGCGTCGTCGAGGTCGGTGGCCTGCTCGTCGACGTAGCGGGTCTTGAGGCGGAAATCGATACTGACCTGCTGGCATTCGATGTTCAGCGAGCAAGCACCAGCCAGGGTCGCGGCCAACGGTTGTGCGCCGCCCATGCCGCCCAGGCCGGCGGTCAACACCCAACGGCCCTTGAGATTGGAATCGTAATGCTGGCGACCGGCTTCGACGAAGGTTTCGTAGGTGCCCTGGACGATGCCCTGGCTGCCGATGTAGATCCAGCTGCCGGCGGTCATCTGGCCGTACATGGCCAGGCCCTTGGCGTCGAGCTCGTTGAAATGCTCCCAGGTGGCCCAGTGCGGCACCAGGTTAGAGTTGGCGATCAGGACGCGAGGGGCATTGCTATGGGTCTTGAACACGCCCACCGGCTTGCCGGATTGCACCAGCAAGGTTTCGTCGTCATTCAGGTTGGTGAGGCTTTCGACGATCTTGTCGTAGCACTCCCAGTTACGCGCCGCACGGCCAATGCCACCGTATACCACCAGTTCCTTGGGGTTCTCCGCGACTTCCGGATCGAGGTTGTTCATCAACATGCGCAGTGGCGCTTCGGTCAGCCAGCTCTTGGCGGTCAGCGTGTTACCGCGAGGGGCACGGATTTCAACGTCACGGTATTTTTCAGGTTTGCGGGTAGCGTCGGTCACAGCAAAAACTCCTCAGCGATCAGTCCAGACCAGCCCGGGCAATGGGCAGTGATTCAGCGAACGTAGCGTTGAGCATCGATGACTCATACGCATACGTCTTTACTTGTATGTACAAGCATATGCAATCAAGCGGCCAACTTTTTTGAGGCGCTTATGGAGGCTGACTTGAGAAATGGCTACGAAGCCCGTGGCGTATGGGTTGCCGAGCTGGATGAAAATTTCGGGAGCGGGCTTTTAGTAGGGGAGGTGAACGCCGCAAAAGCGTGGCATTGCGCTACGCTGGGGCATTCGGTAACAAGTTGGTGCGCACAGGAAACAGTGGGGGAGCTTTTGTGGCGAGGGAGCTTGCTCCCGCTCGACTGCGCAGCAGTCGCAAAAAACCCAGGGCTGCTCCGCACCCCAGCGGGAGCAAGCTCCCTCGCCACAAAAAGCTGTTTAGCGGGTATCAGTGGGCAATCAATTCGATCACACAGCACTGGCCATTCGTGGAAATTTCCAGCAACCCGGCGTTACCGCTCAATTGCAGACAGTCGTAGAGGCCCAGTTCCGCCTCAGGCTCGCCGACCTTGACGCGCAGCGATGCAGCCGCGCTGAACACCAGCAGCGTCCCCGCCTCGCTGAAAAACCGCTGCTCATCCTTCATCCACTGCACCCGCGCACGGTAACGCTGCGGTGCATAGATCAGGTTGAAGTCGCGAATCGGCCCGCCCAGCAAGGTGCAATGCACATGGCTCTCGCCACTGAATGCAAAGGCGTCCAGCGGATGCAGCGCCCGGGTGCTCCGACCATCGACATTGAGCGTCATGCCATCGCCCTGCAGCACGCTGATGACCCGCTCGTAACCGGCGAAGGTGGAGAAACCGCCGGATTCGCCAATATCGGCGATCGACAGGCGCCAGCCGAAACCTTCCAGGCCGGTGCCGGCATCGCGGGTGATTTCCTCGGTGCTGCCGCCACCATTTTTCCAGGGCATGCGTGGGTAATCAGCGGCTCGCAGGACCTTCATCTGACTGATCATTTATGAAACCGACCTTCGAGGCTATGACGGGAACCGGGGTGGATCAGGCGGGCGGCGGTCACTGGCTGACGCCCGGACCAGGTCCGACGGCGGATCAACAGGCACGGTTCGCCTCTTTCGATCTGCAGCAGCTTGCATTCGCTCGGCTCGGCCAGGATCGCTTCAACCACGTGCTCACCTTCGGTCAGCGGCGCGACCTGGTTCAGATAGGCGTAGGGCGTTTGCAGGGTGAAGTCCTGCTTGAGGTACTCGGGCGCCACCAGCGCGTTGACGAAACGGTCCTCGATCTGCACGGGAATATCGTTCTCAAAATGCACGATCAGCGAGTGAAAGACCTTCTGTCCTTCGCGCATGTCCAGGGCCAGGGCCCGTTCGGAACCGGCGGCCTCTTCTTCCAGGGTGATGACCTTGCACGTGTGGCGGTGACCACGGGAGGCGATCTCATCGGCGATGTTATGCACCTCGAACAATGCGGACTGGCTCTTGGGTTCGGCGACGAACGTACCGACACCCTGCATGCGTACCAACAGGCCATCGGCGGTCATTTCCCGCAGGGCACGGTTGATGGTCATGCGGCTGAAGCCCAGCTGGCTGACCAGTTCGCTTTCCGACGGCACGCGGTAATGCGGCGGCCAGTTTCCACTGTCGATCTGCTGGGTGATCATCTGTTTGACGCGGGCGTACAAGGGTGCCGGACTGTCACCCAGGTTTGCGGCCAGCGGCGGTTTGGCAGGCGGAGTCGGCACGGCGGTTCCCTGTTCTGCTTATGAAGGTTACGAATGTCCTGTATCACAAATACTGTTCCTTTTTGACGGCGTCTCTTGCCGTCATCCTGCGTTGCCCCTCCTCGTCATAGCCTGCTATGACTCGTCGCGGCGCCTTGCCTGACGACAAGAGCCACGCATCAAAAAAGAACGTATTTGTGAAACAGGACATTAGCTTGCCGGAGTTTACCGGGCAGGCAAACGTCTGTATATGTATATACAAATTACGCACGATGAGGTTGAACCATGTCCGCCTTCTTTGCCGAACGCGCGCTGCTGCCTGACGGATGGGCCAAAGATGTACGTCTCGAAGTCGACGCCGCAGGCGTTCTGACCAGTATCCAGGCCGATTCCCATGCAGACGGCGCCGAACGGCTGGGTGGTCCGCTGTTGCCAGGCATGCCGAACCTGCACTCCCACGCGTTCCAGCGGGCCATGGCCGGGCTGGCAGAAGTGGCGGGCAATCCCAATGACAGTTTCTGGACGTGGCGCGACCTGATGTACCGCCTCGTCGGAAAAATCAGCCCGGACCAGCTCGGCATCATCGCCCGGCAGCTGTACATCGAAATGCTCAAGGCCGGCTACACCTCGGTCGCCGAATTCCACTACGTGCACCATGACACCGACGGCGCGCCCTATGCCGATCCAGCGGAGCTGGCGCTGCGCATCAGCCAGGCCGCCAGCGCGGCCGGCATCGGCCTGACGCTGCTGCCAGTGCTCTACAGTCACTCCGGGTTTGGCGGCCAGGCGCCCAACGACGGACAGCGCCGCTTCATCAACAGCACCGAGAACTATCTGAAGCTTCAGTCGCGGTTGCAGCCGATCCTGGCCGCACAACCTGCGCAAGCGCTGGGCCTGTGTTTCCATTCCCTGCGCGCCGTCACGCCTGGGCAAATCGATGAGGTGCTGGCCGCCAGCGACCGCGATTGCCCAGTGCATATCCATATTGCCGAGCAGCAGAAGGAAGTCGACGACTGCCTGAGCTGGAGCGGCGCCCGTCCGTTGCAATGGCTGTACGACAACACTGAAGTCGACCAGCGCTGGTGCCTGGTCCATGCCACCCACGCCAATGCCGACGAAGTCAGCCTCATGGCCAGAAGCCGGGCGATTGCCGGTTTGTGCCTGACCACCGAAGCCAACCTGGGCGACGGGATTTTCCCGGCCGTGGATTTCCTCGCCCAAGGCGGACGCTTGGGCATCGGCTCCGACAGCCATGTGTCGTTGAGTGTGGTGGAGGAATTGCGCTGGCTGGAATACGGCCAGCGTCTACGCGACCAGCGACGCAACCGGTTGTACCGGGCGGATCAACCGATGGTCGGACGTACACTGTTCGATGCCGCGCTCGAAGGCGGCGCCCAGGCTCTGGGACAACCCATCGGTGCCCTGGAAATCGGCAAACGCGCCGACTGGCTGGTACTCGACGGCAACGACCCGTACCTCGCCACGGCCCAGGGTGACGGGATTCTCAATCGTTGGCTGTTCGCCGGTGGGGATCGCCAAGTGCGCGATGTGATGGTCGGCGGGCAGTGGGTCGTGCGCGACGGGCGTCATGCCGGGGAAGAGCAAAGTGCCCGGGCGTTTACCCAGGTGCTGCGCGAACTTCTGGGCTGACCCTGCGTAAGACAATGTGGGAGCGAGCTTGCTCGCGATGACGGTCTTTCATTCAACAACTCTGTCGAATGTAAATACCTCATCGCGAGCAAGCTCGCTCCCACAGGTTTTATTCCGGTCAATCCGACGTCTTGGCCATTTGCCGATCCGACGCACGCCAGATCAACCGGCTGGTGTCATAGCCCTGCTGACGCGCCTTGCTCAGCAATTCTTCGCGAACGACGCTGTTGACGGTCGGCGTGCGGGACAGCAACCACATGTAGCGGCGGCTCGGGTCGCCGACGATGGCGGTCTTGTAGTCATCGCTGACGTACAACACCCAGTATTGCCCTTTCGCCACGCCCGGCACGATCCGCGAGAACCAGTTGTCGAACCTGACCCAGAGCTTGTCGGTCTTGCCCGGCACCTGCGGGGTGGCGGTGCCCCTGGCCTCTTCCCACTGCCAGTCCGAGGTCAGGCAGCGGTTGAGCACACCCATGTTGCCGTCAGGCTTGAGGGTGTAGTGGGCTTCGGATTGCGCGCAGTTGCGCTGGAAATACATTGGCAGGCGGGCCAACTCGTACCAGGTCCCTTGGTAACGCTTCAAATTGACGTGGTTGACGGTCTTGGGCGCCAACGGGTCTTCGCCAGAAGTGGCGCAGCCAGCCAAAACCAGGCCAGCCAAAAGCACTAACAATAACCGCTTCATTATTTTTCTCCCGCAGGCCCGTAGCCTCGGTTTACTTCAGGCCTTGGCCGGAAAACATCAACACTTTGTCACCGGCGTACTGCACGCTGATAAAGCTTTTCTGGTCGCCCCAGGTGCAACTGGACATGCCGAGCGCGCCCGAACAATCAGTCGGTTTGCCCAGCAATGATTCGACTTCGGACTTGGGCATGCCAGCCGACAGCTTCGAATAATTTTCCTGATTGACCTTGCTGCATGCGGTCAGCACGACGCATACAAACAACAACGCAATGGAACGCAGGGACATCGTGTAACTCCTGGAGCGGAAGGGAGGATGGCAGGGCGCCAACCAGAAGCTTAGAAGTGAAAACCCCTATCTGGTTCCCCGACACCTGCGGTATTTATTGGTTCCTTAGGCGGCGTTTCGTCGGTAAATCAAACAGTTTGTGGCGCTGCCCTGCATTTCGTCGGGTTTGGCAAGCCGATAGCTGATCCCTGACGCTCCCAGGCCGATAAAAAGAACAGCGCGAAATCCTGCGTTATGGCACATTGCCCACCTTCCTGACCAGCACCTCTGCGGTAGCGTTCTTAATGACCAGAAACATGAAGTTCAGCCACAAAATCCTGCTGGCTGCCGCCCTCGTGGTAGCCGTTGCGTTCGCCTGTTTCATCCTGTTCAACGACTATCGTCAGCGCCAAAGCCTGCACAGCAGCACTGAAAACTCGATGCAGGAACTCGGCAGCCTGACCAGTCGAAACATCCAGACCTGGGTCGAAGGCCGCGTCCAACTGCTGCAATCGCTGGCCCAGCAAATCGCCGTGGACGGCAGCAGTGCCGACAGCCTCAAGCGCGCCGTAGGCCTGCCGGCGTACACCGGCAATTTCCAATTGAGCTACTTCGGCGGCACCGACGGCGTGATGTTCTCGGTGCCGGCGGGCAACCGCGCCGCCGACTATGACCCTCGTGCCCGTGGCTGGTACAAGGCCGCCAACAGTGCCCAACAGACCATTGTCACCGAGCCCTACATTGCCGCTTCGTCGGGCAAGCTGGTGATCACCGTGGCCACCCCGGTACTGCGCCAGAACCAGATGATCGGCGTGGCCGGTGCTGACATCGACCTGTCCAGCGTCAGCGCGATCATCAACTCGCTGAATTTCGGCGGCCATGGCCATGCGTTCATTGTCAGCGCCGACGGCAAGATCCTGATCCACCCCGACAGCAAGCGCGTGCTCAAGACCCTGGCCGAGGCCTACCCCAACGGCGCACTGCAGGTCAGCCCGGGCATGAAGGAAGTCGAACTCGACGGCAAGACCCAGTTCATTTCCTTCACCCGTGTCAGCGGCGTGCCGGGTGCCGACTGGTACGTGGCGCTGGTGCTCGACAAGGACACCGCGCTGGCGATGCTCAGTGAGTTCCGTACCTCGGCGCTGATCGCCATGGCCATCGCCGTGGTCTTCATCATCGCCCTGCTGGGTATGCTGATCCGCGTGCTGATGCAGCCGCTGCTGACCATGGGTCGCGCCATGCACGATATTGCCGAAGGCGAAGGCGACCTGACCCGACGCCTGACCATCCACGGCCATGATGAATTCGGCGCACTGGGTACCTCGTTCAACCGCTTCGTCGAACGCATTCACACCTCGATCCGCGAAGTGGCATCGGCCACCGGCCAGGTCAACGAAGTGGCCCTGCGCGTGGTCAGTGCCTCCAACTCGTCGATGTTCAACTCCGACCAGCAGGCCTCGCGCACCAGCAGCGTGGCCGCGGCCATCAACCAACTCGGCGCCGCCGCCCAGGAAATCGCCCAGAACGCCGCCCTCGCCTCGCAGCACTCCAGCGATGCCCGCAGCCTCGCCGAAGACGGTCAGCAAGTGGTGGATAAAACCATCACCGCCATGCAGCAACTCTCGGCGAAGATCAGCGACTCCTGCGGCAACATCGAGACCCTGAACAGCAACACGGTGAACATCGGCCAGATCCTGGAGGTGATTACCAGCATTTCCCAGCAGACCAACCTGCTCGCCTTGAACGCAGCCATCGAAGCGGCCCGTGCCGGCGAGGCCGGACGCGGTTTCGCGGTGGTGGCCGATGAAGTGCGCAACCTGGCCCACCGCACCCAGGACTCGGCGCAGCAAGTGCAGAAAATGATCGAAGAGCTACAAGTCGGCGCACGCGAAGCGGTATTGACCATGACCGACAGCCAGCGCCAGAGCGAAGGCAGCGTCAGCATCGCCAACCAGGCCGGCGAGCGCCTGAGCAGCGTGACCCAGCGCATCGGCGAAATCGACGGCATGAATCAGTCGGTGGCCACCGCCACCGAGGAACAGACCGCCGTGGTGGAGTCGATCAACGTCGACATCAGCGAGATCAACACGCTGAACCAGGAAGGTGTGGAAAACCTGCAAGCGACTTTGCGCGCCTGTTCCGATCTGGAGCAGCAGGCGGCGCGGTTGAAGCAGTTGGTGGGGAGTTTCCGGATCTAGCGCGTCTTCACTGGCCTCATCGCGAGCAGGCTCGCTCCCACAGTTGACCGTGTTCCGTCAGGGAAAACCCAACCAACTGTGGGAGCGAACCTGCTCCGGGCGGCGATCCGACGATGGCGGCATCGGGCAGTAGAACACTGGTCGGCACAACCTGACGCAGGACTGAATTAGGACTAAAATCAGTTCACTCAGTTTTGAGAGGTTCCCATCATGAAGCTGTCATCTCAAATCAAGCCCATCAGCTATTTGAAAAGCCATACTGCCGACATCGTCAAGACCATCACAGAAACCCGGGAGCCCTTGATCATCACCCAAAACGGTGAAGCCAAGCTCGTGGTTATGGATGTGAAAAGCTTCGAAGAGCAAGAAGACACCATGTCGCTATTAAAGCTGTTGGCTATGGGTAATAAGGAAATCGAGGAAGGTAAGTATCGGGATGTCGAGGATGTCTTCGCTGAATTGGACGCGGCCGACGAACGATGAGTTTAAAGATCGTAATCCTCCAATCGGCTGAGACCGATCTCAAAGAACTGCGCGTTTATCTGACCGAACGGTTTTCTGTTCAAGCATGGCAAAGCACCCATGCCAGTCTTAAGACTGCGATCCGTCATTTGGCAACATTCCCTTATGCGGGGTCGATCCCGGACGAAATAGAGAAGCTGAATCTTGGTCAGTATCGGCAGGTCCTGTCAGGAATGAACAGGATCATTTATGAAGTGCGAGGCCAAACGATCTATATCCACATCATTGCCGATAGCTGCAAAAGCCTACCCGCGCTGCTTATGAAACGGTTGCTTCGAGGCAATCCATAAGCCGTCACTAAAAGCGCGACCCAGGCCTGTTCAAGAACTCCCCTTCCTCAGCCGTAGACTCCCTTCCCAACACCCCATTGCGATGGGGAAACCGTCCAAAACGCGCAATGATCTTCTGGTGCCGTTCGGCATAGTCGAGATTGTCTTCAAATACAGCCACTTCCGGCTGCTCGCGAACCAGGTCGATAAACCGCGACACAGCCTCGTTCTGCACGGCCAGGTTTTCGCAGTGCTCGAGCACCAGGTAGATGAACACCCGTTGGATGGGCTTGAGTTGCCGGTCGAACCCCGCCGCCATGCCTTGGGCCACCAGCGCTTGGGCGCGCAGGTCGCCGGAGAAAGCCTTGGGGGTATCGCGAAAGATCATCCGCGGCAACTGGTCGAGCAACAGCACCAGGGCCAGCCAACCTTCCGGGCGTTGCGCCCAGTCGATCAATCCGCCGGCCAATGCCTGTTCGACCTGATCGCCAAAGCGCTCGCGCGCCTGGCGATCATGACGCTTGCCGAACCACAGCTTGCCTTTTTCAGCCGCTATATCGTCCGGTGCCTCGGCTGAACCGAACCACCAATCGAGCAACGGCTGCCAAGGCTCGGCCATGATTTACTCCTTGTGGTAGGCGGTGGCGCGGGCGACTTCTTCCTTCGAACCGAGGAACACCGCCACACGCTGATGCAGGCCTTCGGGCTGGATGTCGAGGATGCGTTGGTGACCGTCGGTAGACGCACCGCCGGCCTGCTCCACCAGAAACGACATCGGGTTGGCTTCGTACATCAGGCGCAGCTTGCCGGGCTTGCTCGGCTCGCGGCTGTCACGCGGATACATGAACAGACCGCCGCGAGTCAGGATACGGTGCACGTCGGCGACCATCGCGGCGACCCAGCGCATGTTGTAGTTCTTTTTCAGCGGGCCTTCTTCGCCTGCCAGCAATTCGCTGACATAGCGTTGCACCGGGGCTTCCCAGTGACGCTGGTTGGACATGTTAATGGCGAATTCCTGGGTGCTTTCAGGAATCGTGATGTCTTCGTGGGTCAGCACGAAGCTGCCCATTTCACGGTCCAGGGTGAAGCCTTTGACGCCATCGCCCAGGGTCAGCACCAGCATGGTCTGCGGACCATAGATGGCATAGCCGGCGGCAACTTGCTGGGTACCTGGTTGCAGGAAGGCCTTCTCGTTCAGGGCTTCGTTCTGGCTCAGGTATTCATTCGGGCAACGCAGCACGGAGAAGATGGTACCGACCGGGGCGTTGATGTCGATGTTCGACGAACCGTCCAGTGGGTCGAAAACCAACAGGTAGGCACCCTTGGGGTATTTGCCCGGGATTTGGTAGGCATTGTCCATTTCCTCGGACGCCATGCCGGCCAGGTGACCGCCCCATTCGTTGGCTTCGAGCAGGATCTCGTTGGAGAGTACGTCGAGCTTCTTCTGCACCTCACCCTGCACGTTCTCGGTGCCCATGCTGCCCAGGACTCCCCCCAACGCGCCTTTGGAAACGGCGTGGCTGATCTCTTTGCACGCACGCGCCACCACTTCGATCAAAAAGCGCAGATCGGCAGGGGTATTGTTGCTGCGGGTCTGCTCAATCAAATAGCGACTCAAGGTAACGCGGGACATGGACGGCTCCGAAGAATAGGGGGCGGAAAAACCAGCGCAGTTTAGCGCGAGTCGGGACTTAATTCCTCCTATGAGACGGGATAAGGAGGATTGAGTTCACGGGGTCCCGGCTCGCTTGGATATTTCTGTCGATTGAAAGGACGCCATCGCAAGCAAGCTCGCTCCCACAGTTGACCGAGTTATTTCGAAGAACGCGGTCTATTGTGGGAGCGAGCTTGCTCGCGATGAATGCACCTCAGCTCTTGACCGGCGGCTTGAGCAACAAGCTGAAGGCCATCGCAGCAAGGAACAGCACGCCGAACAGCAACACCGCCCACAAGCCGATCTTCTTCCAGTTGGTATCGACCGTAGCCGGCGCGGTCACGGTTACGGCAGTCGCTGTGGCGGTGGTCGTGCCATTCACCGTCGCCGTCCCCAAAGTCGCCAACCGCGATGGACGGTAATCGGGCACCAGCGTCGTCAGCGGCAGGCTCGCGGCCTTCACCGTCGCGTTGCCCAACGCCAGGCTGTACGGACCGTCGCCGCGCGCCAGAAACACCACCTGGGTCGGCCGCACGGCAAAGCGCAGGGCCGGCGCCTCGGTGCCGAGACCGCCGCCCCGCTCGTCCACCGTCAGCTTCAACTGCTGCACGGTCTGACCGGACAATTGCAAATGATCTTGCAGCACATCCTGGCCATTCTGGGTCAGGCGATAGAGCAAGCCGCTGCCCATGGGCTGCCATGGAAGGCTGCTTTCACGGCGTCCGGCCAACGTCACCGGCGCCAGGCTGTTGGCCTGGCTGAGCTCGACCCGCACCTGCTCGACGTTCAGCCCCTTGGGCAACTGCCAGGTGTACTCGCCGGCCTTGCTGGTGGTGCCGGCCAGAGGCTGCGACCAGACCAACGGTAACGGCAGGCTCTCGTAGCTGGCGCTTTGCAGCTGCGCGGAAGTCAGAACCGGCGCGGAGGACGGCGAGTCCCAGAGCAAGCGCAGATAGCGCGCCGATTGCCCCGGCAGGCTCACTTCATGCTGCTCGACCCGCTCATCGGCGAAGGTCAATCGCGCCACCTGACCCTCGCCCCAGGATTGCCAGTGTTGCAGGTCATCACTGGCCTCGATGGTGAAGCGCTGGAAACCGTCGCGCTCGCTGGTCCAGTCGAGCACCAACTGCTGCAACGGCGCCTTGAGCGCGCTGGCGTCGAGCAGCCAGCCACGCAGCTCCTCTTCCCCGGCCTCGAGCCGGCTGGACGGCTGGACTTCCACCAGGGTCCCGTTGGCATTCGATTGCACCCGCACACTGGGCGCGCGCTCGTTGTCATCGGCGGCGTTGTACAGCGGGAACCACTTGACGTCGGTGAGGGTGCGGTTTTCCCGACTCTGCACCGACTCCTTGACCAATGCATAGGCCTGGGCCTGCCCGGCCGCGTTGAAGACCCGAAGGTCACTCAGATCGGTCTGTTGCGCCTGCAGTTGAACGTCCAGCGGCAGCGGCAGGCGATACCACGGCCCCTCGCCGCTCAAGGCCAACGGCACCTGGTGGGCGAAATCCGCCGGTTGCTCCTGGGCCGAAGCCGACAAGGCCACCCACAATCCGACCATCCCCAGGCCGATCCGACTCAACGTGCGACTCAAGATGACACTCCCTCATTGACAGGCATTGGCGGTTCCGTCGGCGGGACCGTTTCCGGACGTTTTGGCGGCAGCGGTGCGAAGTAGCCTACCACCAGCAACAGCACGCCGACGCCGATGAACGACACGATCCGCGCCAGACCGCCACGGTTACTCAATTCGACAAAGAACAACTTGGCGACCACCACGGCGATCAACGCCGCACCGATCAGCCACACCTCACGGCGGTGGCGCAAATGCCCACCGATCATCAGGCCCAGAGCGATCAGGGTCCAAATGATGGACAGCCCGGCCTGCACGAACATCGATTCGAGCAGTGCGTCGAGCTCGAACGGTACGCCAATCCAATGGTGAGCGCTGCGCATCACCAGCGCGGTAAAGAACGCGAACAACGACACACCGGCGATCAATTGGGCGATGTGCTCGGCATGGGCCCAACGGATCGCCAATTGTGCCAGCGCACTGCGCGCCCACACGTACACGCCGAACAAGGCAAACAGCAAGCCCAGGTCCAGCGGGTTGAGCAACGGCACGTAGGGCAACGGGTCGGCGCCACCGTCACTGAACGTATTGGCCAGCCAGAACCAACCGAGCATCAACAGCGCCAGGGGCACCGCCGCGTAGACGCGATATTCGCGCGGCTGGGCCGACACCGGCCATGGCCAGGCGCGCGGCGCGGCCATCAGTATCAGGTACAGGCTCGGCAGGATCGCCCAACCCAGCCAGCGCCAGGCGTTGTATTGCTCTGACAACAGCAGCAGGCCATAACGCAGCTCCAGCGCCAGCACGCCGATCAACAACCAGCAGCCGAGCACATGAGCCGTGCTGCGTGCCTGGGCCGGCAAGCTCGACGCCAGACGCTTGAGGGAAAGAAAATGCACGCCAAACACAGCCAACCAGGCGAGCCAGCCAAAGTCCGCAGCCGGGTGATAACGGTTGTGCCAGGATGCGACCAGCACACAGCCCGCCGCGGGTATCAGCAACGTACACAGCAGCCCCAGGGCCGGCCATTTCAGGCGCGGCGCCAGCACGGTCCACACCGCCACGCTGAGCGCCGCGACCAACAGCAACAGGCTGCCTTGCAGGTTCATCGGGGCAAAGCGCAGCACTTCGCTGACCCACGCCAACGCCCACCAACCGGCCCCCCAGACCAGCAGCAACTCGGACAAACGGCGCAAGCTCAAGGCCTCGAATTGCGCCGCCGAATGCCCGCGCTGCAAGCGCCATGCACCCACCAGCGCCGCCAACCCCAGCACCAATGGCGTCCAGAACCCGCTGTGGGCCAGAGGCCGCAGACCCTCGGTATCGAGCGGCCCCAACAAGGCCGGGCCCGCCACCAGGAACGCCGCACCGCCGAGCAATTGCAGTAACAGCCCGAACACAAAGCTCACCCGCTGCTTCAGGTACAGGCTCAGCCAGATGATCAACAGGCCGCTGGCGGCCCATACGCCACTGGCGGTTTGCCAAGGCAGGACGAACAGCACCGCAAGGTTGATCAGCACCAATCCCGCCAGCAGCACCACTGACAAGCCGCGCAACAAGCGGACGTCGCTCCGCACCATTTCATCGCGGGCCGCCAGCAACATGCCGCCGATCAGCGCCAGGCCGATCAACGAAGCGCTGAACAACCCGTTCCAGCCGGCGTTGAGCACCGCTGCTGAATCGCCTTGCGCGCCCCGCAGGCGCAACAGGAACAACGCCCCACCCAACAGTTGGATGGCAAACGCAGTGAACAGGAAGCTGCGCGATTGCAGGCGCAGGCCCACGAACAGCGTCGCCAGGCCGGCCAGCGCCCAGGCGATGGCCGTGCCGTGGGTCAGGAAAAACAGCGGAGCCAATAGATAGAGCGAAGCCAACCCCGACACCGCCAACACCGGTCGCACCTGCCGCTCCCAACTGATGGTGTGCTCGGGGGCAGCCTTGCGCAGTTGATAGAAGCTGAACAGCAACGCGCCGCCGAGCATCAACGCGCCCAAAGGAGAGCCTTGGAGCAGGCTGCTTTCGCCGGCTGTCAGTTCGCTGAAGAAAGCCCATGCCGCTCCCAGTTGCAGCAGCAAGGCAAACGCACGGGCCAGGGGGCGTTGCTGACGCAGGCCCAGCCAGAAAATCCCCGCGCCTTCCACCGCCCATGCTGCTGCGGTCCAACGGGCGTCGAGCCCCAGGGGAATCGCCAGGCTGGTAAAAATCACCCCCAGCGCCAGGCAGGTTTCGGCCAGCAGCAAGGCGCGTCCACCCTTCAGTACGCGGGCCAGGCCGATGTAGATCATGCCTAGGACCAGCGCGCTGAACGCTGCGGCAAGATCGAGGAACATCACCAGCGTGAGCTGCAAGCCGAAGGCCACCAACGGGGGACCGAACAGCATCGTGCCGTCGACATAATCGCCTTTGCTCGCTGACCAGCGCAGCAAGGCTTCGCGGCTGTCATCCTCTGGGGCGTCGCTCATTTCCAGCAGTTTGCGCCGGGTGAACAGCAAGCCGATCGCCAGGTACATCAGGAAGAACACGATCAGGAACGGCTCGGTGCTGAAGAACAGCTGCGGCGAATACGAACGCAGGCCCCAGGCGATGCCGATACCGAACGTGCCGACGAAGCCGATCAGGTTCAGCAGGCGCCAGGCCTTGAACCAGGCAATCGCCAGGATGCCGGCATTGAGCAGGATGAAATAGCTGAACAGCGCCACATGATTGCCGCTGCCGGTGGACGTCAGGATCGGCGCGGCAAATCCGCCCAACGCCGCCGCGGCCGCCAGGCCCAGGGCGTTCTGGGTCACCGCCAGGATCGCCGAAAACACCGTGACCGCCACCAGCAAGCCCAGGGCCGCCTTGGAATCGAGCAGAGGATGCAGGCGCATGGCGGCGAAGACCGTCAGGTACAGCACCGCGATCCCGGTGCCCTGGAGCATCAACGCATAGTTGCTGTTGCGCTGACGCAGCCACCAGCCCAGGCCCAGCAGCCCCAACGCGCTGGCCGCGACGCCGGCGTAGCGCAGCTCGATCGGCACCACCATGCCTTCGGTGGCGTAGCGCAGCAGGAACGCCAGGCCGAGGAACAACAGCACGACCCCGACCCGCAGCACCGTGTTGCCGCCGAACAACCAGTTGCGCGCACCGGCCAAGGCGCGCTCGATCACATTCGGACCTCGCGGCACGGCCGGTTGCGCAATGGGCTCTACCGGGTCGAAATTACGGGACTCGCGCCTGGAGGCGGCGGGCGCCGGGGTCCAGACGTCGTCGGGCAACGGCTGGCTGGCGTGCGTGGCCCTTGCCGGGATCGGACCGAGGTCCGGCGGCAGTTCCCAGACCAATTCCGGTTCCGGCTCGGGTTCGGGTTCGGGGCGCACGGCAGGTTCGTGGGCCTGGGACGCAGCGGCCTGGGGCGCCGGTGCTGGCTCATGGGGAGCGTACAGCGTGCCACGTTCCAGCACCGCCAGACGCGCCTCCAGCGTGACCAGCTCTTGCTGGGCCGCTTGCAGCAAAACCTGCTGCCTGGCGGCCTCGGATCCCAGGTACCTGATGCGAAACACCTGGGCAATGCCAAGCCCCACCAATGCGCCTATCAGCGCATCGGCGGGCGACTCATCCACCACCCAGCCGAGAGCCAGGCCCAACAGCGTCAAGATCCATTGCATGGTTGATATCCCTAAGCGGCCCGTTGCGGGCATGACCGGGGCTTTCTGTGCCTGGATCAGTCTAGTGGAACAAGCCCACACCCTGTGGGAGCGAGCCTGCTCGCGATAACGGTGTATCAGTCAACAAACATGTCGACTGATGAATCGCTATCGCGAGCAGGCTCGCTCCCACAGGGGCTGATTTTGACTGAGCCGAGGCATCGGGGCCCGGCGAAACTGGCGCCTAGTATATCGACGAAGCCCAACCATCGTTGGGCTTCGCTCACATTTCTGACAGCAAAGGCTATTCCAGCGCTTTCCAGATATCGGTGGCGTATTCACGAATGGTCCGGTCCGAGGAGAACCAGCCCATGCGCGCGGTGTTGAGCACTGCCGAACGCCACCACTGCTTGGAATCGTGCCAACGCTCCTCGACCTTGGCCTGGGCGTTCCAGTACGAGTCGAAGTCGGCGCAGACCAGGAAGCGGTCGTAGTCCACCAACGAGTCCACCAGCCCGGTGTAGCGCATCGGATCGTCCGGGGAGAACACCCCACCGCGAATCGCCTGCAACACGTCGTTGAGGCGGTGGGAGGCGGCAATGTCCGGCGCGGCGCTGAATTCGCCGTTGCGCTTGCGCGCCTCGACCTGTTCGGCGGTCAGGCCGAAGATGAACATATGCTCGCCGCCCACCCGCTCGTGCATTTCCACGTTGGCGCCGTCCATGGTGCCGATGGTCAGCGCGCCGTTCAGGCCGAATTTCATGTTGCTGGTGCCCGACGCTTCGAAGCCGGCAGTGGAGATCTGCTCCGACAGGTCCGCCGCTGGAATGATGCTCTCGGCCAGGCTGACGTTGTAGTTGGGCAGGAACACCACTTTGAGCAAGCCACGCACGGTCGGGTCGTTGTTGACCACCCGGGCGATGTCGTTGGTCAACTTGATGATCAGCTTGGCCTGGTGATAACTGGCGGCTGCCTTGCCGGCGAAGATTTTCACCCGTGGCACCCAGTCGACCTCCGGCTCGGCACGAATCGCCTGGTACAGCGCCACGGTGTGCATCAGATTGAGCAACTGGCGCTTGTACTCGTGGATCCGCTTGACCTGCACATCGAACATCGCCGCCGGGTTCACGGCCACACCCAGCCGTTCGTGGATCAGGTAAGCCAGGGCTTTCTTGCTGTGCAGGCGCTGTTCGGCGAACTGTTTGCGGAACGCCGGTTTATCGGCGAACGGCTCCAGTTCGATCAGGCGTTCCTCAGGGTTGTCGAGCACGCTCGGGCCAAGGGCATCGACCATCATCGAGGTCAATTCCGAGTTGGCCTGGAACAACCAGCGGCGGAAGGTAATGCCGTTGGTCTTGTTGTTGATCCGCTCCGGATAGAGCTTGTGCAGCTCGGAAAACACCGTGCTGCGCATCAGTTGCGTGTGCAAACCGGATACGCCGTTGACACTGTGGGAACCGAGGAATGCCAGGTTACCCATGCGCACCCGGCGACCGTTGTCCTCTTCGATCAGCGAAACCGAGCGCAGCACGTCGAAATCATGCACACCCTTGGCCCGCAGCGAGTCGATGTGCTGGGCGTTGATCAGGTAGATGATCTGCATGTGCCGCGGCAACATGCGCTCCATCAGCCCCACTGGCCAGGTTTCCAGGGCCTCGGGCAGCAACGTGTGGTTGGTGTAGGACAGCGTGTCCTGGGTGATCTGCCAGGCAGCGTCCCAGGCCACGTCATAGACGTCCACCAGTTGGCGCATCAGCTCGGCCACGGCGATCGAAGGGTGAGTATCGTTGAGCTGGATCGCCGCGTGGTCGCCCAGGGTCAGCACCGACGTGTGCATGTTGCGGTGACGGCGCAGCAAGTCCTGCAACGAGGCGGCGACGAAGAAATATTCCTGGCGCAGGCGCAGTTCCTGGCCGGCCTCGGTGCTGTCGGCGGGGTACAGCACGCGGGAAATGCTCTCGGCCCGGGCCACTTCCGCCACGGCGCCCAGGTGGTCGCCGGCGTTGAAGCGCTCCAGGTGCAGGTCTTCAACCGCGCGGGCGCGCCACAGGCGCAAGGTGTTGACGCTGGCGCCGCGCCAGCCCACCACTGGGGTGTCGTAGGCAATGGCTCGCACGGTTTCGGCCGGGGTCCAGACTTGCCGGGTCCTGCCAGCGTCATCGGTCACGGTTTCGACACTGCCGCCAAAGCCGATCGGGTAAACCACTTCCGGACGTTCGAATTCCCATGGGTTGCCGAAATCCAGCCAGTGTTCGGTCTGCTCCTGTTGCCAACCGTCGACGATGGCCTGGCGGAACAAGCCGTGCTCATAACGGATGCCATAGCCATGGCCGGCGATGCCCAGGGTCGACATGCTTTCCATGAAGCACGCTGCCAACCGGCCGAGGCCGCCGTTGCCCAGGGCCGCATCGGGTTCCAGCAGACGAATGCGCTCCAGGTCCACGCCCAGCTCGGTCAATGCTTCGCGGGCGGTGTCCAGCAGGCCGAGGTTGCTCAGGCTGTCGTAGAGCAAACGGCCAATGAGAAACTCCAGGGAGAGGTAATAGACACGCTTCTGACCCTTGCGGTAGATCTGCCGCGTGTGATCCATCCAGTGCTCGACCATGTGGTCGCGGGCCGCCAGGGCAATGGCTTCGAACCAATCGTGATCAAACGCATGATCCGGGTCCTTGCCGACGGCATAAGTGAGTTTGGTCAACACGGCATCGCGAAATGCAGCAACTTCCGCTTCGCGAACAAGTGGTTCCTGAGTCATTGATGAAGACCTCGAACGAACATGGATTGTCTGAGCCTAGACGGTCTGACAGAGGGTAAAGGCTCTTGGTTCGGTGGTTTTGCCCCAGCGCCGGAGAGTCGCCGCCAGGGAAATGCCGGATGGGCTAATGAATGCAGGGCCCGTGCCGGTCCGGGAAAGGCTTTCGAGAGAAAGAAAAAAAACCGGCAGATGGTCGTTCAAAAATTCACCAGTCCCGGTATGATCGCGCGCCCTGATGCATGCCGGTATACCTGAATGATGAAGCCCAACCTGATCGCCGCCGCGGAGATCGACCGACTCGATACCTGGGCCAAGTACTCCGCCCCGATGTGCGGTTCCTGCGTGTCGAGCTGCTGCACGCTGCCGGTGGAGGTCAAGATCAAGGACCTGATCCGGATCGGCATCGTCGACGAATTCGAGCTGGGCGATCCACCGAAGAACATCGCCAAGCGCCTGCAAAAGGAAGGGATCGTCGAACGCTATAACCAGAAGTCCGAGATCTTCACGCTCCAGCGCATGAGCAACAACGATTGCCTTTACCTGGACCGCAAGAGTCGGTTGTGCACCATCTATGAGAAACGCCCGGACACTTGCCGCAACCATCCGCGGGTCGGACCACGGCCGGGGTATTGCGCGTACAAGCCCAAGGAAGTGGAGCGCGAGCGCAGTCCGCGGACGCTGGATCGGTTTTGATCGGTTGATTCTGCGGCGCCGGGTCTGGCGCCATCGCGAGCAGGCTCGCTCCCACAGGTTCAGCGCCGTCCCTGTGGGAGCGAGCCTGCTCGCGATGAGGCCATAGCAGTCGCCACATCATTTCCAGGCATAAAAAAACGCCCCCGATCTCACGACCGGGGGCGTTTTTCATTCAGCCAAAACTAACGATCAGTTCTTGGCTTTCTTGGCAGCGCGGGTACGCTCGCCTTCGTCCAGGATCTTCTTGCGCAGGCGAATCGACTTCGGCGTCACTTCGCACAGCTCGTCATCCTGGATGAATTCCAGGGCCTGTTCCAGGGTGAAGCGAACCGGCGGAACCAGGGCGATGGTTTCGTCCTTGCCCGAAGCACGCATGTTGTCGAGCTTCTTGCCCTTGGTAGGGTTCACACCCAGATCGTTGTCACGGCTGTTCAGACCGACGATCTGGCCGTTGTAGATTTCCTGGCCGTGCTCGACGAACAGCTTGCCACGCGCCTGGAGGGTTTCCAGGGAGTAGGTCAGCGCCTTGCCGGTTTCCACCGATACCAGGACGCCGTTCTGACGGCCGGACATGTGGCCGGACTTCATGGTGTCGTAGCGATCGAAGATCGAGGTCAGGATGCCGGCGCCGTTGGTCAGGGTCAGGAACTGGTTACGGAAACCGATCAGGCCACGAGCGGGGATGTTGTATTCCAGACGTACACGGCCCTTGCCATCCGGCACCATGTTGGTCAGGTCGCCCTTACGCAGGCCCATCTCTTCCATCACCTTGCCCTGGGATTCTTCAGGGATGTCGATGGTGACGTTTTCGAACGGTTCCTGCTTGGTGCCGTTCACTTCACGGATGATCACCTCAGGACGGCCCACCGCCATTTCGAAGCCTTCGCGACGCATGGTTTCGATCAGTACCGAAAGGTGCAGCTCACCACGGCCCGAGACCTTGAACTTGTCAGCCGAGTCGCCTTCTTCAACGCGCAGGGCAACGTTGTACAGCAGCTCTTTGTCCAGACGTTCCTTGATGTTACGGGAAGTCACGAACTTGCCTTCTTTACCGCAGAACGGCGAGTCGTTGACCTGGAAGGTCATGGAAACGGTCGGCTCGTCGACGGTCAGCGGCTTCATCGCTTCAACAGCGGTCGGGTCGCACAGGGTGTCGGAGATGAACAGCTCTTCCATGCCGCTGATGCAAACGATATCGCCTGCTGCAGCTTCCTCAACGTCAACGCGGTGCAGACCGTGGTGCCCCATCAGCTTGAGGATACGGCCGTTGCGCTTCTTGCCGTCGGCGTCGATAGCGACCACCGGAGTGTTCGGCTTGACGCGACCACGGGCGATACGGCCAACACCGATCACACCCAGGAAGCTGTTGTAGTCCAGGGCAGAGATCTGCATCTGGAACGGACCATCACGGTCAACGGCCGGCGCGGGTACGTTGTCGACGATCGACTGGTACAGCGGGGTCATGTCTTCAGCCATGTCGGTGTGGTCCAGACCGGCAATGCCGTTCAGGGCCGAGGCGTAGACGACTTTGAAGTCCAGCTGTTCTTCGGTGGCACCGAGGTTGTCGAACAGGTCGAAGATCTGGTCCAGGACCCAGTCCGGACGCGCGCCTGGACGGTCGACCTTGTTGATTACGACGATCGGCTTGAGACCGGCTTCGAAAGCCTTTTTGGTCACGAAACGGGTTTGCGGCATAGGGCCGTCCTGGGCGTCGACCAGCAGCAGCACGGAGTCGACCATCGACATCACGCGCTCTACTTCACCACCGAAGTCGGCGTGGCCCGGGGTGTCCACGATGTTGATGTGGTAGCCGTTCCAGTTGATGGCGGTGTTTTTGGCCAGGATGGTAATACCACGCTCTTTTTCCTGGTCGTTGGAGTCCATCACGCGCTCGTCGTTGAGCTCGTTGCGCTCCAGAGTGCCGGATTGACGCAAGAGTTTGTCTACCAGGGTGGTCTTACCATGGTCAACGTGGGCGATGATGGCGATGTTGCGTAGATTTTCGATCACTTGTGTATCTCGATCAGAGGATTCGGTGTGCTGACAGGTCGTGGCAGCGATTTACGTTGAGTCCGACAAAAGCCGTTACAGCTTGCCGGCGGCGTCGGGGGGCCGGTGACGCAGGCCACAGGCAAACAGCCCCGGGCACTTAGCTCGGTCGATAAACGCGCACATTGGCATGCCCCTCACTGAGCAAATGGTGGACATGCAGGCGACTCATCACGCCTTTGTCGCAATACAGCAGGTACTGGCGAGTAGGGTCCAGTTCCTTGAAACGCGCGTTCACGGCATAGAACGGCATCGTTTGTACCTCGATACCGGCGATCTCCAGCGGGTCGTCTTCAGCGTCGTCCGGGTGACGGATGTCGATGACGATCTGACCGGCCAGTGCTTCGCCGACTTCTTCAACCTGAATGTCCTGGCCCAACTCGTCGATGACCCGATCGATCGGCACCAGCCTGGCGTTTTCGAGCGCACGCTCGAGCACCGCCATGTCGAATTCTTTCTCTTCGTGCTCCACGCGCCCGCGCTTGGCCGCCGTCTTCGGGTTCACCGAGATGACCCCGCAGTACTCCGGCATGTGCCGGGCGAAATCGGCCGTGCCGATCTCGATGGCCGTGTCGATGATGTCCTGCTTGTGGCTGGCGATCAGCGGGCGCAGCACCAGTTTCTCGGTGACGCAGTCGATCACCGACAGGTTCGGCAGCGTCTGGCTCGACACCTGGGAAATCGCTTCGCCGGTGACCAGCGCATCGATGTGCAGGCGCTCGGCGATGCTCGACGCGGCACGCAACATCATACGCTTCAAAATGACGCCCATATGACTGTTGTCGACTTTGCCGAGAATCTCGCCGAGGACTTCTTCGAACGGCACACTCACAAATAACACGCGTTGGGAGCTGCCGTACTTCTTCCAGATGAAGTGCGCCACTTCCATCACGCCCAGCTCATGGGCCCGCCCGCCGAGGTTAAAGAAGCAGAAATGAGCCATCAGCCCGCGACGCATGATCTGGTAGGCAGCGACCGTGGAGTCGAAACCGCCGGACATCAGCACCAGCGTCTGCTCCAGCGAACCCAGCGGATAGCCGCCGATACCGTTGTGCTGGCTATGGATGACGAAGAGCCGCTGGTCACGGATCTCGATGCGCACTTCTATTTGCGGGTCTTTCAAGGAAATACCGGCCGCACCACATTGCCGGCGCAATTGGCTGCCGACATATTTCTCAACGTCCATCGAGCTGAACGGGTGCTTGCCGGCGCGCTTGCAGCGCACCGAAAAAATCTTGCCGGCCAGGGCATCACCATAATGCAGCATGCATTTGGCGAGGATGTCGTCGAAATCCCCCAGCGGATATTCATCGACCTGCAGGAAATGCGCGATGCCGGGCATGCAGCCCAGGCGCTCGGTCATTTCCTTGAGGATCCGGGGTTCGCTGACACGTGTTTCCAACTCAAGGTTGTCCCACACGCCATTCACCACCACGACCGGGTCCAGATCTCGGAGCACGGCACGGATGTTCTTGGCCAACTGGCGGATGAAACGCATCCGTACCGGGCGGCTCTTGATGGTGATCTCGGGGAAGACTTTTACGATAAGTTTCATGAAAACAGCGCGCGAACGGCCAGCCGAAAAAGGGGGGCGCGGATTATAGCGGAAATTGCTCAAGGTTTAACCAGTTAATGTGCAGATGATTATGCGCGCACCAAAACAGGTCATTTACGATAGACGGCGCCACATTGCAGTGCGTTATTGTCTGACAATCGGCTTTTATAGCGCTCAAAAGCGTGGATTTGGTGCAAAAAACCCATGCTGGGGCACTGGCATGCAATTTGCTCCCTTGTGAGGCAGGTTGCCTTGGCAGAGTATTCGCGCCGGCATCACCCATATCTTAGGGCACACCATTACCGCCCGAAGCCACCCGGAGGACATATGTCGAAGTCGGTTCAACTCATCAAAGATCATGACGTCAAGTGGATTGATCTGCGCTTCACTGACACCAAAGGCACTCAACATCACGTGACCATGCCGGCCCGCGATGCACTGGACGACGATTTCTTTGAAATCGGCAAGATGTTCGACGGTTCCTCCATCTCCGGCTGGAAAGGCATCGAAGCCTCCGACATGATCCTGATGCCGGACGACGAAACCGCCGTCCTGGACCCGTTCACCGAAGAGCCGACCCTGATCCTGGTCTGCGACATCATCGAACCTTCGACCATGCAAGGCTATGACCGCGACCCTCGCGCCATCGCCCACCGCGCCGAGGAATACCTGAAGTCCACCGGCATCGGCGACACTGCATTCTTCGGCCCTGAGCCTGAGTTCTTCATCTTCGACTCGGTCAAATTCAAGTCCGACATCTCCGGCTCCATGTTCAAGATCTTCTCCGAACAAGGCTCCTGGATGTCCGACCAGGACGTGGAAGGCGGCAACAAAGGCCACCGTCCAGGCGTGAAAGGCGGCTACTTCCCGGTTCCACCGTTCGACTTCGACCATGAAATCCGTACCTCCATGTGCAACGCACTGGAAGAAATGGGCCAGACCGTCGAAGTTCACCACCACGAAGTGGCAACTGCCGGCCAGAACGAAATCGGCGTGAAATTCAACACGCTGGTCAAGAAGGCTGACGAAGTGCAGACCCTGAAGTATGTCGTGCACAACGTTGCCGACGCTTACGGCCGCACCGCGACATTCATGCCCAAGCCACTGTATGGCGACAACGGTTCGGGCATGCACGTCCACGTGTCGATCTCCAAGGACGGCAAGAACACCTTCGCTGGCGAAGGCTATGCCGGGCTGTCGGACACCGCCCTGTACTTCATCGGCGGCATCATCAAGCACGGTAAGGCGCTGAACGGCTTCACCAACCCGTCCACCAACTCCTACAAGCGTCTGGTCCCAGGCTTCGAAGCGCCGGTAATGCTGGCCTACTCGGCTCGCAACCGTTCCGCCTCGATCCGTATTCCTTACGTGAACAGCCCTAAAGCCCGCCGTATCGAAGCGCGCTTCCCGGATCCGGCTGCCAACCCGTACCTGGCCTTCGCTGCACTGATGATGGCCGGCCTGGACGGTATCCAGAACAAGATCCACCCTGGCGATGCCGCCGACAAGAACCTGTATGACCTGCCGCCTGAAGAGGCCAAGGAAATCCCACAGGTTTGCGGCAGCCTGAAAGAAGCCCTGGAAGAGCTGGACAAGGGCCGTGCGTTCCTGACCAAGGGCGGCGTATTCAGCGATGACTTCATCGACGCTTACATCGCACTGAAAAGCGAAGAAGAAATCAAGGTCCGCACCTTCGTACACCCACTGGAATATGAGCTGTACTACAGCTGCTGATCCGGTAGCGCCGCCCCACGCGGCGTGAATCAAGAGAGGCCTCCTTCGGGAGGCCTTTTTTGTGGGCGCGATATACGTGCATCATGCGTCACCCACCGATAACGAGAGACCGTCCATGACTTTGCGCTTCAAGCTCTGCCTTGCCCTCTCAGCCGCGCTGATGGCCGCTGCCGCCGAAGCCAGCCCGGCCCCCGAGGCCCTTACCCCGCTGCTTAACGCCATTGGCGAACGTATCGCCCTTGCCAACCAGGTGGCGCTGAGCAAATGGGACAGTCAAAAGCCGGTGGAAGACCGCCAGCGCGAGCGTGAAGTGATTGCCGCCGCGGTGGCTCAGGCACCGGCCTACAAGCTGACGGGCGAAACCGTGGAAGCTTTTTTCGCCGCCCAGATAGAAGCCAACAAAATGGTGCAATACATCGAGCTATCCGACTGGGCCCTGGAAGGCAAAGCGCCGGACCTGCCACGCCCGGACCTGGTGGGCGAGATCCGCCCGCAACTTGATCGATTGCAGAAACGCCTGTTGCAACAACTCGCCGACTTCGCCCCCTACCGCACCGACCCGCAGTGCCCGCAATGGCTGGCCCGCGCCACTCACAAAAACAAGCAGCATCCGATCCACCGACTGGCCCTGATCCGCGCGACCGGGGGGTTGTGCGTGGTCAAAAACTAGGCAAACACACATTCTCTTGCGGGAGCGAGCCTGCTCGCGATAGCGGTGTGTCAGCCAGCAAGGATGTTGGAGGTGATGGCCTCATCGCGAGCAAGCTCGCTCCCACGGTGGTTTTGTGTCGGACCCAGCTTTTGTGAGCACCACAGCTCATGTGGGAGCGAGCCTGCTCGCGATGGCGTCCGGTCAGCCAGTACTGATGTTGACTGACGAACCGCTATCGCGAGCAGGCTCGCTCCCACAAGGTACTTCAGCGTTCGGATTGGGCCAACCGCCCTCCCTGGCCTATGCTGCAACCCAACACTTTCAATTCTCGGTCGATCTTATGGGGCGTGTTTTTCCAGGAATGCTATTGCTGCTTTCACTGCCTGTGGCAGCGCAGATCTACAAATACACCGACGCCAACGGCAACACTGCCTACAGCAACCAGCCGCCCCAGGGCGTGCCGGCCCAGACGGTGGAGCTGCCGCCGCTCAATAGCATCGAGCACCAGCCCCCCACCGACCAGGGCACACCCGCCCCGTCACCCAACCCCGACGAAACGCCTGACGCCTATCAAACCCTGGCACTGACGGACATCCCCACCGAAGAGGCCCTGCGCGCCAACAACGGAACCTTTACTGTCGGCGTGCGGATCCAACCGCGCCTGCGAAGCCCGCATCTGTTCCGGCTGTTGCTGGATGGCCAGCCCTACGGCCAGCCGACGAATGTGCCGCGCCTGCAATTGGTGAACATTGACCGTGGCGAGCACAGCCTGGCGGTGCAGGTGATCGATGGCGACACGCTGGTGCAGCAGAGCGAAACCGTCACCTTCACCGTACAGCGGGTGCACCGGCCGTGAACCGTTGGCTGCTCGCCCTGGGCCTGTCGCTGGCCGCGTTACCGGCACTGGCGCAGGTCTATACCTATATCGACGCCCAAGGCAATCGCGTCTTCACCGACCAGCCGCGCCCCGGCAATGCAAAGAAAATCCAGCTGTCGCCGGGCAACCGCATGCCGCCCCCGCCTACAGGCGACATCGCGGCGCCTGCGCCTGAAGAAGCGCCGAAACCTCAATTTCATTACGAAATGCTCAGGCTCCTGATTCCCGAGCCGGACGCCACGATCCGCAGCACCGCCGGCGAGCTGATCGTCACCGCGACCAGCGAACCGGGCCTGAAAAGAGGTCACCGCTACCGCCTGCTGCTTGATGGCCAACCCATCGGCGAAGCGGGGCCAAGCCCGGTGTTCGCCCTGAGCAACATCGATCGCGGCACCCATCACCTGTCCGTGGAAATCCTCGACGAGCAAGGCCGCACCGTCGAGCGCACCGCCAACCAACCGTTCCACATGCAACGCATGTCCCTGGCGCAAAAGCGCCGTATCAAACCCTGCGCCACGACCGATTACGGCCAGCGTCCCGAATGCCCTCTTGCCGAGAAACCGGAAGAAGAAGACGTGAGCATCCTGCCCTTTTTCTGATTTGCCCCATTGTCGCGCACTATAGTGGTGCAATCATTTGCACCCTACCCAGATTCCATCCCATTTTGGTTCGAAAGTACCCGGAGAAGCTGGCAGAAAGCCACGAAAACGGGCCCTTAAAGTCTCGTTCGAGGCTCTAAACGCTTGTTTTTCGAGCCTTGGTTTGGTTTTTGCATTTTCCTGATACCAGCGCGTCATACGCGTGCCTGCTACGCTCCAAAAGAGGTCCTGATGACCATTAGCGACGCACTACACCGCTTGCTGCTCGACAATCTCACCACCGCGACCATCCTGCTCGACGCCCAGCTGCGCCTCGAGTACATGAACCCGGCGGCCGAGATGCTGCTGGCCGTCAGCGGCCAGCGCAGCCACGGGCAGTTCATCAGCGAGCTATTCACCGAATCCGCCGAGGCGCTCAATTCCCTGCGCCAGGCAGTGGAGCAAGCGCATCCGTTCACCAAGCGCGAAGCGATGCTCACCGCCCTGACCGGCCAGACCCTGACCGTGGACTACGCAGTGACGCCGATCCTGAACAACGGCACCACCCTGCTGCTGTTGGAAGTCCATCCTCGCGATCGCCTGCTGCGCATCACCAAGGAAGAGGCGCAACTGTCCAAGCAGGAAACCAGCAAGATGCTGGTGCGTGGCCTGGCCCATGAGATCAAGAACCCCCTCGGTGGAATTCGCGGTGCGGCGCAGTTGCTCGCCCGCGAACTGCCGGAAGAAAGTCTCAAGGACTACACCAACGTCATCATCGAAGAAGCCGACCGCCTGCGAAACCTGGTGGACCGCATGCTCGGCTCGAACAAACTGCCGTCCCTGGCGCTGTGCAATGTCCATGAGGTACTGGAACGGGTGAGCAGCCTGGTAGAAGCGGAAAGCCAGGGCTGCATCACCCTGGTGCGCGACTATGACCCAAGCATCCCCGACGTATTGATCGACCGCGAACAGATGATCCAGGCGGTGCTCAATATCGTGCGTAATGCGATGCAGGCCATCAGCACCCAGAACGAACTGCGCCTGGGCCGCATCAGCCTGCGCACACGGGCCATGCGCCAGTTCACCATCGGCCATGTGCGTCATCGCCTGGTGACCAAGATCGAAATCACCGACAACGGCCCCGGCATTCCGACCGAACTTCAGGAAACCATCTTTTTTCCCATGGTCAGCGGCCGCCCGGACGGTACCGGGCTGGGCCTGGCCATTACCCAGAACATCATCAGTCAGCATCAGGGCTTGATCGAGTGTGAAAGCCACCCCGGCCACACCACCTTCTCGATCTTCCTGCCACTGGAACAAGGAGCCACATCGACATGAGCCGTAGTGAAACCGTGTGGATCGTCGATGACGACCGTTCTATCCGTTGGGTCCTGGAAAAAGCCTTGCAACAGGAAGGCATGACCACCCAGAGCTTCGACAGCGCCGACGGGGTGATGAGCCGCCTGGCCCGTCAGCAACCGGACGTCATCATCTCCGATATCCGCATGCCGGGCGCCAGTGGCCTGGACCTGCTGGCGCGGATTCGCGAACAGCACCCACGGCTGCCGGTGATCATCATGACCGCCCACTCGGACCTGGACAGCGCCGTCGCGTCGTACCAGGGCGGGGCTTTCGAATACCTGCCCAAGCCGTTCGATGTCGATGAAGCGGTGTCGCTGGTCAAGCGCGCCAATCAGCACGCCCAGGAGCAACAGGGCATGGAGGAGGTACCGGCCCTGGCCCGCACCCCGGAAATCATCGGCGAAGCGCCGGCCATGCAGGAAGTGTTTCGCGCCATCGGGCGCTTGAGCCACTCCAACATCACCGTGCTGATCAACGGCGAGTCGGGCACCGGTAAAGAACTGGTGGCCCATGCCCTGCACCGCCACAGCCCGCGGGCAGCCTCACCGTTCATTGCGCTGAACATGGCGGCGATTCCCAAGGATTTGATGGAGTCCGAGCTGTTCGGCCACGAAAAGGGCGCGTTCACCGGGGCCGCCAATCTGCGCCGCGGACGCTTCGAGCAGGCGGACGGCGGCACTTTGTTCCTCGATGAAATCGGCGACATGCCGGCCGACACCCAGACTCGCCTGCTGCGGGTGCTGGCGGACGGCGAGTTCTACCGAGTGGGCGGGCATACGCCAGTCAAGGTCGATGTGCGCATCATCGCCGCGACCCACCAGAACCTGGAAACGCTGGTCCACGCCGGGAAATTCCGTGAGGACCTGTTCCATCGCCTGAACGTGATCCGCATCCACATCCCGCGCCTTGCAGATCGCCGGGAAGACATCCCAACCCTGGCGCGGCACTTCCTGAGCCGGGCGGCACAGGAACTGGCGGTGGAACCCAAGCTGCTCAAGGGCGAAACCGAGGAATACCTCAAAAATCTGCCATGGCCCGGCAACGTCCGGCAGTTGGAGAATACCTGCCGCTGGATCACGGTCATGGCTTCGGGCCGTGAAGTACACATCAGCGACCTGCCGCCGGAATTGCTGAGCCTGCCGCAGGATTCGGCACCGGTGACCAACTGGGAACAAGCCCTGCGCCAATGGGCCGACCAGGCCCTGGCTCGCGGCCAGTCGAACCTGCTGGACAGCGCCGTCCCGAGTTTCGAGCGGATCATGATCGAAACCGCCCTCAAACACACCGCCGGTCGCCGCCGCGATGCCGCCGTGCTGCTGGGATGGGGCCGCAACACCTTGACCCGCAAGATCAAGGAACTGGGGATGAAGGTCGATGGTGGGGATGATGATGAAGGGGATGAGGGCTAACGGAGCCTGAGTTCTCGTCTACCTTGAAGGCCAATCGCGAGCAGGCTCGCTCCCACAGGGGGGGCCGTGGTTGATCTCGAGTTTCGACTCAGCACAAATCCAACGTGGCGAGGGAGCTTGCTCCCGCTGGCCTGCGAAGCAGGCCCCTGCATTTCTCCCGGCAAATCGCATGACCCGATCTTGCGACTGCTGCGCAGCCGAGCGGGAGCAAGCTCCCTCGCCACGGGCTTTGGGTTGCCTGGAGTGACGCGATCGTCTGATCGCCGCCCGGAGCTGGCTCGCTCCCACAATTAAAAACGCCTTCGCGATTCCCTAGAGACTTGAGTGCACCGTTTCAATGCACCACGAACCGCAACCGCGCGTGCCCTGGCAACCCAAAACAATCGCCCCACCTCAAAAAATCCTATCCACAAAAACGCGAAAGCCCCGCAATCCGGGGCCTTTGGCCTCAATCAGTAAAATTCTGTGACAAACCATTTAAACCTGGCACGCCCCCTGCAATAACCCCATCACTACCCAGTTTCGGGGACCTTGGTACAGGCAGGCCGGGGATTCCCCATTTTATCCGGGCTCATCGAGCCCAACGTTTTGGGGGCCTTGATACAGGCAGGTCAAGGTTTCCCTTCTTTACACCCAGGGCTGTGCGCAAGCCGCGAGCCCTTCCGTTTCGGGAACCTTGGTACAGGCAGGCCGGGGATTCCCTCTTTTATTGCTCCTGGAGACGGACCTCCAGCCGCCAGCGGTCATCCACCTCGCTGCCGGCCCAGTCCCCCCGCAACGGACGCGCCGCCACCAGCGTCAGCAACAACCCCTTGTCACTCAATCGCACGCGCCAATTGACGTCCTTGCCGTCGAGCTTGAACTGGCCCTTCTGCGCCCGCCCCTCGGCATCGAACAACAGCGCAACCGAACCGTCGATGATTTCGCCATGCAACTTGGGTTCGTCGTTGAACCAGGCCACCAGCTTCCCGTCGCTCACCTCAATCTTTTGCAATTCGACCGGTTCAGGCGTGGTCAGGCGCCCGATCATAAGCCCGACCATCATGCCGAAGATCGCCAGGGAACCCATCACCCGAAGCATTAGCTTCGAACGTTGATAGGTTTGCGGCGTAGAATGCCGCTCATCTTTATCTTCGGAGCCGTGCATGTTTCACGTCATCCTTTTTCAACCGGAAATTCCGCCGAATACCGGCAATGTCATCAGGCTGTGCGCCAACAGTGGCTGCCACCTGCATCTGATCGAGCCGCTGGGCTTTGAAATGGACGACAAGCGCCTGCGCCGTGCCGGACTCGACTACCATGAGTATGCCACCTTGCAGCGTCACGCCGACCTGGCCAGTTGTCTGGAAAGCCTCGGGCATCCGCGGCTGTTTGCTTTCACCACCAAGGGCTCGCGGCCGTTCCACGACGCCCGTTTCGTCGCCGGCGATGCGTTCCTGTTCGGCCCGGAAAGCCGCGGGCTGCCGGCCGATGTGCTGGATAACCTGCCAGCCGAGCAGCGCCTGCGCCTGCCAATGCGTGAAGGCTGTCGTAGCCTGAACTTGTCCAACACGGTGGCGGTGGCTGTCTATGAGGCCTGGCGGCAGAATGGCTTCGCCTGAGGCTCAGCCTGCCAGAGACACCTGTGGGAGCGAGCTTGCTCGCGATAACGCTGGGTCAGTCAATGTTACTGCTGACTGATACACCGCTATCGCGAGCAAGCTCGCTCCCACAAGTTTTGTACCTCGCGAACAGAAGCGACGTTGCCTACTGAACGGTCGCGCCGCCTTCCTGCTGCAGGCGCTGCAGTTCCTGGGCGTACAGAGCGTCGAAGTTCACCGGCGCCAGCATCAGGGCCGGGAACGAGCCGCGGGTGACCAGGCTGTCCAGGGCTTCGCGGGCATAAGGGAACAGGATGTTCGGGCAGAACGCGCCCAGGGTGTGGCTCATCGAAGCGGCATCGAGGTTCTTGATCAGGAAGATACCGGCCTGCTGCACTTCAGCGATGAACGCCACTTCTTCACCGTTTTTCACGGTCACCGACAGAGTCAGCACCACTTCGTGGAAGTCCTCTTCCAGGGCTTTCTGACGGGTGTTCAGGTCCAGGCCTACGCTCGGCTCCCACTGCTGACGAAAGATCGCCGGGCTTTTTGGGGCTTCGAAGGACAGGTCACGTACATAAATGCGCTGCAAGGAGAATTGCGGTGCGGCTTCTTCTTCGCTGGCAGCTGTGTTCTGTTGGTCAGTCATCGCAGATCCTTCTTACTTTCAGGTTCTATTAATGGGGAATTCAGGCATTGAGCATCGCGTCGAGCTTGCCGGCGCGCTCCAGGGCGAACAGATCATCGCAACCGCCCACATGGGTGTCGCCGATCCAGATCTGCGGCACGGAGGTGCGTCCGGCCTTGCGGGTCATTTCGGCGCGCAGTTGCGGCTTGCCGTCGACCTTGATTTCTTCGAAAGCCACGCCTTTGTTCTGAAGCAGGAACTTGGCCCGGGAACAATAGGGGCAGTAATCGCTGGAATAGACAACGACGTGGGTCATCTCACTTCACCAGGGGCAGGTTGTCGGCTTTCCAGCTGGCAACGCCACCGGACAGTTTGGCGGCGGTGAAACCGGACTTCATCAGCTCGCGGGCATGGGTGCCGGCGTGCTGGCCTTGGGCGTCCACCAGGATCAGCGTCTTGGCCTTGTGCTTTTCCAGCTCGCCGATGCGCGCCATCAGTTTGTCCTGGGGAATGTTCACCGCACCGACGATGTGACCGGTGGCGTATTCCTTGCTCGGGCGGATATCCACCACCACGCCGGCGTCCTTGTTGACCAGCGCCGTCAACTCGCCCGTGCTCAGGCTGCGGCCGCCGCCCTGCATCGTATGGGCAATCAGCAACGCCAGCAGTACGACGAAGATACCAACGAGAATGTAGTGGTTAGTGGCAAATTGAATCAGGTGAGCAACCATCGAAGGAGGTTCCAGGGCGTTAAAATGTCGGCCAGTATACACAGCACGCAAGGCCGGCCAAACCCCGCCCGGCGGTGACGCCACCGGAACTTACCTTTAAACTGCCCGTCCCTTTTGCATCGTCTTCTTTCAAGCAGCCACGAGGATTCCATGACTACCACGCCTAAACCTTTGGTCCTGATGATTCTCGACGGCTTCGGCCACAGCGACAGCCACGAATCCAACGCCGTGTACGCAGCCCGAAAGCCGGTGCTGGACCGCCTCTGGGCCAGTGTGCCGAACGGCCTGATCTCCGGCAGTGGCATGGATGTCGGCCTGCCCGACGGGCAGATGGGCAACTCCGAAGTCGGTCACATGAACCTCGGCGCCGGCCGCGTGGTTTACCAGGACTTCACCCGCGTGACCAAAGCGATCCGCGACGGCGAGTTCTTCGAGAACCCGACCATCTGCGCCGCCGTCGACAAAGCCGTGGCCGCCGGCAAGGCCGTGCACTTCATGGGCCTGCTGTCCGACGGTGGCGTCCACAGCCACCAGGACCACCTGATCGCCATGGCCGAACTGGCCTCCAAGCGCGGCGCCGAGAAAATCTATCTGCACGCCTTCCTCGATGGCCGTGACACCCCGCCCAAAAGCGCCGCCTCGTCGATCGAGCTGCTGGACGCCACGTTCCAGGCCCTGGGCAAAGGTCGTATCGCCAGCATCGTCGGTCGCTACTACGCCATGGACCGCGACAACCGTTGGGACCGCGTCGCCCAAGCCTATAACCTGATCGTCGACGGCAACGCCGAATTCAGCGCGGCCACCGCCCAGGAAGGCTTGCAAGCGGCTTATGAGCGCGGTGAAAGCGACGAGTTCGTCAAGGCCACCATCATTGGCGAACCGGTCAAAGTCGAAGACGGCGACGCTGTGGTGTTCATGAACTTCCGTGCCGACCGCGCCCGCGAGCTCACCCGCGTTTTCGTCGAGGACGATTTCAAGGAATTCGACCGCGCCCGCCAGCCACAACTCGCCGGCTTCGTGATGCTGACCCAATACGCCGCCAGCATCCCCGCGCCATCGGCCTTTGCCGCCGGCAGCCTGGAAAACGTGCTGGGCGACTACCTGGCGAAAAACGGCAAGACTCAGTTGCGCATCGCCGAAACCGAGAAGTACGCCCACGTGACGTTCTTTTTCTCGGGCGGTCGTGAGGAGCCCTTCCCTGGTGAAGAGCGCATCCTGATTCCTTCGCCGAAAGTCGCCACCTACGACCTGCAACCGGAGATGAGCGCGCCGGAAGTGACCGACCGCATCGTCGACGCCATTGAAAACCAGCGCTACGACGTGATCGTGGTCAACTACGCCAACGGCGACATGGTCGGCCACAGCGGCGTGTTCGAAGCGGCGGTCAAGGCCGTGGAATGCCTGGACACCTGCGTAGGGCGCATCGTCGATGCCCTGGAAAAAGTCGGCGGCGAAGCGCTGATCACCGCCGACCACGGCAACGTCGAGCAGATGTCCGATGAATCCACCGGCCAGGCCCACACCGCCCACACCACCGAGCCGGTGCCGTTCATCTATGTGGGCAAGCGTGACTTCAAGGTCCGCGAAGGCGGCGTGCTGGCGGACGTGGCGCCGACCATGCTGATGCTGCTGGGGATGGAAAAACCGGCGCAGATGACCGGGACTTCGATTCTGGTCTGATCAATACATAGTCTCCGAGCATTGGCTTGTCGTGGCGAGGGAGCTTGCTCCCGCTCGGCTGCGAAGCAGTCGTAAACCGGCGGGTGCGGTGTCTGATCCTCCGCATTTGGCAGGTTTTGGGGCCGCCTCGCGGCCCAGCGGGAGCAAGCTCCCTCGCCACGGGTTTGTCATTGCCTTGAGTGGACAGCAAACCCGCTCCCACATTGGTTTTGGGGTGTTTTGCCGGCCAGTTATCACACAGCCCCAAATGGGCGTTTTTTTTGCAGCGTCGGACGGGCATACTAGGCCGTCCCTTACCCTGGTGTCGCCCGCCTCTATGCTTCGCGTCCTGATAGCCCTTGCTCTGACCTGCCTGCTCCAACCGGCCTTCGCTGACGAGCGCGCGCAAACCCAACAGCAGTTGGACGCCACGCGTCAGGACATTGCCGAACTGAAGAAACTGCTGGGCAAGTTGCAGGAAGAGAAATCCAGCGTGCAGAAAGACCTGCGCGGCACCGAGACCGAGATGGGCAAGCTGGAGAAACAGGTCGAGGCCCTGCAGAAAGAACTGAAGAAAAGCGAATCCGAGCTGCAGCGACTCGATGGCGAGAAAAAAAAACTCCAGAGCGCGCGCACTGAACAGCAGCACCTGATCGCCATCCAGGCCCGCGCGGCCTACCAGAGCGGCCGCCAGGAATATCTCAAGCTGCTGCTCAACCAGCAGAACCCCGAGAAATTCGCCCGCACCCTCACCTACTACGATTACCTGAGCCAGGCCCGCCTGGAGCAACTCAAGAATTTCAACGAAACCCTGCGCCAGCTGGCGAATGTCGAAAAAGACATCGAATTGCAGCAAGCCCAACTGCTCGTGCAGAAAAGCAGCCTCGACACCCAGCGCGACGAACTGGAAAAGGTGCGCAAGGAACGCCAGGTGGCCCTGGCCAAGCTCAACGACGACGTGAAGGCCCGCGACAGCAAGCTCAAGGCCCGCGAGCAGGACCAGGCCGAGCTGGCCAATGTCTTGAAAACCATCGAAGAAACCCTGGCCCGCCAGGCTCGTGAGGCAGAAGAAGCGCGCCAGAAAGCGCTGATCGCCCAGCAGGAAGCCGAAAAAAAGCGTTTGCGTGAAGCCCAGGCCGAAGCCGACGCTGACGACGCGCCGCGCAAACCGGCCAGATCCACGCCCGGCGCGCTGGTTTCCAGTGATGGCGAAACCTTTGGCGGTGCATTTGCTTCGGCCCGGGGAAAACTTCCATGGCCGGTCAATGGTCGATTACTGGCACGCTTCGGTGAAACCCGTGGCGACGACACCCGCACCAAGTGGGACGGCGTGATGATCAGCGCCTCCGCCGGCAGCCAGGTCCATGCCGTACACGGCGGGCGTGTGGTATTCGCCGACTGGCTGCGGGGTGCCGGTTTGCTGGTCATCCTCGATCATGGCAACGGTTACTTGAGCCTGTACGGCCACAACCAGACGCTGCTCAAGTCAGCGGGCGACGTGGTCAAGGCCGGTGAGTCCATTTCCACGGTCGGCAACAGTGGCGGGCAGGACACGCCAGCGCTGTATTTCGCTATTCGTCAGCAGGGTCGCCCCAGCGACCCGGCCCAATGGTGTCGTGCGCAAGGATAAGCGCGCCCATCCACTTCAGGAGTTCGTTCGACATGCTGCATTTGTCCCGCCTCACCTCGCTGGCCCTGACGATCGCCCTGGTGATCGGTGCGCCCCTGACTTTCGCCGCCGAAGCGGCACCGTCGGCGCCCGCCGCATCGGCCGCCACCACCAAGGCACCGCTGCCGCTGGACGAGCTGCGCACCTTCGCCGAGGTCATGGACCGGATCAAGGCCGCCTACGTCGAACCGGTGGATGACAAGATGCTGCTGGAGAACGCCATCAAGGGCATGCTCAGCAACCTCGATCCGCACTCGGCCTACCTGGGGCCGGAAGACTTCGCCGAGTTGCAGGAAAGCACCAGCGGTGAATTCGGTGGCCTGGGCATCGAGGTCGGCAGCGAAGACGGCTTCGTCAAAGTGGTATCGCCGATCGACGACACACCTGCCTCCAAGGCCGGCATCCAGGCCGGTGATTTCATCGTCAAGATCAACGGCCAGCCGACGCGCGGCCAGAGCATGACCGAAGCCGTGGACAAGATGCGCGGCAAGATCGGCCAGAAAATCACCCTGACCCTGGTGCGCGACGGCGGCACGCCGTTCGACGTGACCCTGACCCGGGCGGTCATCCAGGTCAAGAGCGTGAAGAGTCAGTTGCTGGAATCGGGCTACGGCTACATCCGCATCACCCAGTTCCAGGTCAAGACCGGCGAAGAAGTCGCCAAGGCCCTGGCCAAGCTGCGCAAGGACAACGGCAAGAAACTCAACGGTCTGGTCCTGGACCTGCGCAACAACCCCGGCGGCGTGCTGCAATCGGCCGTGGAGGTGGTGGACCACTTCATCACCAAAGGCCTGATCGTCTACACCAAGGGCCGCATCGCCAACTCCGAGTTGCGCTTCTCGGCCACCGGCAACGACCTGAGCGAAGCCGTGCCACTGGTAGTGCTGATCAACGGCGGCAGCGCCTCGGCCTCGGAAATCGTCGCCGGCGCCTTGCAGGATCAGAAACGCGGCGTGGTCATGGGCACTACCAGCTTCGGCAAAGGCTCGGTGCAGACCGTATTGCCGCTGAACAATGACCGCGCGCTGAAGATCACCACTGCGCTGTACTTCACGCCTAACGGCCGCTCCATCCAGGCCCAGGGCATCGTCCCGGACATCGAGGTGCGCAAGGCCAAGATCACCAACGAGCAGGACAGCGAATACTTTAAGGAAGCCGACCTGCAAGGGCACCTGGGCAATGGCAACGGTGGTGCGGACAAGCCGAGCGGTTCCGGTGCCAAGGCCAAGCCGATGCCGCAGGATGACGACTACCAGTTGGCCCAGGCCCTGAGCCTGCTTAAAGGACTGAACATCACTTCCGGCCGCTGAGATGGGACTGCGGCTCCTCCTTGGCCTGTTGTGCTGTATCGCCGGCGCTGCCTTTGCGGCGCCCGCCCCTTCCTCCGTGTCACCGCACAAGGCTTACCTGAGCCTGATCATCGACGACCTGGGACAGAACCTGCCCCGGGATCGCCGGGTGCTGACGTTGCCCGGCCCGGTCACCGCGGCGATCATGCCCGATACCCCCCACGCCGCCGAGTTTGCCCGCGAAGCTCATCGCGCCGGCAAGATCGTCATGCTGCACATGCCGATGGACCCGGCCACCGGGCCTTTCGCCTGGCATCCGGAGCTGCCCCTCGAAGAACTGGGCAAGCGCCTCGACGCCGCGTTTGCCGCCGTGCCCTATACCAGCGGGATCAACAACCACATGGGCAGCCGCATGACCGCCCAGCCCCAGGCCATGGCGTGGCTGATGACGAACTTGCAACAACGGCACAAGTTCTTCGTCGACAGCCGCACCAGCGCCCAGACAGTCGCCGCCGCCGAGGCGCAGAAAATCGGCCTGGCGAGTGTGTCGCGGGATGTGTTTCTCGACGATGAACGCACGGAAGCCGCCATCGCCCACCAGCTCCAGACCGCCATCGACCTGGCTCGCCGTCAGGGCTCGGCGGTGATGATTGGCCATCCTTACCCACAGACCCTGGCGGTACTGGAACGCGAGCTGCCCCGGCTCAAGGCCCAGGGCATCGAATGGATCGACATCAAGTCGATGATCAGCCTGCGCAGCAACCGGGCGATGATTGGGCATGGGAAAGATGGGGTGTATCGGTAGGGGCTTGGATCAAGACCGCGTTGCCTTCATCGCGAGCAGGCTCGCTCCCACAATGGTTCTGTGTCGAGCATAAGATTTGTGTTCACAGCAGATCCCCTGTGGGAGCGAGCCTGCTCCGGGCGGCGATCCGACGATAGGGCCAGACCGGCCGGCGGATCTCTCAGAGATACCGCGCCATGATCGCGTCCACCTCGCCTTCCTTGCGCAGCTCATCCAGAGCTTTCTGAAGCCGGGCAACCACGTCATCGGGCACGTCCTTGTTCAAGGCCAGGTACAGCTCGGCGCTGTTGAACCGCAACACAGTCTTGAGATCACTCACCCCTTCCTGGCGTGCCAGGTAGCGCCCGGCCGGGTCGCCGGTGGCCCACAGGTCGATCTGACCGTTGACCAGTTTCCTGGCGTTGTCCTGATCGCGCAACACGACGATGGGGTTCAACCCCTGCTTGCCGAGGGTCTCGGCAATCGCATCGCCCTTGTAGGCACCGATCCTGTAGCGGCGCGCCTGTTCCAGCGAGTCGAGGGCGATCGTGCTGTCAGCCTTGGCGAGCATGACCCAGTCGTCCGGTCCGATGGGGCCGACCCATTTGAAGAGTTTTTCCCGCTCCGGCAACCGGGCCATGACAAACACCCCGTAGCCGGGTTTTTCCAGGGCGAGCTTGTAGATCCGCTCCCAAGGGAAACGCAGCGTCAGGCTGTAGGTGATGTCGGCGCGCTTGAACATCTCGCGGACGATGTCCACGGCGATGCCATGGATGTTCTCGTCCTGGGCGAAGTTCTTGCCGTTCTTCGCCATGTTGTAAGGCGGGAAGTTTTCCGTCAGCAGCACCAATGACGTATCGGCGGCGCGGGTGGGGCCTGCGAGCAGCAACGTGGCGCCGGCCAGGGCAAGAACAAAGCGTTTGAGCATGTATAGTGGCCTGTGTGGCTAATTCGTGCACTCAAGTTCGGCGCCAGTGCTCGCCAAGCTGCGTGGCCATTCATCGCCGTAGCTGGGCTACGACTCGTCATGGCCTTGCCTGGCAAGTCCTGGCACTCGAACTTGAGCACCCGAGTTAACCGTACAGGCCACTAGCTACCGCAATCCATGGTGGACCCAAGAGTGCCTTGGGCCCGCCATGGTGTCCAGCGGTCAGCGAATGCAGATACCGCGTTGCGCCATGTAGGCCTTGGCCTCGGGCACGGTGTATTCGCCAAAGTGGAAGATGCTCGCCGCCAGCACCGCGCTGGCATGGCCTTCGAGAATACCGTCAGCCAGGTGCTGCAGGTTGCCGACGCCACCGGAGGCGATCACCGGAATACCCAACGCATCGCTGATGGCGCGAGTCACGCCCAGGTCGAAGCCGTTTTTCATGCCGTCCTGGTCCATGCTGGTCAGCAGGATTTCCCCGGCGCCCAGGCCTTCCATCTTCTTCGCCCACTCCACGGCATCGAGACCCGTGGGTTTGCGACCGCCATGGGTGAAGATCTCCCAGCGTGGAGTTTCGCCCGGGCCGGACACTTTCTTCGCATCGATGGCGACCACGATGCATTGCGAGCCGAACCGCTGGGCCGCCTCACCGACGAACTCCGGGTTGAACACCGCGGCGGTGTTGATCGACACCTTGTCCGCGCCGGCGTTGAGCAGGTTGCGGATGTCCTGGACAGTGCGCACGCCACCGCCCACGGTCAGCGGGATGAACACCTGGCTGGCCATGCGCTCGACGGTGTGCAGCGTAGTGTCGCGGCCGTCGACGCTGGCCGTGATGTCGAGGAAAGTAATCTCGTCCGCACCCTGCTCGTCATAGCGACGGGCGATTTCCACCGGGTCGCCGGCGTCACGGATGTTCTCGAACTTGACGCCCTTGACCACCCGGCCGTTGTCCACGTCCAGGCAAGGGATGATGCGTTTGGCCAGCGCCATGGTCAGTCCTCAGCCTTTGTAGGAATCGCAGAAGGCCTGGGCCTCGGCGACATCCAGGGTGCCTTCGTAGATCGCGCGACCGGTGATCGCGCCGATGATACCCGGCGCCTTGGCGTCGAGCAGTGCCTTGATGTCGCCCAGGTTGTGGATACCACCGGAGGCGATGACCGGGATCTTCGTGGCAGCGGCCAGGGCGGCGGTGAACGGGACGTTGCAGCCTTGCATCATGCCGTCCTTGGCGATGTCGGTGTAGACGATGGCGGACACGCCATCAGCCTCGAAACGCTTGGCCAGATCGACCACCTGCACGCTGCTGACTTCAGCCCAGCCGTCGGTGGCGACGAAACCGTCCTTGGCGTCCAGACCAACGATGACCTTGCCCGGAAAGGCGCGGCAGGCCTCGGCGACGAACTCAGGCTCTTTCACGGCCTTGGTGCCGATGATCACGTAGCTCACACCGGCCTTGACGTAGTGCTCGATGGTTTCCAGCGAGCGAATGCCGCCGCCGATCTGGATCGGCAGGTTCGGATAGCGCCTGGCAATGGCGGTGACCACTTCACCGTTCACCGGCTGGCCTTCGAAAGCGCCGTTCAGGTCCACCAGATGCAGGCGACGGCAACCGCCCTCCACCCACTTGGCGGCCATGCTCACCGGATCGTCGGAGAACACCGTGGAGTCTTCCATCCGGCCCTGGCGCAGACGGACGCAAGCGCCGTCCTTGAGATCGATAGCGGGGATAATCAGCATGCTTTTTCCTTCGTCAAAAGAGCCACAAGCTGCGAGCCACAAGCTGCAAGCATGCGTTTATGTTTCTCTCTTGCAGCTTGAAGCTTGAAGCTTTCAACTGCTTTTTTCGAGCGCCCACAGGTCGCTTTCGATGCTTTCGAACCTTTCCTTAAGGTGCGCCTGCACGTCGAAAATCGCCCTGTTGTAGTAGTGCGGAGCTATTTCGCGGGTAAACAGATCAAGAATTTCCGCCGCTTCGAACGAACCCAGGTCCAGTTCGAAACGCTCCTCCATGAACCGCTGGATCTTGCGGTTCGCCTCACTTTCCTGCTCGGGCGTGAGGGTGAGGATCGGCGGCTTCTTGCGGGCCATTACCAGCGACCGTCCCACGCCGCGAAGTTCTGCAGCAATTGCAGGCCATGGGTGTGGCTCTTCTCGGGGTGAAACTGCACCGCGAAACGCGAGCCATCGGCCAAGGCGGCGGCGAAATCGACGCCATAGTGACCGCTGCCTACCACCTGTCGCGGATTGCCGGCGGCGATGTAGTAGCTGTGCACGAAGTAGAAGCGCGCCAGGTCCGGGATGTTGTGCCACAGCGGATGGTCCACTGCCTGCTTCACTTCGTTCCAGCCCATGTGCGGGACTTTCAGGTGCTCGCTGTCTTCGCACAGATCCTTGCCGAAGAACTTCACCTGGCCTGGAAACATGCCAATGCAGTCGACACCGGTGTTCTCCTCGCTGCGCTCCAGCAAGGCTTGCATGCCTACGCAGATGCCGAGGAACGGGCGGTCCTGGCTGACTTCCTGCACCAGCGAGTCGAAGCCCAGGCGACGGATCTCGGCCATGCAATCGCGAATCGCACCGACGCCGGGGAATACCACCCGGTCAGCTTCCCGAATCACCTCGGCATCGCTGGTGATCAATACCTTGCCGGCGCCCACATGCTCGAGGGCCTTGGCCACCGAGTGCAGGTTGCCCATGCCGTAGTCGATAACTGCAACCGTCTGCATTACAGGACGCCTTTGGTGGAAGGCATCTGCCCGGCCATGCGGTCATCCAGCTCCACGGCCATGCGCAGTGCGCGGCCGAAGGCCTTGAACACGGTTTCTATCTGGTGGTGGGTGTTGTGCCCGCGCAGGTTATCGATGTGCAGGGTGACATTGGCGTGGTTGACGAAGCCCTGGAAGAATTCCTGGAACAGGTCCACGTCAAAGCCGCCCACGGTGGCGCGGGTGTACGGCACGTGCATTTGCAGGCCGGGACGACCGGAGAAGTCGATGACCACGCGCGACAGCGCTTCATCGAGCGGCACATAGGCATGACCGTAGCGACGGATGCCCTTCTTGTCGCCGATGGCCTGGGTGAAAGCCTGCCCCAGGGTAATCCCGACATCTTCCACGGTGTGGTGATCGTCGATATGCAGGTCGCCCTTGCTGACGATGTCCAGGTCGATCAGCCCGTGACGGGCGATCTGGTCCAGCATGTGCTCGAGAAAAGGCACGCCGATATCAAACCGGGCCTTTCCGGTGCCATCCAGGTTGATCGAGGCTTTGATCTGGGTTTCCAGAGTGTCGCGCTCGACAGACGCCTTACGTTCGGCCATCACCAGCTCCGCAAAATCATTGGGCGAAAAAGGCAGCCATTATAGGGGCGCGAGCGGCAAACAGAAACACGAACGGTGATATGACTGACGGGCTGGATGCCGCGCCGTCGGGGATAGACATGTCCATACAAGCAAATGGACACGCCCTAAAACAATGTGGGAGCGAGCCTGCTCGCGATAGCGGTGTGTCAGCCGACCAAGATGTCGACTGACACTGCCTCATCGCGAGCAGGCTCGCTCCCACAGGATTGCGCTGACCCGATGGGTCAGGGCGAACGGCTTAGTGGAACAACACCGCCGTTTTCTGCAAGGTCACCCACACACCCCACGCCAACGGAATACCCACCACCAGCCAGGCGGCAACCGCCAGCAGCTTGGTACCTGGTGCGGCTTTCCATTCCAGCGAGGTCGTGCTGTCGGCGCCTTTGTCGTGGCCCAGCGCCTGTTCGGCGGCCAGTTCGGCGTCAGTCATGAAGTACTTGTCGGCAACCGGGCGAACCATCAGGTTGCACAGGAAGCCCAGTACCAGCAGGCCGGCGAGGATGTACAGCGTGATGTCATAGGCCGCGGCGCGTTCGACGCCGATGCTCAGCTGATATTCACGCAGGTAGTTCACCAGCACCGGACCCAACACGCCCGCCGCGGCCCAGGCCGTCAACAGGCGACCGTGGATCGCGCCGACCATTTGCGTACCGAACAGGTCCGCCAGGTAGGCCGGCACAGTGGCGAAGCCGCCGCCGTACATCGACAGGATGATGCAGAACGCCGCCACGAACAGCGCGATGCTGCCCAGGTGGCCGAGGTTCGGGATCAGGGTGTACAGCGCAACGCCCAGGGCGAAGAACACGAAGTAAGTGTTTTTACGGCCCAGGTAGTCGGAGAACGACGCCCAGAAAAACCGGCCGCCGATGTTGAACAGGCTCAGCAGCCCGGTGAAACCGGCCGCAATGGCGGCGATCTGGCCCAACTGAGTGGCGTCCAACTGGCCGAAAGGCAGGTCGTTACCGAGCAACTTGCCGCCGAACACTTCCTGCAACAGTGGCGAAGCCATGCCGATGATGCCGATACCGGCCGATACGTTCAGGCACAGCACCAGCCATACCAGACGGAATTGCGGGGTTTTCCAGGCAACGTTCACGTGAACGTGGCGATGGGTGATCATCGCGTTCGCGGCTTTCTTCGGTGCCGGCGTCCAGCCTTCTGGTTTCCAGCCGGTTGGCGGAACGCGGTACGATAAGGCACCGCCGATCATGAACACGAAGTAGATCGCGGCCATCACCAGGAAGCTCTGCCATACGCCCACGTCGGTTGGCGACGCGAAATGGCTCATCAGCGCCGCGGCCAGCGGAGCACCAACCATCGCGCCACCGCCGAAGCCCATGATCGCCATGCCGGTCGCCATGCCGCGCTTGTCCGGGAACCACTTGATCAGGGTCGACACCGGAGAGATGTAGCCCAGGCCCAGGCCGATACCACCGATTACCCCGGAACCGATCCACATCAGCCAGATCTGGTGGGTATAGACGCCCAGCGCGGAAATCAGCAGGCCACCGCACCAGCACAATGCCGATACGACACCAGCCTTGCGCGGCCCGGCGTGTTCCAGCCAGCCACCCCAGATGGCTGCCGAGCAGCCCAGGAAAATGAAGAACAGCGTGTAGATCCAGCCAAGCATCGAGATCGGCCAGTCACATTGGGACGAGAAGACTTGCGAGATGAAACTCATGTCCGGGGCGCAGGCCACCGGCTTGCTGATGCCCAAGGCTTTGGACAGTGGCAACCAGAACACCGAGAAGCCGTAGGCCATGCCGATGCAAAGGTGAATGGCCAGTGCCGCCGGTGGAACCAGCCAACGGTTGAAGCCGGGCTTGGCGATAATGCGTTCCTTGGAGAGGAACGCAGGCTGGTCGACAATGCCGTCCGCCGTGATGCTCGTGCTCATTGTGTATCCCCCAGTTATTGGAATGGTTCGCCGGCACGCTTCACCCTCAGCCTTGATTGCACGCAGGCGGCTGTATTTTCTGGTGAAGCTCCATGTTGATGCGACATCAAGCCGCAGCAGGATGGACGAACTGGTAAAGGTTACCATTTGCTCGTGACAGAAAAACCAAAGTGATATCACCTTTTTCATGTCACCCGTCTTATCGCGCCATTGCTCGCTTTCTGTAGGGCGTGAACCGTTTATTTTTCCGGCACTCATATGCCCAGCCTGGACCTGAAGCCCCCGCAGTTCCTGTGGCGAGGGCGCTTGCTCCCGCTGGGTTGCGTAGCAGTCCCATTTTGGGGGAGCGCTGCGCACTCCAGCGGGAGCAAGCGCCCTCGCCACAAGGTGCTGCGCTGATTTGCATCAGCGGGAAGGAACGATCAACCAACGCGCCAACAATTCGGGGCGTTATACTCCCAGGCTGATTTTTGAACTCAACCTACAAGGATTCGCCCATGAAAGCGTTCGGCAAAATCCTGGGTCTGGTACTTCTCGGGCTGTTGCTGATCATTGTGGCCCTGGGCTTTGCCCTGACCCACCTCTTCGATCCCAACGACTACAAGGAAGAGATCCGCCAGATAGCCCGCGACAAGGCCCACATCGAGCTGACCCTCAATGGCGATATCGGCTGGAGCCTGTTCCCCTGGCTGGGCCTGGAATTGCACGATGCCAGTGTGGCGACCCTGGTCAACCCGACCCAACCCTTCGCCGATCTGCAGATGCTGGGTCTGTCGGTGCGTGTGATTCCGTTGCTGCGCAAGCAAGTGCAGATGAGCGATGTGCGCGTCGAGGGCCTGAATCTGCGCCTCACCCACGACAAGAACGGCCACGGCAACTGGGAAGATATCGGCAAGGTGCCGGCCCCGGCGACAACGGCGAACACGCCGGCGACGGCCGAGACATCGACTCAGCCCGCCAGCGCCCCGGCGGAAAAACCGACCCAGCCGACCCGCCTGGACATCGACAGCCTCACCGTCAACAACGCCCGGGTCGAATACACCGACGAGCGGACCGGCAAGGTATTCACCGCCGAAAGCATCCAGTTGAGCACCGGCCCGGTCCATGACTCCACCAACATTCCGGTCACGCTCACGGCATTCCTGTCCAGCAATCAGCCGGCACTGCGCGTGCGCACCGAAGTCACCGGTGAACTGCGCTATGAACGCGCCTTGCAGCGCTACAAGTTCGAAGACCTGAAGCTGGCCGGCGAAGCCACGGGCGACCCGCTGCAGGGCAAGTCGGTGAACTTCGCCGCCCAAGGCCAGCTGCTCCTGGACAAAGCCGCGAACGTTGCCGAATGGACCGGTATCAAGCTGTCATTCAACCAACTGCGGGCCCTGGGCGAACTGAAGGTCAACGATCTCGACAAGACGCCGCAGTTGAGCGGCGGCGTGTCGATCGCCCAGTTCGACCTGGCGAACTTCGTCGACAGCATCGGCCAGAAACTGCCGGCCATGGGCGAAGGCAGCCTGAGCAAGGTCGAGCTGGCCAGCCGTATTGCCGGTACACCGTCGAGTATCGAGCTCAACGACATCAACCTGAAAGTCGATGACAGCACGTTCAGCGGTCGTATTGCCGTCGAAGACTTCGCCAAGCAGTCCTTGCGTGCGCAGCTCAAGGTCGACACCTTCAATGTCGACCGCTACCTGCCGCCCAAGTCCGCCGAAGCCGACAGCTCCAAGGCCGCCCGCGAAGCCGAGGTCAGCAACACCGAAGCCAGTGCCATGGCCGGGGCCGGTACTACACCGCTGCCGAACGCGCCAACCCAAGGCGCCTGGAGCAATGACCGGCTGTTTCCCGTGGAACGCCTGAGCAAGCTGGACCTGGACGCCGACCTGAACTTCGGTCAATTGATCCTGGATAAACTGCCGATCCAGAACGCTGCGCTCAAGGCCACAGGCCTAGGTGGCCTGCTGACCCTGGAAAACCTGCGGGGCGATCTGTACAGCGGCAACTTCGAAGCCAAGGGCACCCTGGACGTGCGTCAGGCTACGCCACAGTTGAACCTGCAAACCCGCATCAACCGCGTGCCAGCGGAGAAGATCATCGAAAGCCAGGGCAAGAACCCGCCGGTCAAAGGGCTGGTCACGCTCAACAGCGCGGTGACCGCCAACGGCAACAGCCAGAAGGCTTTGATCGACAGCCTCAACGGCAACGCCGGGTTTGTCATCAACGATGGCGTGCTGCTCAATGCCAATCTCGAACAGCAACTGTGCAAAGGCATCGCCACGCTCAATCGCAAGACGCTGAGCGGCGAACCCCGGGGCAGGGACACGCCGTTCCAGCAACTCAACGGCAACCTCACGTTCCACAATGGCGTTGCCAACAACCCGGACCTGAAAGTCCGTATCCCCGGCATGACGGTCAATGGCAACGGCGACATCGACCTGCGGGTGCTGGGCATGGACTACCGCGTCGGCATCATCGTCGAGGGCGACAAGAGCGACATGCCTGACCCGGCCTGCCAGGTCAACGAACGCTACGTCGACATCGAATGGCCGTTGCGCTGCCGCGGCCCGTTGGAGCTGGGCGCCAAGGCCTGCCGCCTGGATAACGAAGGGATGGGCAAGGTCGCGGCGAAGCTGGCTGGCGAGCGCCTCAGTGACAAGATCGATGAAAAGCTCGGCGACAAGGTCAGCCCCGAGCTTAAAGACGCGCTCAAGGGGCTGTTCAAGCGATGAGAGCCGAGCAGTTTTCCGCCGCCGTCCTGGATTGGTTCGACCGCCATGGCCGGCATAACCTGCCTTGGCAGCAAGACATTACCCCATACCGGGTGTGGGTCTCCGAGATCATGTTGCAGCAGACCCAGGTCAGCACCGTGCTCAATTACTTCGATCGTTTCATGAGTGCGCTGCCGACCGTCCAGGCCCTGGCTGCCGCCCCGGAGGACGAGGTACTGCACCTGTGGACCGGGTTGGGCTACTACACCCGCGCGCGCAACCTGCAGAAAACCGCGCAGATCGTCGTTGAGCACTACGGCGGAGAATTTCCCCGGGATGTGGAAAAACTGACCGAGCTGCCCGGCATCGGCCTGTCCACTGCCGGCGCCATCGCCAGCATCAGCATGGGCCTGCGGGCGCCTATCCTCGACGGCAACGTCAAGCGGGTCCTGGCGCGCTTTACCGCCCAGGAAGGCTATCCGGGCGAACCCAAGGTGGCGAAGCAGCTGTGGGCCACCGCCGAGCGCTTCACCCCGCAGGACCGGGTCAACGCTTACACCCAAGCGATGATGGACCTGGGCGCCACGCTCTGCACTCGGAGCAAGCCCAGCTGCCTGCTCTGCCCGTTGAGAGCGGGCTGCGAAGCGCACCTGCTGGGCCTGGAAACCCGCTACCCGATTCCCAAGCCCCGCAAAGACGTGCCGAAAAAACGCACCTTGATGCCAATGCTGGCCAACCGTGAGGGCGCGATTCTGCTTTACCGCCGCCCGTCCACCGGGCTCTGGGGCGGGCTGTGGAGCCTGCCGGAACTCGATGACCTCGATGACTTGCAGCACCTGGCCTTGCAACATTCCCTGGAGTTGGGCAAACAACAGGAAATGCCAAGCCTGGTGCACACCTTCAGCCATTTCCAACTGGCCATCGAACCCTGGCTGGTCCAGGTCCGAGAAACCGGCCATCACGTGGCCGAGGCCGACTGGCTCTGGTATAACCTCGCCACCCCGCCGCGCCTGGGCCTTGCCGCTCCGGTCAAAACCTTGCTCGAACGCGCGGCCGCCGTATTGAATGCAGGAGAGTTGCAATGACCCGCACCATCATGTGCCGCAAGTACAAAGAAGAACTCGAAGGCCTGGAACGCTTGCCTTTCCCGGGCGCCAAGGGCCAGGACATCTACGACAATGTTTCGGCCAAGGCCTGGGGCGACTGGCAGAAACACCAGACCCTGCTGATCAACGAAAAACGCCTGAACATGATGAACGCCGAAGATCGCAAATACCTTCAGGGCGAGATGGAAAAGTTCTTTTCCGGCGAAGATTACGCCAAGGCCGAAGGCTACGTGCCGCCGTCCGAATAAGCTCTCCAGAGCGGGGGCGGAACGTAAGCGACGGTAATAATTAAATATTTTTTGATAACGTGCTTGACGCCCCCCCGAAAAACCCGTTTAATGCGCCCCGTTGCCCAGATAGCTCAGTCGGTAGAGCAGGGGATTGAAAATCCCCGTGTCGGCGGTTCGATTCCGTCTCTGGGCACCAAATACCGAAAACCCCGATCAAGCAATTGATCGGGGTTTTTTATTGGCTGGAGTTTCTTGAGCCCCATCGACTCGGCTACATTCATCCGTTGCAGCCTTCCCTCAAAGAGTCGCCATGGACATCACCAACCTTCCCTTCGGCACCACCGACTGGTCAACCATCGAGCCCACCGAACACAAGGGCGTCACCGGCACCGCCTATTGGCGCACCCGGCAGTTCGGGAACATCCGGGTACGGATGGTGGAATATACAGCCGGTTATCTGGCCGACCACTGGTGCGTCAAAGGGCACATTCTGTTTTGTCTGACGGGCGAGCTGAATACCGAGCTGGAGGACGGACGCCAGTTCGTGCTCAAGCCCGGCATGAGCTATCAGGTGGCCGACCATGCCGAGCCTCATCGATCGTCCACTTCGGTAGGCGCCACCCTGTTCGTGGTGGATTGAGATTCGAAGCGCCCGGCGTGAAGCGGTAGGATAGATCGCCTATTTTTTACCTCAGGGTCCTGGCCATGTCCTCGGCAAACAAACAGCAAAAACGAAACCAGCGCGCCAAGGCGAAAGCCAAGAACAACCGGATCCAACGCGCCGCTGCGCCGAATGACTTCCTCGACCCGAACGATGAGCGCATCGATCTGGAGACGGTGGATCTGTCAGACCTTTTCCAAGCCATGCGCGCTGCCGAAAAGGTCAGCCAGCAAGCCATGTGCACGGTTTTCCTGGAGCACCCACTGCTGGCCCTGGTACTGGAACAGGAAGGCGAAGAAGAAGCCACCGACTTCATCTTCACCGCCTTGATCGAATATCGACGCATGACCACCGGTGTCGACGAACAAGCCGCCCTGGACTGGGTCGAGAGCCCACAATTCCAGGCCGATTACGTCGCCGCCTCCCAAGCCCTGGCGAACAGCTGAAGCTCAGACCCATCCCGTGGCGAGGGAGCTTGCTCCCGCTGGGCTGCGCAGCAGCCCCTTTCTGGATGACGCCGCTTAGGGATACGTCCTACAACACAGGTTCTTCTGACTGGCCCCCCCTTCATCCCGGTCCTGCATGAACTTGCAATGATTCCTCCCAATCAATCAGCTTCGCCCTGCATCATCGAAATACACCTTGGAGCATCCTTTGGGTCCGCCCACCATCACGGCTGCCATTTCGATGACTCCGCTCCTGCCGCAAGACGACCCAAAACTCGCACCGCTGATCAACGAACTCGGTGAACTGATCCACCAGGCACGTCAGAAAGTCCTGCGCGCCGTCGATACCCTCCAAGTACAGACTTGCTGGCAGATTGGCCGGCACATCATCGAATTCGAACAGGGAGGCGCGGATCGGGCGACTTATGGCGCGCAACTGGTGCCGACGCTGGCGAAAGTGCTGACGGCGCGGTTTGGGAAGGGATTTGATGAACGTAACCTGCGCCACATGCGATATTTTTATCAAAAGTTTCCAATTTGGAACGCAGTGCGTACCGAATTGAGCTGGACCCATTACCGGACACTTTTGCGGGTAGAGAATGACAGTGCGCGCCATTGGTACATGAACGAGGTAGTCAGCCAGAACTGGTCCACCCGTGCCCTCGAACGCCAAATCAGCACCTTCTACTATGAACGCCTGCTGGCCAGTCGAGACCGGCCCGCCGTGGAAGAGGAAGCGATCGCCAATATCAAAGCGCTCAATCTTGGCCCACGAGACATCGTCAGGGACCCGGTGATTCTCGAATTCCTCGGGCTGCCCAATGCCGGCGTCCTGCAGGAAACCGATCTGGAGCAAGCCCTGATCAACCAACTACAAGGCTTCCTTCTTGAGCTGGGCAAGGGCTTTGCCTTCATTGCCCGCCAACAGCGCATCAGCACCGAAAGCAAGGACTTCTATCTCGACCTGGTGTTCTACAACTACCTGCTCAAATGCTTTGTGATTGTCGATCTCAAGCGCGGCGAACTGACTCACCAGGACATCGGGCAAATGGACATGTACGTGCGTCTCTACGACGACTTGCGACGCGGCCCCGATGACAAGCCCACCGTGGGCATCATCCTCTGTACCCAAAAAGACGAGTCAGTGGTGCGTTACTCCATATTGCAAGGTAACGAGCAACTGTTCGCCAGCGAGTACAAACTGGTGCTTCCCACTGAAGAAGAGCTGCGCCAGGAATTGGATCGTGAACGGGCACGCCTTGAGCAGGCGAACCCGGCGACTCGAGGGATAAACTCGATAATCGATAACAGCCCACCTGATGAATCTGTGTAAGATTGATGCGCTTTTTTCGGCAAAAACCCTTTGAGCGAGCTCTATCCTGCATGTCACCCGCCGCACCCCTGTCTTCCTTGATCCAAGCATTGCGGACTGAAACCGCCGAAATGCACGTCGCCTTGGAGAAGCGCCTGCCGTTTTTCTCCGAGCAATTGGATCTGGATCTGTACCGGCGTTTGATGGCGGCCTACTACGGTTTTTACCAGCCGCTGGAGCAACAGCTGCACGTCCGGGCGCTGATACCGACCGGGCTCGACCAATCGCTGCGGATCAAGCTTCCGGTACTGCGGGACGACCTCAAGGCGTTGGGGCTGGATGAAGCGACTATCGACGCCCTGCCTGTTTGCCAGGCGCTGCCACGGATCGACTCCCGTGCCGCCGCGCTCGGCGTTTCCTACGTACTGGAAGGGGCGACACTCGGCGGGCAAGTCCTGCGGCGCAGGGTGGCCGAGCAACTGGGGCTGGATGCCTCCAGCGGCGCGGCGTTTCTTAATGTGTACGGCGAACTCACCGGGCGGCGCTGGAAGGACTTTCTCCAATACCTGGACGACAGGAACCTGGGCGAAGCGCAAACGCTCGAAGTTACACGTGCCGCGAAGGCGACGTTTACCTATTTTGAACACTGGCTGGACAGCCAGGAGGTCCTGCTATGAACCCGGAAAACCAAGAAGCCTTCGAAGAGCTCCTGGCCAATTGCGCAAACGAGCCGATCCGCTTTCCCGGGGCCATCCAGCCTCACGGCGTGCTGTTGATGCTGTCGGAGCCCGACTTCCTGATCCGTCAGGTCAGCGCCAATGTATTGCAGTTGATGGGGCACGATCCCGACAGGCTGTTGGGCCAGAAGCTGGAGGCGCTGTTCGGTCCGGAACAGGCCGAGGCCATTCTTGTCGCCTGTCGCGCCACCCCGGAAAGCGACAATGCGCCCCTGGCAGTCGTCGTGAACGCCCAGCGGTTCGACGCCCTGGTTCATCGCCATCAGGGCGCCCTGATCGTCGAGCTTGAACAACATCTGAGCGATTACCGTCCCGAAGGCGTTACCGGCGAAGCCAACCTGGGCCGCATGCTGCAACGCCTCCAGAGTGCGAAAACTCTCCAGGCGCTGTACGAAATCAGCGTACGGGAAATCCAGGCCATGACCGGCTACGACCGGGTGCTGATCTATCGCTTCGAAGAGGAAGGCCACGGACAGGTGATCGCCGAGGCCAGCGCGCCGTCGATGGAGCTGTACAAAGGTCTGTTCTTTCCGGCGTCGGACATTCCCGAGCAGGCCCGCGAGCTATACCGTACCAACTGGCTGCGGATCATCCCCAATGCCGACTATGCGCCAGTGCCGCTGATCCCCGAGCTGCGGCCCGACACTCAGGTGCCGCTGGACCTGAGCTTCTCCACCCTGCGCAGCGTCTCGCCCATCCACCGCCAATACATGAAGAACATGGGCGTGCTGTCTTCCATGAGCATTTCGCTGATGGAAGGTGAGCGGCTGTGGGGTCTGATCAGTTGCGGCAACCGCGAGCCATTGCTCGTTCCCCACGAAATGCGCATGGCGTGCCAGACCATCGGCCAAGTACTGTCATTGCAGATCAGCGCCATGGAGGCGTTGGAACTGGCTCGTCAACGGGACGCCAAGCTTGAAAACCTCCAGATACTCGCCAGCACCATGGCCGACTCCAGCCATAACGTGTTCGACAGTCTGTCCCACCAGCCCCAGCGGCTGCTGGACCTAACCGGCGCCAGCGGCGTCGCGATCCTGGAAGACAACAAGCTGCACCGCTACGGCCAGTGTCCAGCACCGGATCAAATCCGCCAGTTGCACAAATGGATCCTGGAAACCGGGCAACCGGTCTATTCCCACCACAACCTGAGCAGCGTTTTTCCAGCGGCCCAGGCCTATCAGGGCGTGGCGAGCGGCGTGCTGGCGATTCACCTGCCCAAGCCGGTGGAAAACGGCGTGCTGTGGTTCCGCCCCGAGGTCAAGCAAACCATTCAATGGAGCGGTGACCCGCAAAAGCCCCTGGACTTGGAGAACAGCGAGACCGGCCTGCGCCTGCGACCGCGGACCTCTTTCGAGATCTGGAAGGTCGAAATGGCCGGCATCAGCGCCAAATGGACCCATGGCGACCTGTTCGCCGCCAACGACTTGCGGCGCTCGGCCCTGGAAAACGACCTGGCCCGCCAGGTACGCAAGGAGCGCCTGGCCGTGCAGGCCCGCGATGACCTGGTCGCGGTGGTGTCCCATGATTTGCGCAGTCCGATGACGGTCATTTCCATGCTTTGCGGCATGATGCAGAAGGCCTTCAGTTCCGACGGCTCCCATAGCTCGAAGCGAATCGCCTCGGCCATCGACACCATGCAACAGGCCACCAGCCGCATGAACGTGTTGCTGGAGGACTTGCTCGACACCTCGCGCATCGATGCCGGACGCTACACCATCAATCCGCGGCCGACGAGCGTCGCCCAGATATTCGAAGACGCCTACGCGCTGCTGTCGCCGCTCGCCACGGCCAAGGCCATCGACATGTCGTTTCACGCCGAACCTGACCTGCATATCAACGCCGATCCCGAACGGCTATTTCAGGTGCTCTCCAACCTGATCGGCAATGCCATCAAGTTCACCCCGCGCCTAGGCAGCGTCGGCATCAGTGCGATGTCGGTCGGCAATGAGATCGTGTTCAGCGTTCGCGACACCGGCGAAGGCATCACGGCGGAGCAGTTGCCACACGTTTTTGACCGTTACTGGACGGTCAAGGAAGGCAACCCGAACGGCACCGGGCTGGGTTTGTACATTTCCAAAGGGATTGTCCAGGCCCATGGCGGTAAACTGCACGCCGAAAGCCAGCCAGGCATGGGCAGCGAATTCCGCTTTACCGTGCCGAAAATCGGCTGAGTCGGGCACCGCCCTTCTAACGAATTGGAAACCGAAGCCCAATGGCCTCACTGAACAAACAGCAAAAACGCGCCAAGCGCGCCAAAGACAAAGCCAAGCAGATCCGCATGACCGGGCGCAAATCCATCCCCATGTACGGCGATCCGGCCTATGCCACCGCCCAGCCGCCGGTCTACGTACTGGAGCTGTTCGCCAAGCTGCGCGAAGCCGAGGCCGTCGGTCGAAGCGAATTGCTCGACACGCTGCTGTCCTCCCTGAGCGTGATGATCACCGAACGCCCGGCCCTGCTAGACCTGAAGAACGCCGAGAACGAAAGCATGGCCGCGACCAACCTGGCCGCAGACATGCTGGTGGACTACCGCATGTGGGCCGACGACATGGACCGCGAGACGGCGCAGCGCTGGCTAAGCACCCCGGAGTTCATCAAGGACTTCAGCGAAGCGCTGGACCGTTATCGCCAGTCGATGGGAGAACCCAGCGGCGAATAGGCCGGTCGGCTATTGGTCAGCGTTCCAATGGAACACCAGGTTACGTGCGGCGCCGTTGCCTACATCAGCGGTGTCGCGGCGCTCCTCGCCAGTGCGCGTCGCCACTACCTTGTACTTGCCCGGCGGCAGTTGCACATACACCAGCGGACCGGCGTCCTTCAGCGTCAATATCGATTGCCCCGACGCATTCTGGACTGTCACATCCACATCCGGGACGTATTTGTTCTCGGGCCCCACCGAAAACGTCATGTGCAGGTTATAGCCCCGTGCTTGTTCGATGGCACGGACTTCATCCTCGCCAATCCCACCTGAGAGATAGGTCACGCCGTTCTGCTGCAGCGGCTGCACTTGCACACCGGCATTGTCGATGGGCGCGAGGTTAGTGGCATTGAGCGTGATGGGCAGCAACAGCGCGCCCAGCACGAAGAGGGGCAAAATGAAGAAATGGATGCGCGTCATGGCGAGGACTCCAGTTATGGAACGACACATGAGTTCTCTTTTGATCGCGGTGATGTGCCAAGGTTTTAGACTCATTGGCACTGTCGATTAGTAGCAAATTCACCGTCGAAACGCGGCATATCCCGTTGACATATCCCATGCCTGCCCTATGCTTCTTTGCGTAGATTACGGGGAGGACAGCAGATGGAACAAACCAGCCTCTTTATGAGCAACCGCAGCCAAGCCGTCCGGCTTCCCAAAGCAGTGGCCATGCCCAACGACGTGAAACGTGTCGATGTGATAGCAGTCGGCAGAACGCGCATTATCACACCGGCCGGCGAGGCGTGGGACAGTTGGTTCGATGGAGATAACGTGACGGCGGACTTCATGACGGATCGTGAACAGCCTGCTGATCAGGAGCGCGAGCTGTTTTAATGATCAAGTTCATGCTCGATACCAACATCTGTATTTTTACTATCAAGAACAAGCCCCAAATCGTCAGGGAGGCTTTCAAACTTCATCACGGCCAGCTTTGCATCAGCGCTGTCACGTTGATGGAGCTGATGTATGGCGCAGAAAAGTCATCTGCCCCAGAGAAAAACCTTGGAGTGATTGAAGGATTCTGTGCGCGTCTCGAGGTTTTACCTTTTTGTTATGAAGCAGCGGCACATACCGGAATGATCCGAGCGGAATTGGCAAAAGCAGGAAAACCGATCGGTCCCTACGACCAGATGATCGCAGGTCATGCCCGCTCACGCGGACTGATAGTAGTGACCAACAATTTGAAAGAATTCGAGAGAGTCCCCGGACTGCGCGTCGAGGATTGGACCTCTGCGGCGAGGCCAGGGATCTGAAGTGCGCCGCCCGGATGTAGCGTGGACGATCTGCAGGCATCAACCGACCGTCATCGAATTGCGGTCACGCTCCGATTAACGCTTCCCACCCCCACCCAAAGCTGGCACCATCGCGCCTTTTTTTACGCAACTCCCCCCGGGATTTTCATCGGTAAACCGGGTTCAAACGGCCGTTCGGTTGTTGATGGCGCGACAGTGTGCTGCGCCGATGCGACAACCTGCCACGCATCATCGGTTTACCACCCGTTACGCTGTTGGCGACCATCCGGACGCATGCTAGCTTGGCCGCCTCGCCACGGAAGGCAGCCAACAGCAAGGGAGCACATATCATGAGGACCGCACATGGCCCAGGCCACGCCCGCGCTTGAAATCCGCAACCTGCACAAACGCTACGGCCAGCTGGAGGTGCTCAAGGGCGTCTCGCTGACCGCCCGCGATGGCGATGTGATCTCGATCCTGGGCTCCTCCGGCTCCGGCAAGTCCACGTTCCTGCGTTGCATCAACCTGCTGGAAAACCCCAACCAGGGCGAGATCTTGGTGGCCGGGGAAGCGCTCAAGCTCAAGGCAGCGAAAAACGGTGAGCTCATCGCTGCCGATGGCAAACAGATCAATCGCATGCGCAGCGAGATCGGTTTTGTATTTCAAAACTTTAATCTCTGGCCGCACATGAGCGTGCTCGACAACATCATCGAAGCTCCACGCCGGGTGCTCGGCCAGGACAAAGCCGAAGCCATCGAAGTCGCTGAAGCCTTGCTGGCCAAGGTCGGCATCGCCGACAAGCGCCACGCCTACCCGGCCGAGCTGTCCGGCGGTCAACAGCAACGCGCCGCCATCGCCCGCACCCTGGCAATGCAGCCCAAGGTGATCCTGTTCGACGAGCCCACTTCGGCCCTTGACCCGGAAATGGTCCAGGAAGTACTAAGTGTGATCCGCGCCCTGGCCGAAGAAGGCCGCACCATGCTGCTGGTCACCCACGAAATGGGTTTCGCCCGTCAGGTTTCCAGCGAGGTGGTGTTCCTCCATCAGGGCCTGGTGGAAGAGCAAGGATCGCCACAGCAGGTCTTCGAGAACCCGCTTTCGGCACGCTGTAAACAATTCATGTCCAGCAACCGCTAACGGAGCAGTACATATGCAGATTCATAAGAAATTTCTTTTGGCCGCAGCTGCCAGCCTGATGTTTTCGGCCAACGCGATGGCCGCCGATAAGCTGAAGATGGGCATCGAAGCCGCCTACCCGCCGTTCAACAACAAGGACGCCAGCGGCCAGGTCGTGGGTTTCGACAAGGACATCGGCGATGCCCTGTGCGCGAAGATGAAAGTCGAATGCACGGTCGTCACCTCCGACTGGGACGGCATCATCCCGGCGCTGAACGCCAAGAAGTTCGACTTCCTGATCTCGTCACTGTCGATCACCGACGAACGCAAGCAGGCCGTGGACTTCACCGACCCGTACTACTCCAACAAACTGCAGTTCATCGCGCCGAAAAACGTCGACTTCAAAACCGATAAGGACTCGCTCAAAGGCAAGGTCATCGGTGCACAACGGGCGACCCTGGCCGGCACCTGGCTGGAAGACGAACTGGGCAGCGACATCACTGCCAAGCTCTACGACACCCAGGAAAACGCCTACTTGGACCTGACCTCCGGCCGCGTCGACGCGATCCTGGCGGACAAGTACGTGAACTACGACTGGCTGAAGACCGATGCCGGCCGCGCCTACGAATTCAAGGGCGACCCGGTGGTGGAAAGCGACAAGATCGGTATCGCCGTGCGCAAGGGCGATCCACTGCGCGACCGGCTGAACGCAGCGCTGAAAGAAATCGTTGCCGACGGCACCTATAAAAAGATCAACGACAAGTACTTCCCGTTCAACATCTATTGATGCTGACGTGCCTGGCCGACGCTGCCCGCAGCGTCGGCCCTTAGCAAAGCCTGCCGCGATATGAACACACACCCATGATGATCAATCTCTACGGATTCGGCCCGGCGCTCGCTGCCGGCGCGCTGATGACCGTCAAACTGGCGCTCTCGGCGCTGTGCCTCGGGCTGGCGCTCGGCCTGCTCGGCGCCTTGGCCAAGACCTCTGCGTACAAGCCGCTGCAATGGCTGGGCGGCACGTATTCCACACTGGTGCGCGGTGTCCCGGAGTTGCTCTGGGTGCTGCTGATCTACTTCGGCACCGTCAACCTGATGCGCGCCCTGGGCGAGTACTTTGGCAACCCAGAGCTGGCCCTAGACGCCTTCGCCGCCGGGGTCATCGCCCTGGGCCTGTGCTTCGGCGCCTACGCCACGGAAGTGTTTCGCGGCGCGATCCTGGCGATTCCCAAGGGCCACCGTGAAGCCGGCGTGGCCCTGGGCCTGTCGAAGTGGCGGATCTTCACCAAGCTGATCATGCCGCAAATGTGGCGCATCGCCCTGCCCGGCCTGGGCAACCTGTTCATGATCCTGATGAAGGACACCGCGCTGGTCTCGGTGATCGGCCTGGAAGAGATCATGCGCCACGCGCAGATCGGCGTGACCGTGTCCAAGCAACCGTTCACTTTCTATATGGTCGCCGCCTTCATGTACCTGGGGCTGACGGTCCTCGCCATGCTTGGCATGCACCTGTTGGAACGGCGCGCCGCCCGCGGTTTTATCAGGAGCACCCAATGAACTGGGAAGTCATCATCAAGTGGCTGCCGAAGCTCGCCCAGGGCGCGACGCTGACGCTGGAGCTGGTCGCCATCGCCGTGATTGCCGGCCTGTTGCTGGCGATCCCGCTGGGCATCGCCCGCTCTTCACGGCTGTGGTACGTGCGGGCTTTGCCCTACGCCTATATCTTCTTTTTCCGCGGCACGCCGTTATTGGTCCAGCTGTTCCTGGTCTATTACGGGTTGGCGCAGTTCGATGCAGTGCGCAGCAGCATGCTGTGGCCGTACCTGCGAGACCCGTTCTGGTGTGCCTCGGTCACCATGACCCTGCACACTGCCGCCTACATCGCCGAGATCCTGCGCGGCGCGATCCAGGCCATCCCCCGTGGCGAGATCGAAGCCGCTCGGGCTCTGGGCATGTCGCGGCCCAAGGCACTGTTCTACATCATGCTACCGCGGGCCGCCCGCATCGGCCTGCCGGCCTACAGCAACGAAGTGATCCTGATGCTCAAGGCCAGCGCCCTGGCGAGCACCGTGACCCTGCTGGAACTGACCGGCATGGCCCGCACCATCATTGCCCGGACCTACCTGCCGGTGGAGATCTTCTTCGCAGCCGGCATGTTCTACCTGTTGATGGCGTTCCTGCTGGTGCAGGGCTTCAAGCAGTTGGAGCGCTGGTTGCGCGTCGATGCCTGCCAAGGGCGCTGACAATGGCGTGCTGACGGGCGAGGCATTATTCGCCCGCTTCACGGCATTGGATGCTTTTCTTACAGCGCATCAGGCGCTGTGGAAGCCGCGTCCTTTCACTCATCTGCAATTACCCTGGGAAACCTCCTACCCGGAATTGTCCCAATGGCTACGCCAGCGCTCGCTGGAGGCTGCGGAAAATGACCATCACCAGCCGTGGCTGATCGAGGACGCCCCCGCTCCCTTCTGCGAACTGGCAGCCGTCTCCCGAGTACTGAGTGGTGTCGCAGAATTGCCAGCCAGCGCGCTGGATGCGCCCGCCCACCGCCTCAACGTCGACGTCCCCGGGCGCAAATGGCAGCAGATCGAGGCCTTTGCCAGCCGCTTGCACTTCGCCAGTGAACCGACTCACTGGCTGGACTGGTGCGCGGGCAAAGGTCACCTCGGTCGGCGCCTGCTGCATGGCGAACAACAGCTGACCTGCCTGGAGTACGACCCGGCGCTGGTTGCCGGCGGCCAAGAACTGAGCCTTCGCCACGCGCTACCAGCCAGGCATTTGCAGCAAGATGTACTGGCAGCAGATACAACCCAAGCGATCCACTCTGAACACACGCCAGTGGCGCTGCATGCCTGCGGCGACCTTCATGTACGACTGATGCACTTGGCAAGCGCCGCCGGCTGTACTCAACTGGCGATCGCACCATGCTGCTACAACCGGATCAGCACCGAGCGTTACCAAGCGTTGTCCGACGCCGCCAAGGGCTCTGCCCTACAACTGTCACTGGACGATCTCGGCCTGCCACTCGCCGAAACCGTTACCGCTGGCGCTCGCGTACGACGACAACGGGACCAATCCATGGCGCGGCGCCTGGGCTTCGATCTGCTGCAACGGCAAGTGCGCGGCAGCGACAGCTACCTACCTACACCCTCGTTACCCAGCGCCTGGCTGGAGAAATCCTTCGCCCAATACTGCGTCGATCTGGCAGCGCTCAAAGACTTATCCACAGTCGGCTCGCCCGATTGGGCTGCGCTGGAAGCAGCCGGCCATCAACGCTTGGCCGAGGTGCGTAATCTGGAACTGGTCCGAGGCCTTTTCCGACGGCCGCTGGAACTCTGGCTGGTACTGGACCGGGCACTTTTCCTCACTCAGAAAGGCTACGAGGTACGCCTCGGCACCTTCTGCGAAACGCCACTGACCCCGAGAAACCTGATGCTCCTTGCAGAGCGTTGCTGAGACGAAACAGCCTGTGGATAACTCTGTTGATGAAATAAACCTGGATCCAAGAAATCCGCGATTTCCTGACGGTTTCGAGGCTGGTCATTTTTTGTTCACATAGATAAAAAACCATGAAAACAGGTATTTGCGACGAAACGAGACAGCCGTCACAAAATGTCCATAGACCAATCAGTTCTTCCATCCCGTTGTGCATAAGCGCCCAAGCAAAACGACATAACCGCCGATTTCCGTGCTGACCCGCGTCAGCAATTGCAGCCAGCCCGCCGGTGCTATACAACAGCGGCACGTATCCTGATTGACACCATGCCAACGCACTCAAGGACCGGCCGTGACGTTCATTTCCTACGCACAGAATTTCGAAGACGTACGCCTGTGGCGCGCCCTTCGATCGGTGGAAAACGGCTTCTACCTCGACGTCGGCGCCAACCATCCGACAGACGACTCCGTCACCCGGGCTTTTTATGACCACGGCTGGCACGGTATCAACATCGAGCCGGTCCAGGCTTACTACGACGCGCTCAGCCAGGAACGCCCCCGGGACATCAACCTGCAATGCGTGGCAGGCGAAAACGCCGAAAGCCTGACCTTCTACACCATCGCCGACACGGGCCTGTCCACCGTAGAAGCCAACGTCGCCCAACAACACCGCGACGCCGGCATGGACGTACGCACCCAGACCGTCCAATCGCGCACCCTGGCCTCGATCTGCGAACAGTACACCTCGGATCGCCCGATCCACTTTCTGAAAGTCGACGTCGAAGGCCACGAAGAAACCGTACTGCGCAGCATGGACTTCAGCCGCTGGCGCCCCTGGATCATCCTCATCGAAACCCCCTGGGCCCGCGACCAGACCTGGGAACACCTCGTCACCGGCGCCGGCTACCAGTCCATCCTGTTCGACGGCATCAACACCTACTACCTCGCCGAAGAACACCTGGCCCTCAAACCGGCCTTCGACATCCCACCGTGCAACCTCGACGGTTTCCAGCTCTGCAAGGGCCACAAATTTAGCCACCCCCTCAACGACCCGGACCCACAACTGCGCGCCGCCCTGCAACGCGCCGAACAGGCCGAAGCGCAACTCCACGCCATCCAAAACAGCCGCACCTGGCGAACCCTGAACAAACTGCGCAGCCTGCTACGCCGCGCCTGAGCCGTGCCTGCGCAAAAATAGTCAGAATTCAGGGGTTTACAGAACCCACCCAATCGCTATAATCGTCGCCCACACGCCGGTATAGCTCAGTTGGTAGAGCAACTGACTTGTAATCAGTAGGTCCCGGGTTCGATTCCTGGTGCCGGCACCATCCAAGGTTCCATAGAAGGCTTTCAAAATCTCTGGAACCCCCGAAAAACCCGCCTTCTGGCGGGTTTTTCCGTTTTGGCGTTCCGTCGGATTCCGTCAAAATCTGTTGGATTCCGACCGTTTTAGGGATAAAGATAGGGGTAAGGTCATTCGATAAAGGGAGGAGTACCCTTATGTCGCGCACCACTGCCCCACTCTCTGATTCGGCTTGCCGCTCAGCCAAGCCCACCGACCGCGCCTATAAGCTTTTCGACGGCGACGGCCTCTATCTCCTAGTCCAACCCAATGGCCGTAAAGGCTGGCGTCTCAGGTATGTCAAACCTGATGGACGCGAAGGACTGACTTCGTTTGGCAACTACCCCGTGGTCGGTCTCGCCGATGCGCGCCATAAGCGCCTGGAGGTGAAGCGGATGCTAGCGGAAGGCATCGACCCAATAGAGTCCAAACACCAAGCTAAGACGCAGGCCGCAATCCAAGGCCGAACCTTTGAAAGCGCGGCCCTGGACTGGCACAAAGCGATGTCTGCCAAATGGGCACCGGGCCATGCCAAGACGGTTCTGAGCCGCCTCAAAACCCATGTCTTTCCACTGATCGGCGCTCGCTCTATTGTCGATTTGGACACCCATGACCTGATGCAACCTCTGGAAGCGATCCAGGAGCGCGGCACAATTGACGTAGCTTTAAGGGTACAAAACTACCTGCAAAGCATAATGCGCGAGGCGAAGCGTGCTCGACAGATCGCGGCAAACCCTGCCTCCGACCTTGAAGGTTTGATCAAAGCCCCGAGGGTTGTTCACCGCCCAGCGTTACCCTTATCGCGTCTGCCTGAATTGCAGGAGCGCATTGAGGGTTATAACGGCCGCGTACTTACCCGGCTGACGGCCATGCTCTCGCTGCATGTGTTTGTCCGCTCCAGTGAACTGCGCTTTGCCCGTTGGAACGAATTCGACCTCAAGCGCGGCACCTGGGAGATTCCCGACACCCGCCCCGCGTTGGACGGCGTCCCCTTTTCCACAAGGGGTACAAAAATGGCCGGGGATATCCATCTTGTACCCTTATCGCCGCAAGCAGTGGCCCTGCTTGAACAGATCCACGTCCTCACCGGTAAATTCGACCTGGTGTTTGCAGGCGATACCAAGCCCTGGAAACCCATGTCTGAAAACACGGTGAACAGCGCGCTTCGAAAGATGGGCTACGACACCAAAACCGAAATCTGCGGCCATGGCTTTCGTTCGATGGCCTGCAGCGCACTGATCGAGTCAGGATTGTGGTCGGAGACAGCCATTGAAAGGCAGATGAGCCACAAGGAACGCAACAACGTCCGCGCCGCTTATATCCACAAGGCTGAGTTCATCGAGGAGCGCAGGCTGATCATGAACTGGTGGAGCCGGTATCTAGAGGCCAATCGGCAGGAGCATGTCACCCCACACGAATTCGCCAATCAGACGGGAGCGAACGTCACTCGCCTAAAAACAAAACGTGGCGCAACTGAGTAAGCGATCGGTCTTCATATTTCGGTGATCCGCTTGTCCACGCGGGTCCATCCAGACAGGGCTGCAAAGCCGCCCTGTCTGGATGGACCTCACTTAAAAAATCTAAAGCCCACGCAACCGTCTGTGGAAAACCACAGATTTCCACCGGTGGATAATTTCATCCACAGCCGCAAAACTCCCGAAAATTCGAGCCTTGACCCAAATTATCCACAGGCGTAAAAAAGATCGGGCAAAGCGCTGTCGTTGACAGCAACCCAGGTAGCCAGAACCTTTAAGGCTACGCCACACCGTGGTGGTTCTCCCAAAGTGCGATTAGCGTCCGGCGGCTCGCACGGTCACAGCAATGTGATGGATGCCTATTTTTACCAGTGTGTCCACTGCGGCAACTCATACCCTTCCTGGCTGCCCTGCAGCAACTTATCCGCTTGGCCATTTCTTTGCGCCAACCTGCGCCCGTCTCTTTCTTCCGGAAAGAGACGGGCGCTCCTACCGCTGCTGCAGCCCAACTCGTACAAGGCATTGCGGCATTTCCTCTCGTGACAATCGGCGTGACAAACACCGAAGTCACCAACAACAGCGATGCAGATGATGGTGCCGCAGCCCAGGGAATGGACTGCACCTGACTGACAGTCAGGTATGCCCCAGTCATCACTTCACTGCCTTCACCCGACTCAGGATCTCGCGGCGCTGGTCTCGTCAACCAGTACAGCCTCCACCCGCCCACTTCTTCGGAAGTGCTCAGGAGGTCAGATCATGAGATGCCCAAGCTCCCGGTCGTAAAGAGCCGCCAGTCCCGCGTTAGTGGACAACCCTCACAGGTCGCAGGGGCCTTGATCCCTGATAACACTCAACATTCTTGGCGGGATGACGTGGGGGAAGGCTTCAAAGGGCTTGGCTACGAGAGGAGTTTGATCATGGCGTTGGTGGGTAAACGAGATGGGCGGAATTTTGGCTATGGCCGGCAAATGAGCTATGCCGGGCCGCAAGCGCTCAAAGATCTATTTGGCTGCGGACATTACGGCACGGTCAAAGCGCACAGTGATCGCTGGCAGGCGTTTGTTCGGTGGTGTCGGTCGGAGGATGGACCAGGATTTAACGATGCACGGCAAATTGATCGGCAGACCTTGCTGGAATACGCCGGATATCTGCGTCAGCAAGTCGAACAAAGCGCTCTAGGCATCGCCACCGCGCAAAACCGATTGTCCAGCGTGAACCGGACCATGGCCGCGCTTCGCGGTGATCAGTATGTGAAGGTCGTGAGTCCAAGCAAGGCGTTGGGAATGCGGCGCACCAGTGTTCGTCAATCGGTGCCGCAAGGCCAAGACCGCGAACATGTGAAACGGATCGTTGACGTACTCTGCGAACACCAAATGCCACGCGCCGCCGCCATCGTGCACTTGGCGCGAGCCGCCGGAATGCGCTTACGCGAGGCCATTTTGGCCGACCTTCCTCGACTGCAACGGGAAGCCGAGCAACTCGGGAGGATCAACATCCAGGACGGCACCAAAGGTGGCCGTTCGGGAGCCTCAGCCCCTCGGTGGATAACGGTGGATGAGCACATCCGCGACGCACTGGCATTCGCCCTTCAAGTCTCGCCTGACGGTAGCCGCAACCAGTTAGCTCTGCACGAAAGCTACCGCGATTTCCAACAAGTACTCGTTCGCCCCGCACGGGAGACTCTCCATACGCACAACCTCAAAGGCTTTCATGAACTACGGGCGGCCTTTGCATGCGAACGCTATGAGCAAATCACCCAGCATCCTGCGGCCATCAACGGTGGCAGTTGTTACCAGCTCGACCGACACCTCGATCAGGAGGCCCGAGCACAAATCAGCTATGAGTTAGGGCACGGTCGTATCGACATAGTTTCTGCTTACATAGGGAGCAGAGCATGAGTAAGGCATTCGATATGGAGCTGTTCCTGGCGGGCGTCCTGACTGGATCTCATTCCACGCGCCAACGCCATCTGCGTCAGGCGAAGGCTATCCAAACAGCAATAGCTGATCGCTGGCAACGCGACAATCCTTGGACGTGGCAGCAAAAGCATCTCGCATGGTTTCTAAGCCAACGCGTGAACCGAAACGCCGAATCGACGCGCTATTACTACCTACTGACCGTGCGCTTGCTTGTCCATCGCTTGAGAAAGTCCTGGCACTTCGACCCTAGGCAAGACGAGAAACAGGTCATCCGTGATCCCTCAGGTGGTTCTACGAAACCAAGACCTATCCCCTTACGCTCCTTGAAATGCAACCACGGGCTGTGATCGCTTAACGGCCTGAAGCAGAACGAATGGGCGTTAGAACCATCTATTTTCGGTTTCAACACCGAAGCTTACGTCGGCACAGCAGGCGTACGAAGAAAGATCAAACCAAAGCGGACTTGCTTCTGAACACACGACAAGCGAGGATCTAAGGAAGGCACACTGCCATCATACAAGGAAGGATCCAATGCCCTATCAGTACGATATTGTTTGCTTGGCTAACTCGTGGAAGCACGGTGGACGCTGTATCGCCGGGAAGGTTTACTCCGGACCGTATGCCGGACGGTGGATCAGGCCAGTTGGTCGTACGGCGGGGCAGCGACAGATTCAATTCCCTGAGATGGATTACGGTCAAGGTCAATACGCCTCTGTTCGTGACATCATTCGAATCGAATTTTCAGGTCGCGAACAAGGCACCTTCCAAGGTGAAAATATGATCATCTCGGGCGCGAGATGGACTAAAGTCGGAGAAATCCAGAATTCTGAGATTGGTAACTGGTTGGATCAGCCTGATACCCTCTGGGAAAACGGAAGCAGGAGCCATTACGGCTTGAATGACAAAATTGATAGGACTATGTTGCAAGAGCCTAGGACGTCACTCTGTCTGATCAATCCTCAGAATCCGCGGGTTCGAGTAGGGCCCGAGCACAACGGAGACATCAAAGTCAGAGTGCTATTTGAATACAACGGAGTTGAACACGCCCTAACCGCTACGGATGCTCAAATTCAAGCGGAATATCGAGGTAGAAACCACGGAACCTATGAACTTACAAATGTTCGAGGTATGACGATCAGCCTGGGCGAGAGATTGCCTGCGGAGATCGGGGATAGCTACAAACTAGTAGCCCACGTATTTTGAGGCCGCAGATGAAAATATTCACAATCGGATTCACGGAAAAAAAAGCTGAGCGTTTTTTTGCATTAATCAAGCTTTCAGGGACAAAACGAATTGTAGACGTCCGCTTGAACAACGTATCTCAACTCTCCGGATTTGCAAAAAAAGATGATCTAAAATATTTTCTAAAAGAAATTTGCGACGTTGATTACGTTCACATCCCAGATCTTGCACCGACCAAAGAAATTTTATCGCCGTACCAGAAAAAAGAAATTTCCTGGCAACAATATGAGGAAAAATTTCTCAATCTCATGTCGAAGCGAAGCATAGAGAAACACGTAAAGCTAGATATAATTAACGAAGGTTGTTTACTCTGCAGTGAACACCTCCCACATCAATGCCATCGTCGTTTAGTGGCAAACTATCTAAAAGAGGCGTGGGGTAAATCTGATGCAACTGTCAGAGATCTAGTATGAGTAAAGAGGCAAAAATATTAATCGCGTATCCTAGCGACTTTCTTTCGTATTCAAAATTCGAAAGAAAAGTTGAGAAAATTCTCAGCTCTCTTGAAAAGGTAGAACTGCTTTATATTCGCGACGAAAACAATTTCATTTGCGACTATTCGAAGTCGAAAGGCTTCCAGGCGACGTGTTTTACTTCTGACGAAGTTGCCTTGGATAAGGCAACACATGCAATTCTGTTTCAAGACGAAGAGAGAAATTGCTTTTTCACTCTATTCAATCAGTTGCTTGATAAAAAAATACCGATACGGACCATAAACTTAAAGATTACCAAAGTCTCAAATAAAGATTCAGGCGAGCGCTATGATGTTTACATCGGGAGGGGGACTTTATGGGGCAACCCCTATCAAATGGGCATAGAGGGTACACGCGAAGAGGTAATCGCTAAGTTTGCTTATGATTTTGAAAGACGCTTTCTCAAACTGCCTGAACAGTTTGATGTGAACATTGAGAAGCTCAGAGGTAAGACGCTAGGTTGTCATTGCAAGCCAGCAGCTTGCCATGGGGATGTCATCGCAAAATATCTCAACTCGCAAGATGACGGCGAATAACGGTCACCAGTATAGATATGAAGCCGCAGGGTTTGAAACCAGTCAATCAGTTAGCGATGCAATCTGAGTTGACCTACCATACATTACCGCTCTGTAGCGGTCAGCTCAACTAAAACGAACTGCACAGTAGTCCGAAACCATACACCAATTGGGACTACAACGCGCTCGTAAATTTCTCATTAGAGGTACTTACTGAACTGAATTAGTGACTGTAGATTCGCTAATCGATACCCCCCAAGCCCCATTAACGCTTAGAATTAAATTATTTTCAAAAAGCGCCTCAAGGCGCTTTTTTTCGCTAGCGCCAGGAACCCGCATTAGCAGTATTCTTCTCACAAATCAATAGATCACTCTCTTAAAGACTTCAAAACCTAAAAACGCGTTATAGATTTTTCATTTAACTGAATGAGCTTGAACTGAAGTCCCTCAGTCGACTCTTTAAATACAGGTTCCGAATCATCAAATGATGCGGCCACAATACTTTGGAGTTTTGGGTCACCCGATAGCATCTGAAACAAAGCACGTTGGCTTTTAGTCGCCATTGAATGCTGCCCTGGCTCGTCAAACAACAGTATTCCTGGGTGATTCGCATTAACTGTTGAATGAGTTGAAGTCTGATAAATAGCAAGCAAGTAAGACCAAATTAGCCTTACAAAATCGCTAGCACTGGAATCGGCAGCGATATTATTTCGACTCTTACCGGCTTGGTAATGATGAACCGCTAGTTCAGCCCCCTCAACAGCATCTCTAACTACCCGTAACTCAAGTCTCTTTAAGAACGGTAACAGACTATCAAAATCTATTTCAATATCTCGAACTGGGGCACTATGATAATCAAACTCCCCGACATTTGCCCGGAACATTTTTTCAAAAAGATCAAGTACTCTGCCATCGTCTTCAGAGTAATGAATTTTTGGCAATGACGTACGACGCTCTTGGTTTACCTTTAAGCGGTTAGAGAGCCCTTTGAAAATATTTATAATTTCGCCAAACAAATCATCAAATCGCTGCAACTTTACAATCTCTTCCTCAATAAAAATTTGTTGCTTTACTAATGCTCTGGAATTTACGTTTCCACTGGCGACATCTTTACGTAACGATGAAAGAATCGACTTAACATTCACAATGGCCGATTGAGTGTTTTGGACATCCAACTCACAATTGCGAATCAAAACATTTATTCCATCCTGCTGTCGACGGAGCATGTTTAACTGACTTTCCAGATATTCGATGTTTGTTTGAACATCCATCTTCGAGATCAGCTCACCACTAGCAGTGAGGCTATCATCTACATGCTGATGGCACGTCGGGCATTGTTCCTTGGAGAGACTCAGCCCGAGCAAAGCACCAAACTTCTGAAGCTTCTGTGATGATTTATTTCTGATCAGCTCCTCATTAGCCTGGATAACAAGCTGCTTGTTTAAACTCAACGATGACTTATGGACAGCTAAAGTGCTAAGTGCTGATTCGTAAAGCGATACAAGACGACTAAGCTCGGCACCTTGTTCACTCAATGCAGCGACAGTCTCTAAAGAATTATCGTTTTTTGGAATTTCAATCTGCAATTCAAGCGCTTTATATTTCTCTCGCAACTTGGCTATATATTCCACTAAAGATATTCGAGCACCGTCACTTTGAATACCCACACTAACTTTACTAAAATCAATTGTTGAGGCAACCCTAACAGGCAACCCAGCCACATCAACCCTAACATTGAGAGATCTGACTTCCCTAAACAATTCTTTATAAGAATCGTTCCAACTACCATCTATCTCGACAGCTTCGTTATTTAACTCACTGCGCAAGCTTGCAAGCTCAAAAACATCCAAGCCCAAAAGTAGCTCTACAACCTTTACTCGTACATCCCTTATTCCATAGTGAGGAATATTTGCGATATAGTCAGTCCAACCTCTTTTTTGCTCAACAGCTACAGCTGCAAAAACAGCTTGTAAATACAACTTAACTTGTCGACCATTTGCGCCAGCGACAAATGGAAGCTTGAATCCAAGAAAACTCTCTAGGTATGTGTGAAATCCTTCGTCATACTGCGCACCACCACCGTCGTGGAGATATTTAAATGTGGATGATGTTGAAACTCCCTCTGTTAAGTAGGGTCCATTCAACACTTCGACAAGTTTAGGGCTTTTCTGTTCATCGGTAATAGAGCGTCTAAAAGTAACTATGTCTCCAACTGTATTTTCAACCTCCAGTAAGATTTCAGACTTCTCAACAAAAACCTTTTCCCCCTCAAACTCGAAGTAGTCCTTTAATGCATAAGGCAATGAAGCTTGATTCTTACCTCCAACCAACTCCTCCATTCCAAACGCATACAATATGCTGTTAAATACTGTACTTTTACCGGAAGAATTAGAACCACGGATGATTGTCAAATTTCGATCGAATGAAAAAGCAAATCCGAACTCCCCCTCACGGGTACTGATATTAAGTCGTATCGCTTTAATAATCATTGCAGGCTCCATCCTTTGGCTATGGACTCAACCATTTTCTCTGTAACTCCTTTACCAATCAGTCTCAATGCGACTTTCTCACGCATTAACAGTTCTTTGTCTTGAACGATAAAGTTTAAAAATTCTATACCAGCATCAGACACTTCAATAGCGGTGCTGTCTCCGACTATTAACCGCTCTTCAATTGCAAATTTTAGCGCAACGCCTAAAGCCGGATCAAACCCCCAGATAGGAAGGTCCAAACCTCCTTTACGTGAAGCCAACTGCAATTGTTTAAGCCGGCTTTCAGATTTCATCGCCCAATTAAACAAATGCAGCTTTAATACACTGCTTCTCCGCCCACGACCGCATATATCAAGAACAAGTAATATCTGGGCTATTTTGTATAATGTGCGATGCTCTGCCAGCACTGGCGTTGGTCTTTGCGTAAATTTTAATCTTGTCATTTGGCGTCACTCGAAATCCAATTCGCAAGCAGCTAACCACCTAGCTATAGTATGATGTGAAATCTGACTAGCTAGCGATTGATCTACCCCAGGCTGGAGATCAGCCAAGATTCGCTCTTTAAGTTTGTCTGTTATTTTTTCTGTAAGCGATTCAGACGAGCCAGTCCAGGTCGCCTGCCAAATTTCGACATCTTGCTCAAATATAGAAAGCAAACGCACCAGCCGAAAATACAATGTTGGGGAGACATTGTTTAGTGTATTGAAAAAATTATCATGCTCTAGAAATTTCTTTAACGTAATATTATATAGCCTATCAACGCGACTTGATGCTATAGCTCCAGCACCATTAAGCACACGCAGCTTCGTCTTGCGTAAAATGTGTTGCTCATATATTTCAATCGGCTGATCTAGTGCGGGAAGCGCTGTCGGTTCGGTTCCTAGCGTTATTGCTACTCCGTTGAGGCTTCGGAGTTCATTTATCTCCTTAAGGTAAAAATCGGCGTCGTGGAGATGAACTGTGAACTCCGCATGTAAAATGCCTAAATCCCAAGCACGAGCTTCGGCTTCTTTTACTCTTGCATGCTCTAATAACTTGTGATGATTTATCTCTGGAGAAACAAAGCACCAATCTTTTATCTTTGAGCTACCTAAGCGAGCTGACAGGTCATCACTATATTTCTTTAGCTTATCTATATCATCTGAGATTTTTATCTTCTGCTTAGATAAAAGTACATCTTGAGGATATATACGATCTGGACAATAACATTGAAATGCCCTGCCTGTAGCGAGAGTAAAACCCTCTATACCAAAATCGCCAGGCGATGCAGGCATTTCTTGGTATCCGTCAGAGCCATATTTGCTCTTGAAAACAAGCTGACAGAGATCTTCCCATGTATCACCATTAAAAGACCCAAGCTTAGTCATAAACATATTGAGGCCTATCCAATCCGTTTGATAGCCGAGTCATGGCAAAACGCACGCTACCCATGGCTATACGCCATGACATTCTATTAGAAAAAAGCAAACTTGCCTACTAGAATATTTAAGCACCCCTAAATTTTAAGCAAGTATATTTATATTATGTACCCCGCAAAGCTCGTTTAAAAGAACTTATCGCGCTTCCAAAAATAAAACAAACATCACTTATATATAATCCAGGGTAGCACTCATTGAAATTACGGCACCTGCAAACCGCTCTATTTCACAAGCCACATAAACAGCGTTAACTGCTTTCACCAGCAAAGAAAGGAACAATCTAACAATTAGCTTTAGGATATTTTTAGAGATAGATAAATTTATATTTCACTAAAAAATATTTATAAAACAGATAGTTGCATATAGGTTCGACTCCTGGTGCCGCACCATACAAAACAAAGCCCCTGCAAAAATGCAGGGGCTTTGTTGTTTCTGGCACCTCCATTGCCAGTCTATCGGCTGGCGCTTCCCGAGACACCCGGACGTAGCGGGAAGCCGACTGCGCCGGCTGATATACTCCATCTTCCTATGTTGAAATAGCCCCGTTTTCGATAGCTAATCTGCTCGCAGAGCTCCACTTATCCCCCCGTTCCAGTCAGCGGTTCGAGACTCATGATTAGGAAGACTCATCAATACGGAGCTAACCTCCAACGGGGGCCCGAGTTCAGCTCTTTTAAGGAGTGTTACAAATGAGTTCCTCCGACCGCTAGCCCTTAACGGTCCAAAGGGGCAAGATCACTCCACATCTCACCTGTGAGCCATGTGATGGCTAAATCGGATAGATGGTCTATAACGCTGTAAGAGACGGATGAAAGCCACTTGCCGCCAGGGTACCGCCGGCTATACGCTTCACCCTTTAGGCTCAGCGGGTCAGGGAAGTCGGCAGCGAGCGTTGATTGAGAGTGCGGAGCTCAGCTTTATGTCAGACCTTCCAGACATCTCAATGGAACGAAAAACCAAGCTGCAAGGGGATCATATGAGCAAGCAACAGAAGCACACAAAGCTACTTGACCGGCTCAAGGCTTACTATCGCTCAGCTGAACGTGATGCCCATGAAACGGCCCCATTCTATGTCACTGAAAATGGTTCATTGTTCGCAGACGCCAATGAGCTACTTCATTCCAAAGTCGTAAAACGACAGCTTACTGCGTTCGCATCACTCGATAACGATATAAAAAACGAAAAGAAAAAAAAGGAAGCCGAGGCCTAAGGGCGAACGGTGTTGCCAGGAATAACTGTAGATGCTTAAAGCTGCGCTAGCATTCGTCTCCCTTTTAGCGGGGTATGTTTTTATAAGCACCTGGCTAGCAACAAAGTACCTCATCAAGCGCGAAGACTCTCAAAAACTCTATATCCGAGCTGCTTTTTGGGGCCTTTGGCTGTTTCTTCTAGCACTAGCATTTTCCTTCCACCATAAAGACCTAATTCAGTCAGAACTAGGATTTCTAAGCGCCACAATTGAAAGCGTTCCCTTTGAAGCAAAAACCGAAAAAATTGATTCGGCTTTCTGGATTTTGGTCCTCACAGTAACGCTCCTCATAGGCCTAGCTGGTGGCTATGCACTTAACTGGATAACAGCATTTATCGTAATCCCGAAGAAAGAACTTTTAAGGCTTTCAATAAACTTAGTGAAGGGACGGCAGCATCATTTCCTTTCGGATATCTACGGGCACGCAACCAGAAATGCAGTGAAAAAAGCTATTCTGGTCATGAACGCTGATTTAGAGCTGATACTACTGAGGGCTATGGAAGAGAATATGCCTGTGAGCGTGACACTTGGCCACGGCAAAGTTTATGTTGGCCTAATTACTGGCTCCATTGACCCTGGAGACAAACGAGACATGCTCCGCCTTCTCCCCTTGGTAAGCGGCTATCGCAAAAGCGAAGGATTAAAAATAACCTTTACTACCTCCTATATATCTCTTTACGAAATATGTGCCAACGATACAGCATTAAGCCATCTTGACCCTGGAAAATTTGAAATAATCTTCCCTTACTCGGAGATAAAATCTATAAACCTTTTCGACATTAATGCTTATAACGCTTTTCAGAAAACTTACAATCAATCTATTTTGCAAGAAACCGATAAACCTCAATAGCCCTCCCCTACCAACGTCACTTTAAAACCTCCGTTATGTTTTGCGCCTATGAAATTTCTGACGTTCCTCCCGCCAGAAATTGTCTCTGACACACTTCTATTTTTTATTACGGCATCGAATTATAGATAAAAATAAATTCGATCGAATAGCATCGAGCCACGATTGCATCGCCTCCCTTCACCCGCTACTCTGCCTACGTCGCTGCAAATTCAGCGACCGGGCGTGAGAACCCGAAGTAATCAAGGCGCATAAGCGCCCGAAACCCATCGTGGCGTTTTTTTACGTCTGCGATGTCGTTTTATGGCGGCTGTGCGTGGGAGACCTTCGGGTCTACCGGTTGCCTTGATTGCCGGTTTCTCACCCCGCGCACGGCTGCCACCCCAACCTGTGAGAAGGTCGGTGGTAGCTCTTTCAAGTCAAGGAGCCAGACAATGCCAAACCCGCAAGACTTCAAAACCATAGGCCTAACCCCCTTCTCCTTCCATTCCGACCGACCACTCTTTCGCGTCAACAGCGGCGTCCCTATCGGCGAAGCCCTATCTCACGCCTCCGATCTACTCCACGTCGCCAAGCTTCTGGCCGAGGACGCCGCCATGATTCGCGACATGGATCGTTATGCCTGGGCCTCGTGCTATTTGCAGGACATGAGCAAGGCCGTTATTGATGATGTAGTGAAGGTGCTGGAAGCGCCGGGGAGTTACTCCGCTTAGGTGCGAGGTGCGCGACGCTGCTCGATTGGGTGGGCAGCGTTGTGTCTGGGAGTTGAGTTCTGTGGACGGATGAAGAAGGGCTGCTTCGCATCCCAGCGGGAGCAAGCTCCCTCGCCACGGGGGTTGTGGTGCATTCAGTTAATTTTTCTTCCGCCCATATCACAAAAGCGTTCCCCCTCCCCCAATGACCTAGAGAGTGGTTTCCTCCGTGGAGTCTGAGGTCGATTGCTGGCCGATACGGGCTCATCGGTGTTGAAGAGCAGCCAACACATTTTTGGGGTCGTTGTGAATAGCCCGCAATAATGCACGTGCTGGTCCTTCTGGCTCGCGTCGACCTTGCTCCCAGTTTTGGAGGGTTCCCAAGGCTACATCTATCGCTTTCGCGAAGCGGGCCTGGGAAAGGCCGGTGGCTTGTCGAATCACTTTGACTTGCAAGGCGTCGACGTGGAACTCACGAGACGGTGGGCGCTCGCCACGCTCGATTTCATCCATCTGGGTCATGCTCTCGACCAGGCGGTTGAATAGATCTTTTTCCATCATTTCCATACCTTGTCTAAGTCGGTCGGGCCAGCGCTGGACCTGTTAGTAGCTCGGTAGGTCAGACCGACTGTAAATCACGTAAAGCTTCGGGATGCTGTGTCGCGACTCGCAATAGGGTCTGTGCAGCACCTGTTGGCTGGCGACGCCCCTGTTCCCAGTCCTGCAACGTGCGCAGGCTGACTCCGAGCAGTTTGGCGAACGCATTTTGAGAAACGCCAACTTTGGCTCGCGCTTCAGCAGCGGCCGATAACGGTACCTGAGTCACGCGAGCGGCCTTGCCGGCTTTCATTTGACGCACAGAATCCAACAAGTCTTTCTGGAACTGCTCCAGCTCATTGACCATTGCTGATTTCCTCTTTCAATTGCTTGAGAAAGGCTGCCGGTAGGTTGTCGAATTTCGTCTTGGTATAGGCGATCAACAACCAGATAGAGCCTTCTGCAAGCGTGTTGTAATAAATGACACGTGTTCCACCTCGTTTACCCATCCCGCTGCGGGACCAGCGTACCTTTCGCAAGCCGCCACTGCCAGGAACCACATCGCCGGCCAGCGGATTGGCCGCCAACCAGGTAATGAATTCAAGACGCTCGCCATCCTCCCAGATGGATTGGGCATAACGCTTGAAAATTTCGGTTTCGACAATCGTGTACATGGGCCGACTATACGGCCTTGCCGTATAGCCGAGCAAGGCGCATCTGTCTGAGAGATATCTTGATGTTGGGCTAACTTTCAACCTGTCATTCAGCGTTGCATAAATTCGCGGGGCTGCTGCGCACCCCAGCGGGAGCAAGCTCCCTCGCCACGGGGGTTGCGGTGCATTGAATAAAAAAGTGGTCTGTCCCTCGATACCAGGCTCGTTACTCCTGCAAAAAATCCAGGATCGCCCCGCTGGTAGCCTCTGCTTTTTCCTCGAGCACCCAATGCCCGGTGTTTTGCAGGATCAGGGAATGAGGTTGGGTAGTAATGTGCTGTACTTGCTCGGACAATGTTTTGCCTCGTGAGTGATCCCCGCCAATGGTGAGCACCGGGATGGTCAGTTTGTTTTCGGCGAATGCCTGGTTGTCATTGGCGTCATGCTCTACCCACGCAGAATAAAGCTTGAATGCTGCCTCCATGCGTCCGGGTCGGGAGTAATCTGCAACCAGAACGTCACGTACCTCAGCGGATACTTTAGGGTTTCCCTCGTACACGAATTCATCGAAAAACATATCGAGGTATATTTTTTCTTTACCTCGAATCATCTTTTCAGCCGTGCTTCCATAGAAACGAAAATGCCATTTACTCGAAAGACCGGTTTGGGGATTACCATTATAAGGAACCTCCCACCCTGGAATGCCGGGGATAAATCCATCCATTAGAACCATGTGCTTCGTTTCGCGCGGATAAAGCGCACCGTAGGCATAGGCGACTATCAGGCCCATATCATGGCCGACAATATCCACCTGCTTCATCTTGAGCGTTTTAATCAGCTCGTGCAGATCCAGCGCCATGTTCTTCTTGTCGTAGCCACTTGCCGAAACTTCCGTTTCCCCGGCACCACGATAATCCGGGACGACTGGGGTATAACCCGCACGCACCAGCCTTCCCATGAGTGCTTCCCAATTGCGCCAGCTTCCCGGGAAGCCATGCACCAGTAGCACGGGCTTGGCGCCGTTACCGCTCACCAGGTAATGCAGACGAATGCCGTTTACGTCCGCATATTCGCTTTTAAAAGCTGCACCATCAATCAAAACGCTCTCGGACTCCGTTGTTGGGGTAGCCGCCTGCAACTGAGCAGACATCCCTGTGATAGCCAACGAAAAAGCGGAAACAATGAGTTTTCTCATTTTTGGACAATCCCAGGCCGGCCAACTTCCCGATTCAACAGGTACGTTGCGGGTAAATCCAGGAGCAGTGAAGTTCGAAGTTTACTGGCCCTAGCCTGAGTGCATCTTCGGCACGACGGCTACTGTCAGAACCGACAGTCTCGACGAGCGGTTATCGACGTTCCGGCAGCAAATGCCAACGCCCAACAGGCTGCGGCGCATTCAGCTAATTATTTTTCCCGCCGATACCTATGAATAACAGCACAGCCCAATCACGAGGCTCCGCTGGCGCTCAACTACACTTGCCCAGAAATCCTCGCTCCAGGAGCAGTCGGCGATGAAGATCCGCACCAAGGTCATAGGCTCGGGGTTGGTCAGCCTGTCTTTTGCGCTGTTGCTCGGTGGCATCGGGTTGTGGGGTTATCACTCTATGACCGAGGCGCTGTCGCAGAATGAGACCAGTATTTCGGCGATGCGCAAGCACATGGAGGCGGACATGATGCATGACGCCATTCGTGGCGATGTGTTGGCTGCGCTGCTCGTGGCGCCTGGGGATACCCAGGGGGCCAAGGAGGTGACGGAGGCTTTTGACGAGCATTTGCAGCGGATGCGCAAGGTGATTGCCGAGAACGCCGAGGCGGATCTGCCGCCAACCGTTCACACGGCCATTGCCGAGCTGAAGCCACAGGCTGATACCTACATCGAAAAAGCAAGGCAAGTGATTGGCAAGGCGCTGAGCGGTGCCCAGGATGACCAAGCGTTGCGGACCGAGTTCGATGGGGCGTTTTCTGCGTTGGAGGAGCGTAACGAAGCAGTGAGCGAGCTGATTGAAAACCAGGCCCAAATCTCCCGCGAGTTCCAGGACCACAGCATTCAAAACTCGGGACGTTGGTTGATTGCTACATTGCTAGCAACCTGTGTGGCGCTGGCGCTGTTGTCGTGGAATTTGCTCAAGGCCGTGCTTACGCCGCTCAACAAAATCATCCTCAATACCCAGGCGATTTCCCAAGGGGACCTGCAACGCTCGATGGGCGCGCAAAGCAAGGATGAGCTGGGCCAGCTACAAGGTGTAATCGAGCAAATGCAGCGCAATCTACGGCAGATGATTGCCACGATCCGCAGCCAGAGCGATGAGTTGCACGGCACTTCGCAGAACCTGGGCAGTACCGCGCGACAAATCGTTTCCAGCGCCGATCAGCAGGCCCAGAGCGCCACCAGCATGGCGGCGAGCATGGAGCAGATGATGGCGAACATCAGCCAGATCCATCAGCACGCCGACAGTGCCCGGACGATTTCGGCGCAGTCCGAACAACTGGCGAGCAGCGGCGGGCAGGTGATTCTCGGGGTGGTGGAAGGCATGAACCGGATCGCCGAAGTGGTGAACCAGTCTTCCAGCAAGATCACTGCGCTGGACGCGTCGTCCGAAGATATTCACTCGATCATCCAGGTGATCAAAAGTATCGCCGAGCAAACCAACCTGCTGGCGCTGAACGCCGCCATCGAAGCCGCCCGTGCCGGCGAGGCGGGCCGCGGCTTTGCGGTGGTGGCCGATGAGGTGCGCAACCTGGCGGCGCGCACCACCCAGTCCACCCAGGAAATCACTGCGATGATCGAACGCATCCAGTCCAGCGCACGGGATGCGGTGGCGAACATGCAGGCTTGCGTCAGCCGAGTGGACGAGGGCGTGACCCTGGCTCAGCAGGCAGGGGTGTCAATCAGCGAAATCCGCACCGGCGCCCGGCATGCGGCGGAGGTGGTGGAGGAAATTTCCCAGACCATTGCCGAGCAATCGAAAGCCAGCGATGAAATGGCGCAGCGGGTGGAGTCGATTGCCGAGCAGTCCAGGGAAAACACCCGCTCGATTCACCACCTGACGCAAACGGCGGATCAGCTGAACGATGCGGCCGGGTCAATGCAGGCGTCGGTTCAGCAGTTCAAGATCTGATCAGCAAACACCTGGAAAATCATGGCTGGGCAACAATTATTGCCCAGCCATGATTTTCTATAAAAGCTGACTCACACCTGACTCACCTCAAACACAAACGAAATCTCACGTTTCTGGGCACTCCACACATACCGAATATGCTTGCCCTGCACCGGTATCGAAACCGCCGGCGGGCGAAACGCGGCGACGCATTCGTGGCCGGGCAGGCGAACGCTGTTGTACAGCAGACCCCAGGACAAGGTTTCGCGCAATTGCCTCGCAAAGACTTGGGACGGGCCGTAGGCGGTGGGGTCCGGGTCGTGGAGGTGGGGATAATCGTGGCGGATGTCGTGCATGGGCTTGATGACTTTGTTGACGTACGTGCGCATGGTCAACTCCAGGTCCGGCTCATTGGTCGCGCCGAGAAACCGGGCCTGGTGGTAGCAGGTTTCGGCGATGGCGGCTTCCTGGCTGCTGGCGGCGTAGTAGACGCCGAAGGTGCCGTCGCTGAAACGGCTGCTTTTGCCGATGTGAGTGAACGCCGCCATCACCGGTGAAGAGCCCGGCCCGGACACCCGGTCTTCGGGGCGTACCCGAGACAGCACACCGGCCTCCGCCATCAGCCGATCGTTGGTCAATGCCTCCAAGGCATAGGCGGTCGCCAGGTCTTGCGGGTCGAGGACATCTTCGAACAGCGTGATCGGCGGGAAGCTGCTGTTGACGATCCGATAGGCCCGTTCCCATTGCGGGTCCGCCAGTGGAGGTGTCATCAACCACGTACTCCATCGAGGTACCGCCGTACATCGGCAATGTCCACCACCCGGCCTGTCAGCATATAGGTCAATGCCGACTGGCCATTGAACGGCGCAGCGGTGTTGGGACTGCTGACCCACTGGTACACGCGATCCCGGCTGTTGCTGAAGATGATGCTCAGCGCCTTGTGGATACCCATGAGGTAGGAAATACGTTCGAGGGTGTCACGGGGCAACCTTACGTTGTCCGGCAGTTGCTTGTACTTATAGAAGGTGGTGTTTGAGATCTTGCCCAATAGCGTACGTTGCTGTTCGACGCTGCAGCCCCAGAGCTCCATGAGATTGAAGAAAAACTTCAACGCGACTCGACCCGCGTCCGGGTAATCCAATTGCTGCGTGTTGAGGGTGATGGAGGAAGTCGCCATGGGTTTGGGCTCCTATGTAGCTGGGTTATGCGCCAAGCATAGTACAGATATGTATATTTCATGAAATTTTATTCGCAAGCGAATAGTCAGCCACTTCCAAGACTTATCGGGATAACGCCGAGATGTCGGCATACAGCCATACCCCTGGGCTCTCGCTTTAGCATTGAATGGGCAAAACGCCGGAATCCCACATAAGCTCCAACCATCGGCCTCCCGGGGCTTTTCGGCACAAAATCGCGACAACCGTGGCAAGGTGCATGATGATAGCCAGCACGTACGGCCTGAACCGGGCCAAGTGCACAACAATAGCGAGCCCACTTAAGCAGAGGGCATTACCTCATGGATAGCAGAACCCTACGCAACCTCATGCGCATCGTGCAGACCGGCTCGCTGTCGGCGGCGGCCGAGCATTCGTGCCTCACGGTGCAGGCGCTGGCGGCACAGTTGAACAAGGTCGAGGAGCAATTCGGTTTCCGGTTGTTCCGACGTTCGAACAAAGGCCTGACATTGACCAGCCAAGGCACGGAACTGACGCCTTTCATGGATCAGGTGCTGGTGGCCACCCGGCAACTGGAAGAGAAAGTCGCGGCGCTCAAGACACCGCGACGGCGCACGCTCAAGGTGGCGCTCAATACCACGCTGCCGGCGGAGTTCAACCGGCGGATGATCGATCGGCTGATCGCGGTTTTCCCCCAGTATCAGCTGGAGTTCAGTTATGCCGAGTCGATGGAGAACCTGAGCAAGCTGCGCAACGAAGATTTTGACCTGGCGATCCTGATCGGGCAGCAACAGAGCGATTTTTCCAGCATTACCATGCCCGACGTGCAGGTGCGGGTGGTGGGCGCGCATTGCGGCGACGATGACGATACCCTTGGCTCGCTGGGCGATAAGTTCCAGGTGCGTCCGGCAGATGAATGTCCGTATTCGCGCAGTTTCCTGCGCTTTCTCGATGCAGGCCTGGGTGAATACGGTTCGAGCCAGCGGATGGTGTATTCCTGCAGCGAAACGCTGACCCTGTCGTTGATCACCCAGCTCGACGGCCTGGGGCTGGTATCCCGGGAAGCGGCACTGCGCAACGGCTTGGCGATTTTCCCGGACTTCGAGGACTTCCTCGACGTGCGCCTGGCGGTGAACAACCCCGAGTTGCCCGGCCAGGCGCTACATGACGTAGTGGACCTTTCGCTACAGGAACGACCCGAGCGCGATGTACGCCGCCGTGCCCAGCGCCACACTGAGAAACAGGTTACGGCTGAAATACGCACATAACAGCGTCGGAATGGCCGCATAAAATTCCGGGCGGTCGAGTTGTATCTGCTGGTCCTTGATCAGCAGCGGGGTGAGGCTGATGGCTGCGACGATCGCCACCGGTAGGTATTCCAAGGCGCGTGCGACGAACGGCGGCCAGTGTTCGGTATTGACCTGCAATGGTAAGGCGCGGGGCAGGAAAGTCACGGCCATCATCAGGGCCACCACCAGGATCAGGAACGTTTGGTCAGGCATACCCCCACCCCGCAGCCAACGAACGTGGCAATGAAGACGTTGAACGGCGAGCTGCCGAGCAGGCTGAGCACGCCCATGCAGACCACGGCCGCGGCGGCGGCGATCAGTTTGTTGCGGGTGTTGCACAGCGAAACCAGCACATAAAGCATCATCGCCGTCAGGGCGTAGTCGAGCTGGTATTTGATCAGGTGCGCGGCGTATTGCGCGCACACGGCACCGAGCAAGCCGCCGAGCACCCAGGAGGTGTGGCAGAACAGGTTGAAGCCGATCAGGTAGCGCACGCTGACCGGTGCCCCAGCGCCCAGCTTGACGCTGTGGAAGGCGAACGACTCGTCCGTCAGCCCCGCCGCGTAGCACCAACGCTCGAAACGGCTGAGCCCCAGCGCACGCAGGGCCTTGGCCATGTAGACCGACATCAGCATGTGCCGTGCGTTGATCAGGAAAGTGGTCAGGACAATGGTGGTCAGCGAGGCGCCGCTGGAAATCAACGCGAGCGCCGCGAACTGCGAAGCGCCCGCATAGACGAACAGGCACATCGCCACTGGCAGCCACAGGGGCAGCCCGGCGTTGACCGCCATCAGACCGAACACAAACGAAACCGTAAAATAACCCGCTACCACCGGACTGGCTTCAGCAAAGGTACGCGAGGCTTGTGGTTCGACCACCAGCGGCTGGCTGGAAGTCTTGTTCATAAATCCCTCTCGAAGGTGGTTTCACCCCGGGGTTCACAGAAACCCTGGGAAGCCCAGAAGCGCTTGCCGGCCAGATTAGCATCGTCGACGAAAAGGAACATGCGCAGCACGCCGACCCGCTTCATGTCGGCCGACGCGGCTTCCACCAGACGCTGGCCCAGGCCTTTGGTGCGATGCAGCGGGCTGACCGCCAGGTGGTTGATCGTGCCACGCGTACCGAGCACCCCACCGATCACCGCCCCCACCACCTCGCCGCTCCTATCGACGGCCACGTAGGCGGTGGTGGTTTCCTGTAACAGGACGCCTCGCAGGAATCGGGCATCCTGCCATTCGCAGAACGACACTTCGTCGAAGCTGCGCAAGAACCGCTCCATTCGCTCGGCATCCCTGACCATGGCCCGACGCAACAGCACCTCCTGCGTCGGGTCGTCCATGGGTTCGAGCCATTCAGCGAACAATGTCGAAAGCGGTCCCGGGCCGCGAGAAGGAGATTGCCAGGATCTGCCGGTACGCCATTTCATGGCTATGGACATTGCGCGCCGGGGTCACATAGTGGCGCATGTCACGATCCAGGAAGAACGTGGTGTCGAGGATATCCTCGTAGGTGGTCGCCGCCAGTTGTTCTTCCTGGGCGCTGTACAAACGGCTCTCGGCGCCGGCCACGTTGTTGCGGCCCCAGAAGTGCACGCCGCTGAACGGATAGCCGTCGCAATGTATCCCTTCGGGCGTGATTTCCAGCTCCTTGCCCGGCTTGATCTCGATGCGGATCTGATGGATCTGGCACTGCCAGATTTCCTCGTGCAGTTCCGGCGGCAAGACGTGCTTGTACACCTCGAAGTCGGTGTCGATCAGGCTGCGCATCACCGGTGAGTTGATCACTTCGTTGGAGAAGTCCTGGAAGTGCCGTTCCAAGCCGCCGACATAGCTGTTGTTGGCCTTGGACTGGATGTAGGCCCGGTGTTCGAGCTGCTTGAGCTCGCGGGTGGTGGGGTTGTATTCGAAGTCACTGTAGCGGCGAAAACGCATGCCTGACTCGGCCTGGCCGTAATAACTGTCGGGCTCCATGTTCTCCCAGCTTTTGGTCAACCGGACAAAATCGCCGAAATGACCGTAGAGGTTGAAGTCTCCACCGCGAACGTTAACGTACTTATCACGTCGTAGCGCTTCGCCCACTTCCCTGTTCAGAACGATCATTTTTATCAGGTCTCCACTGCATTGAGCGGCCTAATCTAGTGGGTGCAGAATTTACGTCCATGAGAAAGAATTTGAGGCATTTCAAGCCGTGCTTGAAACGAAGGCAGAAGTGAAATAAGTAGGACTTTTTCTCGGGTAAAAGAGGGGTTTCAAAGGGATTTTTGGCCCATTCGGGCGCAAGACACCCGAACTCGAAAACATTGCCAACAAACCGTGGCAAGGGAGCTTGCTCCCGCTGGACCGGGCTGGCGCTCCAGTGCGCAGCGCTCCCCAAAAAGGGGCTGCTACGCAACCCAGCGGGAGCAAGCTCCCTCGCCACGGGTCATTGCAGGCCCTGGACCACCAAGGCCTTCTACACCATCAGAAGACGTTGATCGGGTAATCCACGAATACCCGCAGCTCGTTGCCGCTGACGTTGTACTCGCTGGACTTCTGCGACACGCGCAGCACCGAACTGCGCAACCGCACGCTCAGGTCCTTGGCCGGACCGCTCTGGACCACGTACTTGAACTGGTTGAAGATCTCGCGCTCGGTCCCGCCCTCGCTGGTGGAGGTAGTGATATTGTCGCCACGCACATAGGCAACGTTGTAGCTCAGGCCCGGTACGCCGAAGGTGGTGAAGTCCAGGCCGTAGCCCAACTGCCAGCTGCGCTCGTCCTCAGCGTTGAAATCGGACCAGTAGGAGTTGGCGAGGTAAATGGTATTGCCACCGTCACCCACCCGATTCTGCCCGCGCTGATAGCCGCCATAGGCGTAGCCCAGGTTGCTGTCGCCCGTGCTGCGCTGGTGGGCGAGCGTGAAGCTGTGCGGGCCGGTGGCGAAGGTGGCCGCCAGGCTCCAGATCTTGTTGTCGTCGCCGGTGACGTTGTTCTCGCGAACGTAGCTGTTGTCCAGCTTGGTCCGGTAGCCGTTGAAGTCCAGGGTCAGGGACTGATCCTTGGCCAGCGGGAACACATAGTTGGCGTTCACGTACTGCTTCTTCAACACGTCTTCGACGTCCGACGCGTAAAGCGATGCCTTGAACTGCTCGGTGAACTGATAGCTGCCGCCCAATACATTGATCGACTTCAGGCCACCGCTGTCACGGCCTTCGGCGCTCTTGCGCGATTCGGCGGTGAAACGTCCGGCATTCAGTTCCAGGCCCTTGATCTCTTTGGACGTGATCAGTGTGCCGGTGTAGCTTTCCGGCAACAGGCGCGAGTTGTCATAGCTGAGCACCGGCAGGGCCGGCATCTGGTCACCGTAGGCCAGTACGGTATTGGAGACGCGGAACTTGACCGCTGCGCCGAACTTGGACAAATCATCGGCGGCGTTTCCGCTGTCGCCTTGCTTGAAGAAGTCGATGCCTTGGGCCCCGCTGCGCCCCTTGCCACCGTCCAGGCGCAAGGCATACAGGCCGAAGGCGTCCACACCCACGCCGACGGTGCCTTGGGTGAAACCGGACGAGAACGTACCGATGACCCCTTGGCCCCACTCGGCCTTGTCTCTATTGCCATCTTTGTAGTCGCGGTTGATGTAGGCGTTGCGCAGCAGGACTTTCAAGCTGCTGTCTTCAACGAACCCCTTGGACTCTGCCTGGTCGTTGGCCATGGCTTGTGTCGTGCTCAAAATCCCCAGTGCGATCAGACCGATGCGCTTGTTCAACATGATTATTTTCCTTATATGGGTTGATACGCACTGCGACCGGCAGCCGAAATGGCGCTTTTCGCGCTCTTTTTCGGACTCTTGCTCCTGAAATAATGAAAAGGCCCGCCCACGATCGTTCGTGTCGGGCCTTTTTATTATTTAAGAGTCATGGCTGTTAGCCACAGGCGTGGGCGAATCCTAGTCGCGCCCTCAATATCATGTCAATTTCATGAATCGTCTGTAATTAGGCGAAAAACGTCTAAGAATTGTCCTATTGGCTCACGGCGACCAAGCTGCTTAATCACTGTGACGAGGGAGCTTGCTCCGGCAGGGCTGCACAGCAGCCCCATTTTGTGAGCGCTTCGCGCTCAAGCGGGAGCAAGCTCCCTCGCCACAGGTTCACGGCTGCCCCCATTGGACGCGTTTAACCCCGGATGCCATTCGCACACAAAAAAAGCGCTGCCATCCCGGCCAGCGCCTTTTATCAATCCGTCGAATTCTATCCTTGCATGACATCCCACAACGCTTCCAGCTCCGCCTCGCTGAACAGCCCGGCAGGGTAGCGCTCAACGATCAACCGGCGTGGGTCAGGTTCTCGGACCTGACGCGTTCCGTTGGATTTCAACCACTGCGCCAAAGCTTGAAGCGACTCACCATTGACAGCCAAGGGATGGCATGTGCGCTCGCCTATCATATTCATTCCAGCGCCCTCTCCTGGTTGATGAGCGGCCAATGTATCCAAGGTTTATGACAGAACAACTCAGTCGCTGAACTGCCGGAACACTGATACAAGAGCTATGCCAAAGTGCCCACGCCGCAGATCGACAGCCGCAAAAAAGCCCGCGTGCCAATCAGGCCGCGGGCTTGCAGGGATGGATCCAAAATGCCCGGCCCAGAGCCGGCGCAGCGCCTGTCACCAGGCTGTTACAACCGCACTCATTTTGTCCGCGGGGCGGGCTGTTGTTGGGTAAGGCAATGGATGTTGCCACCACCCAGTAACAGTTCTCGCCCAGGCACCATGACCACTTCATGCTCCGGAAACAGCTTCTGCAGGATTTCCCGGGCCGGTGTATCCAGCGGGTCGTCAAAACTCGGGGCGATGATGCCGCCGTTGACGATCAGGAAATTCACATAGGACCCGGCCAGGCGGACACTCGGGTTGCGTTCCTGGGAACCTTCAACCGCATCCACGCCGGCACACTCTTGTTCGGTGGCGAACAACGGCCCCGGAATCGGCATCTTGTGCACGATGAAAGGACGCCCCTTGGCGTCGGTGCTGCCCTGCAACACTTTCATGGCAGCCTGGCAGCGGCTGTAGTTCGGATCCTGAGGATCATCGGTCCAGGCCAGGAGCACTTCGCCGGGGCGCACGTAGCAGCAGAAGTTATCCACATGCCCATCGGTCTCATCGTTGAACAGGCCGTCCGGCAGCCAGATGACCTTGTCCACCGACAAATGCGCGCTGAGCACCGCTTCGATTTCCTCACGGCTCAGGTGCGGGTTGCGATTGCGGTTGAGCAGGCATTCCTCGGTGGTGATCAGAGTGCCTTCACCGTCGACATGGATCGATCCGCCTTCCAGCACGAAACCTTCGGTGCGATACCGCGGGCTGCGTTCGATTTCCAGGACCTTGCCGGCCACCTGTGAATCGCGGTTCCACGGTGCGTACAGCCCGCCGTCGAAACCACCCCAGGCATTGAAATCCCAATCGACACCGCGAACCTCGCCGTTGTCGTTGATGACAAAGGTCGGACCGGTGTCGCGAACCCAGGCATCGTCGCTGGACATCTCCACCAGGCGGATATTCGGCACGTCGAGACGGGCCCGAGCGTTTTCGTACTGGGCGGCGGACACGGCCACGGTCACCGGTTCGAAACGCGCAATCGCCTTGGCCACCGCAACGTGGGCCGCCTGAGCCGGCTTGCCACCCAGGCGCCAGTTGTCCGGACGCTCGGGCCAGATCATCCAGACCTGAGTCTGCGTCGCCCACTCGGCAGGCATGTGAAAACCATCGGCGCGGGGAGTGCTGCGCAACGTTGTCATGAATCAGGACTCCAGTGAGCGATGTGAAAAAAGAATGCACGTAGTGCGTGCTGGGAAAGACTTTATAAGCGATAAAAATCGGCTTTAAAAGGACAAAAAAATAATCGGCAAGGAAAAAACGCCTAAAACACCGACAAAAATCGATATTTCAACACTATGGGAACGAGCCTGCTCGCGATAGCGGTCAGCCAGACGACTATGGCGTCGAATGGAAAATCGCATCGCGAGCAGGCTCGCTCCCACAGGAAAGGTCTACGTCCCGGCGGTTACAATCCCTCCTCCAACACCTTAGTCAACATATCCACAAAAAAGTCCACGCTCTGGCGAGACGTGACCATCGGCGGCTTGATCTTGAGGATGTTCAGGTAATCGCCCGTCGGTTGCATGAAGATCCCCAGTTCGCGCAGGCGGTTGCACAGCGCCATGGTTTCTTCGGTAGCCGGCTCCAGGGTGTCGCGGTTGCGGATCAGCTCGACGCCCAGGTAGAACCCGGAGCCATGCACTGCACCAACCAATGGAAACCGGTCGATCAAGGCTTCGAGCCGGGCCTTGAAATGTCCGCCCACCACTTTCGCGTTTTCCCAGAGTTTTTCTTCTTCCATGACGTCCAGCACGGCCATGCCGATCTGGCAACTGACCGGGCTGCCGCCGGCCGAGGAGAAGAAATAACCCTCGGCCTCCAGCGCCTCGGCGATTTCCCGTCGAGTGATGACCGCACCCAGCGGCTGGCCGTTGCCCATGCCCTTGGCCATGGTAATGATGTCCGGCACCACGCCTTGCTCTTCAAAGCCCCAGAAGAACTCACCCATGCGCCCATAGCCTACCTGCACTTCGTCGGCGATACACACGCCGCCGCGCTCACGGACCATGGCATAGACTTGCTTCAAGTAGCCGGGCGGCAGCGCAATCCCACCCGCGTTACCGTAGACCGGCTCGCAAATGAACCCGGCAAGCTGGCGCTTCTGCTCGGCAATTTTCGCCAGGTTGTGCTCGACACTGCGCACGTAGTCCGGGGCGCTGTCGCGGCCACGGAATTCGCCGCGGTAGGTATTGGGCGCAGTCACCGGATGCACCCAGTCCGGGCGACTGCTCAAGGCCTGGGGGTTGTCGGCGATGGACGTGGACACCGCATCGGCGGCCACGGACCAACCGTGGTAGGCCTCCAGCACGCTGAGCATGTCCCGCCCGCCGCTGTAGGCCCAGGCCAGGCGGATCGCCAGGTCATTGGCCTCGGTGCCGCTGTTGACCAGGAACACCCGGTCCATGTTGGAGGGTGCCAGCGCCAGCAGACGTTCGGAAAACTCGGCAATCGCCGCGTAGTGAAAGCGCGAATTGGTATTGAGCAGCGACCACTGCCGGGCGGCCACCGCCGCCATGCGCGGATGTCCATGCCCCAGCACCGCGACATTGTTGAGCATGTCGAGGTAGGAGCGGCCCTGCATGTCGATCAAATGATTGCGCCAGCCGCGCTCGATCCGTGGCGGATCGACATAGTAGTGCTTCTGGGAACGGGCAAAGCTCGCATCGCGACGAGCCAGCAGGGCTTGCGGATCGACCTCCGGCTCGGCGTCGCAAGCCAACCCCAGCAGCACCGCCGGCGAAGGGCAAAGCGCTTGCCAGGCCGCCGCCCTGGACGGCGTGCAGAACAACGGCGGATTCAGCTGCGCGCTCCGGCACAATTGGACCCGCAGCAACCCGCTCACTTCGCCCAGTATCTGGCCCTTGACCAGCGCCGCGCCCGCATGCAGCGGCGAGGCGACACCCCACAGCCGCACGCTCAACTGCGCGCTGTCCAGCTGCAGGCCACCATCGGCGGTCTTGTGCACCACACCGGCGAACGGTGACTCCAGCGGCGTCCCCTGAGGGACGCTCAATTCCACGTGCAATGCAAAGGTCTCGGGCTCCACGGCGCTGTCCGGCCGGGTGCGGGACAAGCGGTACTGCCCATAGCGGCTGGCGGCCAGCCCATGAACGCCAGCGGCCTCGATCAACAAACGCTGGTCGATGTCCGGCTGTTCCCAGTTACCGGCCTCGAAATGCGGGCTCAGCACGCCGAGGTCGATCAGTGCGAACTCACGCCCCACCAGCGTCGGCAGTAGCGGTGCGAAACCTGCACTGGCAATCGGTGGCAGGCTGTGACCGGCGGCGTTGAGGATTGCCGCTTCCATCAGCTCGAAGGGCACCGAGTGGGCCACCCGGAAAATCTCCCATTCGTGCTCCAGGTTGTCGCGACTGTATTGGTTGTCCGGATCGATGCCGACCTGCTGCTCGCCACTGAGCACCAGCACGGCGGCACGCGCCACGATCAGCGGCCAGAGCGCCAGCAGCTCTTCATGTTGCAACGGGTTGACCGCGTGGTAGGCCTTGACCGCCGGCAGGATAAAGAACGGATCGCCGTCGGCATGGTGCAGCAAAGCCGCGCAGGTCACCGACAGGTCGGTGATGCGCCAGGTGCGGATCAGGTCGCCGAAATCGATGACACCCTGCAATTGCCACTGGCGCTGGGCATCGCGCTGCCAGACCACATTGTCATCGGTGATGTCCATGTGGATCGCCTGCACCGGCAACCGGGCCTTGAGCGGTTGCAAACGCCGCTCGGCCTGCTGCGCGATATCGGCGATCAGGTTGCGCTGCTGCTCGTCGTGGATCACCGGCAGCAGGTGGTCGATCAGGGTGGTGGCGTGGCGGGCGTCCCATTGCAACGTCCGCTCCAGCCCCGGATGTTCAAACGTTGCCAATGCCAAGTCGATCTGCGCGCACAATCGACCCAGGCCGGTCACCAGCTCTGGCCCCAGGTGATTGAGTTGGGTCAGGGACTGGCCGTCGATGTATTCAAGCAGACGGACATGGACCGCTTGCCCGTCGACGTCCAGGGTCAACAGATCCTGGCCGTTACCAGCCGGCATCACCTTCGGGACTTTTACCACGCCGTGCTCGGCCAGCCGCTTGAGCGCGGCATGTTGCGCTTCAAGCTCCTTGAGGGCGTAGTCGCCATGGCAAATCTTGAGCACGAACCGCCCGCGCTCGCTGTCGACGCGGTAATTGAGGTCCTGCTGGCTGCCAAGGGGTCGCAGGTCACCGCTGAGTCCGTAATTCGAGCGCAGCAGCACCAGGGCCTGTTCGGCGCTGATCTGTGGGCTTGGCAAACTGGCACGGTGAACCAACGTAGCGAGTGGCATACAACGACCCCTTTTGGGTGGTTTTATTGAATGCCTATCTCGCCATTGAGCAAGAGGATAAGCAACCCCCTGCTTACTGAGAACTCGCGCCGTCCGCCACTTTTGGGCAAGAATAGGCGCCATTGTCCTATTCGATCCGCCGGAGAAACGCCCGATGAACGTAATCGCCACCGACCTGCCTGATGTATTGATCATCGAACCGAAGGTATTTGGTGATGACCGCGGTTTTTTCTATGAAAGCTTCAACGCCAAGGCATTCAAAGAACTGACCGGAGTAGAGACCCAGTTCGTACAGGACAATCACTCCCGCTCGCAGAAGGGCGTCTTGCGTGGCCTGCATTATCAGTTGCAGAACACTCAGGGCAAACTGGTACGGGTCAGCGCAGGTGAAGTACTCGACGTGGCTGTCGACATTCGTCGCAGCTCGCCCAATTTCGGTAAGTGGGTGGCCGTGCGACTGTCCGCCGACAATCACCGTCAGCTCTGGGTGCCGCAAGGCTTTGCCCATGGTTTTGTCGTACTGAGCGAATATGCCGAGTTCCTCTACAAGACGACTGACTATTACGACCCGTCTTCAGAGCGCAGCCTGCTATGGAATGACCCACAGCTGAATATCGACTGGCAACTGGGCGATATCACGCCGCAATTGTCGGGCAAGGACCTGGCTGCGTCATTGCTTCAGGATGCCGACGTCTTCGCCTGATCGCAGACTCCAACGTTCGTCGTAGGCATAATGCGCTTGTCCCCACAGGCGCACGCTCATGAACTCCACCCTTCCCCGCAGACCCCGTTGGCGCAGCCTGGCCTTGCTTGCGCTGTGCCTCGCGCCGCTGTTATGGCCGCTGGAGCATCTGGCCGAACGTTATTACCGCAGTGAACTGGCGGGGCAGAACCGTCAGACGCTGGACCTGTATGTCGCCAACCTGCTCGGCACACTGCACCGCTACGAGGTGCTACCGCAGATCCTTGGCGACCTGCCGGCGCTGCGCGCGGCGTTGCAGTCCCCGGACGACGGCGTCACCCAGGATAACGCCAACCGGCTGCTGAAAAATATCAGCACCCAGACCGGTGCCGAGGTCATGTACCTGATGGACCCCACCGGCAAGACACTGGCGGCGTCGAACTGGGACAAACATGACAGTTTCGTCGGACGCAATTTCGCCTTCCGCCCCTATTTCATCGAAGCCATGGCCGGACGCCTGGGACGCTTCTTTGGCTTGGGCACCACCTCGGCCAAGCGCGGTTACTTCTTCGCTGCCGCTGTGCGCGAGCACGAGGGCGAGAAAGTCATCGGCGTGCTGGTGGTCAAGGTCGACCTGGACCACACCGAAAGCTTGTGGGGCAATACCCCGGAGCAACTGCTGGTCACCGATCACAATGGGGTGGTCATCCTCACGTCGCGCCAGGATTGGCGATTTCGCGCAACCCGGCCCTTGAGCGACGACGAACGCAAGGCCATCAGTGCCGTTCAACCCTATCCGACCCGTGATCCCAAGCCGCTGAACCTGGAAAGCAAGGCCTGGCTGACCCAGACCCAGTCCATCGAAGAGACTGGCTGGAGCGTGAGCATCCTCGCGCCACGCACACTGATCGACCGTCCGGTACGCACGGTGGTCGCCACCGGTGGCGCGGCGTTGCTGGTGTTGATGCTGCTGCTCGGGTTGATGATGCAGCGCCGACGTCACTATCTGGACCGGATCGCCTTCGAAGCCAAGGCCCGTCACGAGCTGGAGGGCCGCGTGGCGGAGCGTACCAGCGACCTGGAAGGCCTGAACCGGCGACTGCGCCAGGAAGTCCTCGAGCGTGAGCAGGCCCAGCAGGAACTGGTCCGCGCCCAGGATGATCTGGTACAGGCCGGCAAATTGTCCGCTCTGGGCACCATGTCGGCGAGCATCAGCCACGAGCTCAACCAGCCATTGGCGGCCATTCGCAGCTACGCCGAGAACGCCGAGATTTTGCTCGACCACCAGCGCACCGAGGACGCTCGGGGCAATCTCAAGCTGATCAGCGAATTGACCGGGCGCATGGCGTCGATCATCGCTCACCTGCGCGCTTTCGCCCGCCGAGACCGCCACGCCCCGGAAAGCGTCGCCCTGCAACCGGCGCTGGACGACGCCCTGGCGCTGCTTGCCAAACGCCGGCGCAGCATGGAAGTGGAGCTGATCCGCGACCTGCCGGCGGCTACGCTGTGGGTCGAGGCCGGCGAGACCCGCTTGCGCCAGGTCCTGGGTAACCTGTTGGCAAACGCCCTCGACGCCCTGACCGAAAAAGGCCCGCCGCGCAAACTCTGGCTCAGTGCCCAGGCCCATGAAACCGGCGTCAACCTGTACATCCGCGATAACGGCCCGGGGTTCTGCATGGAAGCCCTCGGCCGCGCCGGGGAGCCGTTCTACACCACCAAGACCCGCACCCAGGGCCTTGGCCTGGGGCTGGCGATCTGCGACACCCTGATGCGCGCCTTCGGCGGCGAACTGTCATTCGCCAACCACAAGGAGGGCGGCGCCCTGATCACTCTGAAGCTGCGTCCCGGCGCGCCCGGGGTGAGCCTGCAACCTTCCGAGGACCGTAGTGTATGACCATCGACAACCGGATTGAGGTGGTGTTGATCGACGATGATCCCCACTTGCGTCAGGCCTTGAGCCAGACCCTCGACCTGGCCGGTCTGAAGATCCTGCCCCTGGCCGAGGCCAGGGGCGTGGCCGGACAACTGCCCCGCGACTGGCCAGGCGTGGTGGTCAGCGACATTCGCATGCCGGGCATGGACGGCCTGGAACTGCTCAGTGAACTTCACGCCCAGGACCCGGAGCTGCCGGTGCTGCTGATCACCGGCCACGGCGACGTGCCGCTGGCGGTGCAGGCGATGCGTGCCGGGGCCTATGATTTCCTGGAAAAACCGTTCGCCAGTGACCATCTGCTCGACAGCGTGCGCCGCGCCCTGGCCTTGCGCCGATTGGTATTGGATAACCGCAGCCTGCGCCTGGCACTGAGCGATCGGCATGAACTCAGTGCCCGTCTGGTAGGCCAATCAACGCCAATGCTGCGCCTGCGCGAGCAGATCGGCGCACTGGCGGCGACCCGCGCCGACGTGCTGATCCTCGGGGAAACCGGTGCCGGCAAAGAAGTGGTCGCCCGGGCGCTGCATGACCTTTCAGGTCGGCGCAACGGGCCGTTCGTGGCGATCAATGCCGGCGCCCTGGCCGAGTCAGTGGTGGAGAGCGAGCTGTTCGGCCACGAGCCCGGCGCATTCACCGGCGCGCAGAAACGCCGCATCGGCAAGTTCGAGTTCGCCAACGGCGGCACGCTGTTTCTCGATGAAATCGAAAGCATGAGCCTGGACGTCCAGGTCAAGCTGCTGCGCCTGCTGCAAGAAAGGATGGTGGAGCGGGTGGGTGGCAATCAACAGATCCCACTGGACATCCGTGTCATCGCCGCCACCAAGGAAGACCTGCGCCAGGCGGCTGATCAAGGGCGGTTCCGCGCCGACCTGTATTACCGCCTGAACGTCGCTCCGCTGCGCATACCGCCGCTGCGCGAACGGGGCGAGGATGCGCTGATGCTGTTCCAGCATTTCGCCAACGAAGCCGCCGCTCGCCACGGCCTGCCGCCCCATGAACTGCAACCGGCGCAACGGGCGTTGCTTTTGCGCCACAGCTGGCCGGGCAATGTACGGGAACTGCAGAATGCCGCTGAGCGCTTCGCCCTGGGCCTGGAACTGGCGCTGGATAACAGCGCACCCGATGGCAGCCCCGGCGCGCCGGTGGAGGTGATCAGCGGAGGTCTGAGCGAGCAGGTGGAAAACTACGAGAAAACCCTGATCGCCGCCGAACTGGCCCGTCCCCACAGCTCGGTACGCAGTCTCGCCGAAGCACTGGGTATTCCGCGCAAGACCCTGCACGACAAGCTGCGCAAACACGGGCTGACCTTTGGCGACAGCAACCACGGCGCGTCCGATGAGCCCGATTGAGCGTTCTTCATCGTCCATTCAAGCAAGAGGCCCGGCCATGAACCGTGACAGCCGCTACCTGGAATCCGTCCTGCACCACGACATCCCGCTGACTCGGGACATGGGCCTGAAAGTGCTCGATTGGCAGGCCCGCCAGCTGCGCCTGTTTTTGCCGCTGGAGGCCAACGTCAACCACAAGAGCACCATGTTCGGCGGCAGCCTGTACTGCGGCGCGGTGCTCGGCGGCTGGGGCTGGCTGCACCTGGCGCTGCGCGAGGAGGGTATCGAGGATGGGCACATCGTGATTCAGGAAGGGCAGATCAGCTACCCGCTGCCGGTCACGGACGATGCCACCGTCGTCTGCGACGCGCCTGAGGAAAAGGTCTGGAAACGCTTTTTGGCGACCTACCGACGCTACGGACGGGCACGGCTGAGTTTGCAGACGCAGGTGCTCAATACCGGGAGTGACGAAGCGGCGGTGCGATTCGAGGGGCAGTATGTGCTGCACCGCTAGAGGCACCGCAATCGCTGTGGCGAGGGAGCTTGCTCCCGCTGGACTGCCAAGCAGTCCCGGCATTTGGCGGTTGCTGCGCAACCGAGCGGGAGCAAGCTCCCTCGCCACTGAGACAGGTGCGAATCAGCAACGCGCCAGTTCCAGTAGCTTCCCACGCCACGCGGCCTTCGCCGGCAACGCCAGAAACGACTCATTCAGCAGCGACTCTCGGGCCGGATAACAGAACGGCTCGCCACGCAGATCCAGCACCTCGCCACCGGCCCCTTCCAGCACGCCCTGGGCGGCGGCGGTATCCCATTGAGAGGTCGGGGCCAGACGTGGGTAACAATCCGCCGCACCCTCGGCCAACAGGCAAAACTTCAACGAGCTACCGATATTGGTCAGTTGCAATTCACCCAAGATCGCGCTCAAGCCTTCCAATAGACGCTCCTGCTCCACACTCGTGTGACGGCGGCTGGCGACCACCGTGAAGGCCTCACCCGGCGCCAGCACATTGCGAACCTTAATCGGCAAAGGCTCGTCGTCCTTGTCGCCACGCCACGCCCCCAGCCCTCCGCCGCCGACATAAAAGCGTCCATTGGTGGGCATCGATACCACGCCAAACACCACGCGCCCCTGCTCCACCAGCGCGATATTGACGGTGAATTCCTCGCTGCCCGAAATGAATTCCTTGGTCCCATCCAGCGGGTCCACCAGCCACCAGCGTTGCCAGCCGGCACGCACGCTTTGCGCGATATCGGCGTCTTCTTCGGAAAGAATCGGTATATCCGGCGCGAGGGCCGTCAGCCCGGCCACGATCACGTCATGGGCGGCCATGTCGGCGGCGGTCACCGGCGATTCGTCGGCCTTGCGGTTGACCTGAACATCGGCGCGCCAGAACGGCAGGATCGCCTCGCCAGCCTTGAGCGCCAATTCGATGACCGGGGCCATCAGGGGATGGGGAAAATTCATGACAGCACCGCTGCGCGCTGGGCCAACACATCGCGGGCCAGGTATAACGCGGCCAGGGCCCGACCTTCGGTGAACTGAGGGTTCTGCGCCAAGATTGACAACTCTCGCAGGTTGACCTTGTCCACACGCATCGGCTCGGGCTCGTCACCCTCCAGCCGCTCTTCATATAAATCGGTCGCCAGCACTACCTGGATCTTCTGGCTCATGTAGCCGGGAGACAACGACAGTTCGGTCAGATGCTCCAATTGCCGCGCACCGAAACCCGCCTCCTCCTTGAGTTCCCGCTCGGCGGCCGCCAGCACGTCTTCACCCGGCTCGATCAGGCCTTTGGGCAAGGACAGCTCGTAGGCATCGGTGCCACCGCAATATTCTTCCACCAGTACCGCATGGTCGGCATCGAGCATCGCCACGATCATGACCGCGCCGTACCCCGCCCCCTTGCTCGCCAGACGTTCATAGGTACGCTCCACGCCGTTGGAAAAACGCAGTTTCAGTTCTTCCACGCAAAACAGGCGGCTGGTGGCGACGATCCGGCGATCGAGGATAGTGGGTTTCTGGCGCATAGACGGCTCCCTGGGCGATAGCAGGCTACTATACCCGGCCTATCCTGATTGTTTGTGTCGGATATCCGTTTACCGCTGGAGAAGTTTTTATGGCCTTGTTGCCCTGGCACGAGATCGATACGGTGCTGCTGGACATGGACGGCACTTTGCTGGACCTGCATTACGACAACCATTTCTGGATGGAACACCTGCCCCAGCGCTACGCCGAACTGCACGGCGTGAGCCGGGCGATGGCGGAGATGGAGTTGCAGCCGCTGTTCGAGCGCAACGCCGGGCAGTTGCAATGGTACTGCCTGGATTTCTGGACAGCCGAACTGAAGCTGCCGGTGCGCGAGCTGAAGCTGGAAACCGCGCACCTGATCGCCTTGCGCCCGGACGCCGACACCTTCCTGGCGGCGATCCAGCGGGCCGGCAAGCGCGTGGTGATGATCACCAACGCCCACCGCGACTCGCTGTCCCTGAAGCTGGAACGTATCGAACTGGCGCCCTACTTCGAACGCCTGATCAGCTCCCACGACTACGGTTTCCCCAAGGAGAACCGTCAATTCTGGGACGCCCTGCAAGCCGACCTGAATTTCGACCCGGCCCGCAGCCTGTTCATCGATGACACCCTGCCGGTGCTACGCAGCGCCCGGGACTTCGGCGTGGCGCACCTGCTGGCGGTCAGCGAGCCGGACAGCCGCAAGGGGCCGAAGGATACGGGGGAGTTTGCGGCGGTGACGGACTACCGGACGCTCATCGAAGGGCTCTGACGCGATCAGTGTGGCGAGGGAGCTTGCTCCCGCTGGACCGGGCTGGCGCTCCAGTGCGCGGCGCTCCTCCAAAAATGCGACTGCTACGCAGCCGAGCGGGAGCAAGCTCCCTCGCCACAGGTATCGGTTACTCAGGAATACGCAGCACCTGTCCCGGATAGATCTTGTCCGGGTGCGTGAGCATCGGCTTGTTGGCCTCGAAAATCTTGTTGTACTGGTTCGCGTCGCCGTATTCAGTCTTGGAGATGGCGCTGAGTGTGTCGCCCCTCTTCACGGTGACGAAACGCGCCGCTTTCGCCACTGGGCCGGTCACCGTGATCTGGTCATCCACACTGCCAACCCCTGCGATATTACCTACGGCCAACAGGATTTTTTCCTTTTCTTCCTGGCTGCTTACTTCACCGGTCACCGTGACTTTGTCACCTTCGATGGTTGCGTGAACATTCGGATTACCCAGCCCGACCTGCTTGATATGCTCTTTCAACTGCTCGCTGGCATTGGCATTGCCAGGCGTCAGCAGGTCGATCAGTTTTTCGCCTGCTTCCTTCACAAAGTTAAAAAGACTCATGGTGCACACTCCTTGGATTTAAGTGTCCAAACGCCAAGACTAGACCAACCCAGACGAACCCGGTGCCCAGCCGACCAATGACCCCGTCACCCGCAAGCGCTAGAATCCGAAACTTCCTGCGCCCTGGAGCGAAGATGGACATCAAGCAGCTGAAATTTCTTATCGCACTGGATGAAACCCGCCACTTCGGCCAAGCCGCCGCCCGCTGTCACATCACCCAACCGACCCTGTCGATGCGCCTGCGCAGTCTCGAGGAAGAACTCGAGCTGCCATTGGTCAATCGCGGCCAGCGCTTTGAAGGGTTTACCGCGCCGGGAGAGCGGGTGCTGGCCTGGGCGCGCACGGTGCTGGCGGCCTATGACGGCCTGCAGGCCGAAGCGGCGGCCTGTCGCGGTAATCTGGTGGGCACGCTGCGCCTGGGTGTGGTGCCGCTGTCGGATTTCGATCCGCTGGCGATGATGCAGCGCTTGCACACCGAGCACCCCAACCTGCGCTTTGAACTATCCTCCCTGAGTTCCGAGCAAATCCTCGAGCAACTGGCGAACAACCGCATCGACCTGGGCATTTCCTATCTCGAGCGCCTGGACAACGAGCGTTTCGAGGCCCTTACGTTCAGCCATACCCGCATGGGCCTGCTGTACGACCAGCGATTTTTCTTTTTTGGCGAGCAGCCGCTGACCTGGCAGGCACTGATCGAATTGCCCTTGGGCATGCTCACCAGCGGCATGCATTTTCGTCAGTCCATCGACTACAACTTTCACAGCCGGGGCCTGACGCCTCAGCCGCTGTTGCAAACCGACGCCGTGCATCAATTGTTACAAGCTGTGCACGGCGGACTGTGTTGCGCGGTGATGCCCTTGGAAAACGGCCTGGATGTGCTGACCGAAGACCTGCGCATCCAGCCTATCGAAAGCGCACAGACGCTGGTCCCGCTGGGAATGATCATGCGGCGCGGCGCGCCACGTTCGGCGCTGGCGGAGGCCTGCTTCGCCCTCTACCAGAAATCAATGACAGGAAGTTGATCGACGTCATCTATTGAAAGATCAGTAATAGCGATTAGACGTGGCAGATTGCCGCATTTAGTCTTACCACTATTCCTACTTTCAGTGATGCCCATGAACGACAAGCCCCCTGCCTGCCCGGCACCCTCGGTGGAAACACCCGGGCCGGCCGCCAGCCAGAGCTATCGCTACTGCAATCTGGACCGCTCGCAATCGGACAGCACCGCGCTGGCCGAGGAAGTGGCGCTGGCAATTGCCTATAACGGCATCAGCCAGGCCGTCATGCTGGTCACCCCGACCGACCTTGAAGACTTCATCGTCGGCTTCAGCCTGGGCAGCGGCATCATTGAAGACGCGACGGACATCTATGACCTGCAACTGATCGGCGCAGGTTCCGCGCACCATGCCCAGGTGACCATCGCCAACCGTGCGTTCTGGAACCTCAAGCAACAACGCCGACAACTGGCTGGTACCAGCGGCTGTGGCCTGTGCGGCGTAGAAGCGGTGGAGCAGGCGTTGCCCAACCTCAAGGTCTTGCCAGGCGCGCCGCTCCCACCTGCGCAATGGCTCGATGGCCTGCGCCAGCGCATCAGTCAGTTCCAACCCCTGGGCCAGCACTGTGGGGCGGTCCACGCAGCGCTGTTCATGAACGCCCAGGGCGAGTTATTGCTGGGCCGCGAAGACGTTGGCCGGCATAACGCCCTCGACAAGCTGATCGGCGCGCTGGTCCGGCAACAGATCCCGGTCGCCGGGGGCCTGGCCATCGTCACCAGCCGTTGCAGCCTGGAATTGATCCAGAAAGTGCTGCGCGCCGGTGTCCAGACCCTGGTCAGCCTGTCGTCGCCCACCGGTCTTGCCGTGCAGTGGGCCCGCCAACACAACCTCAACCTCATCCACCTGCCGCAAAAAAGTGCGCCGCGGGTCTACAGCCCTGCGATGGAGAATCAAGCGTGAGCAATCATCAACAAGCCGACCAGAAACCAGTACCGCGCTATAAGCCCTACAAGGGCCCGGCCGGCGGTTGGGGCGCGCTGATCAGCGTCGCCCAGGCCTGGCTGACCAGCGACAACGCGCTGAAAAACATCCGCATGATGCTCAAGACCAACCAGAACGGCGGGTTCGACTGCCCCGGCTGTGCCTGGGGCGACTCGCCGGAAAGCGGCATGGTCAAGTTCTGCGAAAACGGCGCCAAGGCCGTGAACTGGGAAGCCACCAAGCGTCGCGTCGATGCTGCCTTCTTTGCCCGTCACAGCGTGACCTCGTTGCTGGAACAGAGCGACTACTGGCTCGAATACCAGGGCCGCCTGACCGAGCCGATGAGCTATGACGCCGAAACCGACCGCTACAAGCCCATCAGTTGGGAAGCGGCGTTCGCACTGATTGGCAAGCACCTGCAAGGGCTGTCCAGTCCGAACCAGGCCGAGTTCTATACCTCCGGCCGGGCCAGCAACGAAGCGGCCTACCTGTACCAGCTGTTCGTACGCGCCTTCGGCACCAACAACTTCCCCGACTGCTCGAACATGTGTCACGAAGCCAGCGGCGTGGCGTTGTCCCAGAGCGTCGGCGTGGGCAAGGGCACGGTGACCTTCGACGATTTCGAGCATGCCGACGCCATTTTCGTCTGGGGTCAGAACCCCGGCACCAACCACCCACGGATGCTCGAGCCGCTGCGTGAAGCGGTGAAGCGCGGCGCCCAGGTAGTGTGCATCAACCCGCTCAAGGAGCGTGGCCTGGAGCGTTTCCAGCATCCGCAGCACCCGTTCGAAATGCTCACCAACGGCGATAAGCCGACCAACACCGCCTATTTCCGCCCAGCCCTGGGCGGCGACATGGCAATCCTGCGGGGCATGGCGAAGTTCCTGCTGCAATGGGAACGCGATGCGCAGAAGGCCGGCGAGCCGGCGGTGTTCGACCACGTATTCCTCAACGAACACAGCGCCAACGTGCTGGATTACCTGGCGGTGGTCGACGACACGCCGTGGGAGCAGATCGTCGCGCAATCGGGCATGAGCCTGGCGGACATCGAACAAGCGGCGCGCATGTACGCCCGGAGCAAGAACGTGATCATGTGCTGGGCGATGGGGCTCACCCAGCATCGTCATTCGGTGGCGACCCTGCAGGAACTCGCCAACGTCATGCTGCTGCGCGGCAACATCGGCCGGCCAGGCGCCGGGCTGTGCCCGGTACGCGGTCACAGCAACGTCCAGGGCGACCGGACCATGGGCATCAACGAACGTCCACCGGTGGCGTTTCTCGACACCCTGGAGCGCCGCTTCCAGTTCAAGGTGCCGCGGGAAAACGGCCACAACGTGGTCGAGGCGATCCATGCCATGGCCGAAGGGCGGGCGAAGGTATTCATCGGCCTGGGCGGCAACTTCGCCCAAGCCACGCCGGACAGCCAGCGGACCTTCCAGGCCCTGACCAACTGCGACCTGACCGTGCAGATCAGCACCAAGCTCAACCGCAGCCACCTGGCCCACGGCAAGCAAGCGCTGATCCTGCCGTGCCTGGGGCGCACCGACATCGACCTGCAATCCGAAGGCGCGCAAGCGGTGACCGTGGAAGACTCGTTCAGCATGGTCCACGCCTCCATGGGCCAGTTGCAACCGCTGTCGAACCAGATGCGCTCCGAACCCTGGATCATCGCCGGCATCGCGGCTGCCACCCTGGGCAGCCACCCGGTGGACTGGAACTGGCTGGCGGCCGACTACAGCCGCATCCGCGACCTGATCGCCGATACCGTCCCCGGCTTCAAGGATTTCAACGAAAAAATCCAGAACCCCGGTGGCTTCTACCTGGGCAACAGCGCCGGTTCGCGTCGCTGGAACACGGCGTCGGGCCGGGCCAACTTCAAGCCTAACTTGCTGCCGACCGACCTGGTGCACGAACGCACCCGTGCCACCGGCCAGTTGCCGGACCTGATCATGCAATCGATGCGCTCCCACGATCAGTACAACACCACCATCTACGGCCTAGATGACCGTTATCGCGGTGTTAAAGGCCAGCGCGACGTGTTGTTCGCCAACGAGGCCGACATCATTCGCCTGGGTTTCCGGCCGGGACAGAAAGCCGACATCGTCTCGCTCTGGGATGATGGTCGCGAACGTCGGGTCAAGGGTTTCACCCTGCTGGCGTTCGACATTCCGGCCGGGCAGGCTGCTGCTTACTATCCTGAAGTGAACCCGTTGGTGCCCTTGGAGAGCATCGGCGACGGCAGCCACACGCCAACGTCGAAGTTCGTGGCGATTCGCCTGGAAGCGGCCAGCGAGGATGGCTTGATCCTGGCCAAGTCGGCCTGACGTTCCTGTGGGCAAGGGGCAAAAAACCTTGCCCGCTACGCAATACTGTCCACTAAGCACATCGCTGAACCGTGGTGAGGGAGCTTGCTCCCGCTTGACCGGCTGGCGTTCCAGTGCGAAGCGCGCACAAAAAAGGGCTGCTGTGCAGCCCAGCGGGAGCGAGCTCCCTCGCCACGATGAGTTCATACGCGTCAAGTGAACGGTATACGCCATCCATTGCACTTTTCGACCACCCACAAAAAAGGCCGCTTTCCCTAGAAAACGGCCTGTCCGAAGTAGCTAAAGACCGAGTAAAACGGCTTAAGTTCCAGACTAAAAACAATAACTTAGAGAATTGTGCACAAGTCGTGTTACTCGTCGGATTTCGATTGTCACGCAGCGAAGCCAGCCTCAGGATCGCGCCGTCATCCCTTTGAGGCTCCTCTATGAAGTTCTCCTCCATTCTCTTGTTGTCCCTTGGCCTGGTCAGCGGCATCGCCTCTGCGGGTGGTACTGCCGAAGCAGGCGTTGGCGGCGCATTGGGCGGGGTTTTGGGTTCGGTCGTCGGCCAGTCCCTGGGCGGCAACACCGGCTCCACTATCGGCGCGGCCCTGGGCGGCGCGGGTGGTAGTGCGGTCGGTGCAGACAAACACAGCCGCGGCGAAGCAGCCATTGGTGGTGCGCTGGGCGCAGCCGGCGGTAACGTGGTCGGCCGCAGCGTAGGCGGTACCACCGGCAGCCTGATCGGCGCAGCAGCGGGCGGCGGTGCCGGCGGCGCACTGGGTAACTACATGGGCAAGGACGACGACGATGATCGTCGTTATGACGGCCGCCGCGGCGATCGCCGCTACTACCGTGACGGCCATCCGGGTCGCGGCCATGCCTACGGGCATCGCAAGCATCACCATCGCCACTACCGCGACTAACGACTGACTGATAACGCCGTTGACAATCGCAGCCTCCGACAGCGCCTGGCGCTGATCGCAGGCTGCGATTTTCGTTTCAGACCACCAGTCGCTGCAAAGCCCCGCGCAACCGATCCGGAATCGCCACCGGTCGATTCGACGCCCGATCCACGAACACGTGGACAAACCGTCCCGCTGCGCACGCCTCCTCTTCACCTTCCTTGAACACCGCCAGCTCGTACTGCACCGAGCTACTGCCCAGCTTGGCAACGCGCAAGCCGACTTCAATTTTTTCCGGAAAAGCGATCGAGGCAAAGTAGTCGCAGGAGGAACTCACCACAAACCCCACCACCTCGCCGCCATGAATATCCAGGCCGCCGGTTTCGATCAGGTAGGTGTTCACCGCCGTATCGAAAAAGCTGTAGTAGGTGACGTTGTTGACGTGACCGTATACATCGTTGTCATGCCAGCGCGTAGTGAGCGGTTGCAAATGAAGGTATTCGGAACGTTGGGGCATCAGTTGTCCTTGTGGGGGCTCGTTGATGGGTTCGTGGCGCCGGGCCGGACCTAGCGCTGGGCGAAGCCCTTGCCCTGGGCTGCCAGTTCGCTGATCAGCCGTGCAGGCTTCCAATGATCGCCCTGCTTCGTTTCAAGCTCCAGCAGCCGCACGTGAATGTCATCCAGGCCCTGTTCATCGGCCCAGGCCATCGGGCCACCCTTGTCCGCCGGGAATCCATAGCCATTGAGGTAGACCAGGTCAATATCGTGGGCCGACTCGGCAATGCCTTCCTGCAGGATCTTCGCCCCTTCGTTGACCAACGCCAGCAGGCAGCGCTCGCGAACTTCTTCCGGTCCAATTTCGCGACGCTGAAAACCCAGCTCTTCACTGACCCGCAGCACCAACGCATCGACTTCAACATCATGCTCGGCCTGTCGGCTGCCAGGTTCGTAGTGATAGTAACCGTTGCCGCTCTTCTGCCCGAACCGCCCCAATTCGCACAAGCGATTATCCACTTGCACCTCGGGTGCATCCTGGCCTTTGCCCGCCAGCTCACGGGCGCGCCATTCCAGATCGATCCCAACGACGTCGTACATACGGAACGGGCCCATGGCGAAACCGAAAGCCTGCAATGCCGCATCCACCTGATGGGGAAATGCCCCCTCCAGCAGCATCTTGCGCGCCTCCAACACGTAGGGGTGCAACATGCGGTTGCCGATGAAACCGTGGCAATTGCCAGAAATCACGCTGACCTTGCCCATGCGCTTGCCCAACACCAGGGCCGCCTCCAGCACCGCCTTGGAAGTCTGCGCACCGCGTACGACTTCCAGCAATTTCATGATGTGCGCCGGGCTGAAAAAATGCAGGCCCAGTACCTGGGTGGGCCGCTGCGTGACTGCAGCAATGGCATCGATGTCCAGGGCCGACGTGTTGCTTGCCAGGATCGCCTCGTGCTTGAGCAGGCCATCGAGTTCGCGGAAAATTTTCTGCTTCAGTTCGAGGTTTTCATACACCGCCTCGATCACCAGGTCCACGTCGCGAATTGCCGTGTAGTCATCGGCGCGGGTCACCCGCGCGATCCGGGCATCGGCTTCGCCCTGGTCAATACGTCCCTGGCGCACGCTGTGGGCGTAGGTCTCAGCCACCGCGATCAGTGCCTGCTCAAGCATCTGTGGATTGTTGTCGACCCACTGCACCGCTACTCCGGCATTGGCCAGGCACATCACAATGCCCCGCCCCATAGTGCCTGCACCGACCACGGCGGCGCGCTGAATATCGAAGGGTGTCTGGCTCATGTTGGCTCTCTTGTTGGCGATCCAAAGACAGCCTTCACCTTAGCCAGCGTGAGATTTTTTTTGAAATTTATTCGTGTGATGGTGGGCATTCAGCGGATGGATGCGGCGCAGGTGTCCTTGGGTCCAGCGACGAGGCCGCAGCCGTCGGTCTCTTCTAAGTTCGACCCTTACGCGATTTTTGATTGTCACTCATAAGATGTTAAATACAGATCAAGGCCATGGGGAAAAGCCACCGACTCCAACCGCTCAATCTCCAGTACTTGTGTCACAGAAAGTCTGAAGTCCACTCCCACGTGATCATCCTCACTTTTCCAGCCCATGACGGTCTTCAGAACCTCTGCTACCAAACTGAGGTTCTGCTCAAATACCAGTTCATCCTTGCCTGGACGGTAGCCCAACACTGCAAAACTCATGGATCTACCTCCCTCGTCTTATCCGCACTTTTTGTTTGATGACCAGTAACATGATCGAACTCGCCTTGGTGTTTTCCACGTCTGTTGTATTTTTCAAGCGCTCCATGCTGCCGATCCCATTCATAAATGTTTCCCGCTCGATCCCTCCAGCGCGGACGTAACGCCCCTCCGCCTTGTACCGCAGTTTTTGACCGGACACGAAAAAGGTCAGGAAAAGCAGGCAGAACACCTTTAGGGGTCGGATGATATTTATGATCAGAAACACTCAACACAATATAAAGCGGCGAAACCCCCGAACCCACCGGAAACACAAGAATGAAATCCTTGTACTCCGGTGGATAAATCGGATTGACGATAATGCTGTCCGCCGCGGGGGTTGGTGGAAAGATCCAGATATGAGGTGCCTGGGGAGCGGCCTCCAAGGCCGGAATTCCCAGCGTCGCCGAAGGATCCTGCGCTGGCGTCCAGATCAATTCGACCCCATCGCCAAAGTCCGCGACATAGAGGTCGCCGCGAACCTGAAAGGTCACCACCGGAATCATTTCCCAGTCAGGTCGTGCCTGGGTGTTGTAGCCATACCCTTTCAGCGTCCCGTCGGCTCGGGTTTCGATATGCAAGCGAACGCGGGTGCGAGCGTGTTCCAGGGAGCGCAATTGATCTTCGGTATAGAGTGAGCCGTCACCCAGGCTGGTAGGCGCCAACAAGCCCACCAGCCCCAGCAGCGCTCCGGCCGCCACAGGTGCGGAGATCGCGCCGACAGCGGCACTGGTGCCGGTACCCATGGCATTCAGTGCCGTCCCGCCCAAGGCAAACGTACCGAAGCTGGCCGGTAACGTACCGGTGATTCTTTTCAGCGGTACGCGTCCCGACTCGTCTGCCTGGCGCCCACCCAGCAGCGTCACCGTGCCGTACTCTTTCACAAGCTCCGTAGGGATGTAGCCGGTTGGATTGCAGTAGTCGATAACCGCATCGGGCAACTTGCAGGACTTGGTGAATACGCAGCCCCGTATGGCCGGAGCGTGCTCTTGGTGCAGTTGGGCCAGGCGCGCCTTCATGTAAGCGTCCTGCCTGCCGAGCATGGCGTCGTGGCGTTGTTGATCGACTGCTCGCTTAGCCAGCTCGGCTGGGGTCATATCCCGCAGCCTCCTGTAGCCCCAGTCGCCACCGTGGTGCTCCCAGACCTGGGGCTCACCGGGTTTTCCTTTGCTCATCGTTCGTCCTTGCCCGGCCGTATCAACCCGGATTGAAAGGGAGGGACAAACCTTACCGACCAATTAAAAGAACGCTTACCAGACGCTTCCTGAATCGTTGTGGGATCGTTCCTCTTTGTTCCGGTGAACAACGATTTCACTCTGGCATTTCCCATCCAGACACGCCCCATCGGCCCGGACTCCGCCATGCACCTCACCCCAGGCTTCCTGCGTCAGTTCGTCGAGCCTTAGAAACGCTACCGGATGGTGCAGCGCCAACCCTTTCCTCTATGCCACGAAGTGATACAAATCCGAGCACTTTGATGCCTCGTCCATGGCTCTCCCGCGGGTTAAGGTGCGCCATCATTCATGCGTTACGCCGAGGCTTGGAAGCCGGGCGTTCAACATTCTGTTCAAGGACCGAACCATGCCCTACCCGTTTTCTGCGCCATGCGCGCTGGCGATTGCGTCAACCTTCCTATTGAGCGGCTGCCTGACCCTGCCCGCCTCCTCCGGCGTTGAACCCGCCGAGTTCGAAACCCCGGAGTATCATGCCCAACCTGGCTTGGCCGTGGTCAAGGCTTCATCCCTGTACGCTCGTGGAGGCAGCGGCCAGAACGTAACCGTGGCGCTGGTCGATTCGGGGCTCGCGGGTGATTTGAAGGAGTTCGAAGGCAGGCTGGCCGACCCTGGGTTCGATTATGTCGAGGGGCGCGCCGCTACGATTGACCGGATCGGCCACGGCACGCAAATGGCCGGCATCCTTGCCGCCAACAAGGACGACCGGGGCATGCATGGCATCGCGTTCAATGCACGGCTGATCCCCTTCCGTTTCGGCGACGATAACGAGCCGTTCTTCTTCGACAACAACATCGCACAGTCCTGGCAAAGTGGCTTCGACAAGGGCGCCCGAGTGTTCAACAACTCGTGGGCCAACGCCATTCCGGCCACTGAAATCAACGAAGCACGGTACAACCAGGTGATGCCAGATTCCCTGGCGGTTGCCCGGAAACTGGTAGCGGACGGCGCCGTATTTGTCTTTCCGACCGGCAACGAACTCAAGCGCGAGCCATTGGCCGAGCCCGGATTGCCGGTCGCATTACCTGAACTGGAAAAGGGTTGGATCGCAGTGGTGGCCTTGAAGAGCGACGGCAGCGCCATCAATGGAAAATCCAACTATTGTGGTGTTGCAGCCGCCTGGTGCATCGCTGTCCCTGGCGGCGACGCCGGCGCAGAGGCCGGTCTGCTCACCGTAGGCAAGGACGGTCGCTACCTGCAAACGGCCGGCACATCACCGGCCGCCGCCCTCGTCAGCGGCGCCCTCGCGGCGCTTCAAAGTCTGTATCCGGCACTCAGCCCGCACCAGGTACGTGAACACCTTCTGGCGACGGCCAACCGCTCGGGAATCTATGCCAACAGCGAAGCTTATGGCAGAGGGTTGATGGACCTTGAGGCTGCCGCGTTACGCCGGCCTGAACAAATGACGAACTGAACGAAAATCCAGCAAACACATTGCATCGAAACCGCCAGCGGCAAGACGCCCACGGCTCGCAACCTGGAAAAAAGGAAATGACCATGTCGTACAAACTCGCCTTACCCGCCACCCTGCTCCTGTCCCTGTTGCTGGGCGGATGCATGGAAATACCGGAGGAGCCGCCCATTCTGGCGACGCTCGAAACTCCAGTTGCTGGGTCTGCAACATCCTGACGATCCGATTAGCTTTTCCAGAATGCTCGAAAGTCGGTGAAGGCTTTATCGCAGCGGCTTGCTTGGGACTGTCCAGGCGCGAGCAGGAAACCATGGCGCCCGCATTTATCTATCGAACAAATAACCCCTATAAAAAAACCGCCCCTAAGGGCGGTTTTTTCATTCACTGTCCGAGCCTTACAACTGCGGGCCAGCGGCCTTGATCGCGTCGCTCACGTCGAACTTCTTGAAGTTCTCGATGAACAGACCAGCCAGTGCCTTGGCCGCTTCGTCGTAGGCAGCCTTGTCAGCCCAGGTGTTGCGTGGGTTCAACAGGCCAGTCTCGACGCCTGGAACAGCCAGTGGCACGTCCAGGTTGATGATGTCCAGGTGTTCGGTTTCAGCACCGACCAGCGCGCCGCTCTGGATAGCGGCGATCACCGCACGGGTGGTCGGGATGTTGAAACGCTTGCCGACGCCGTAGCCGCCGCCGGTCCAGCCGGTGTTGACCAGATAGACCTTGGAGCCAAAGCCACGGATACGCTTGATCAGCAGTTCAGCGTATTCACCGGCAGGGCGCGGGAAGAACGGGGCGCCGAAGCAGGTGGAGAAGGTCGACTTGATGCCGCTGCCCGAACCCATTTCGGTCGAACCTACCAGCGCGGTGTAGCCGGACAGGAAGTGGTAGGCGGCCTGTTCTTCGCTGAGGATCGACACCGGGGGCAGCACGCCAGTCAGGTCGCAGGTCAGGAAGATCACGGCATTTGGCTCGCCACCGAGGTTCTTCGGTGCGCGTTTTTCGATCAGTTCACGCGGGTAGGCCGCACGGCTGTTCTGGGTCAGGCTGTCGTCGGCGTAGTCGGCTTTCTTGGTCACCGGGTCCAGAACGACGTTTTCCAGCACGGCGCCATGCTGGATGGCTTTCCAGATGACCGGCTCGTTCTTTTCGGACAGGTCGATGCACTTGGCATAGCAGCCGCCTTCAATATTGAAGACCACACCCACGCCCCAGCCGTGTTCGTCGTCACCGATCAGGTAACGGCTTTCATCGGCGGACAGGGTGGTCTTGCCGGTGCCCGACAGACCGAAGAACAGGGTCACATCGCCCTCTTCGCCCATGTTGGCGGCGCAGTGCATCGGCAGCACGTCGGCGGCTGGCAGCAGGAAGTTCTGTACGGAGAACAGGGCTTTTTTCATTTCACCGGCGTAGCGCATGCCAGCGATCAGCACTTTCCTGGCCGCGAAGTTGATGATCACGGTGCCATCGGAGTTGGTGCCGTCGCGCTCAGGCTCGCAGACGAAGTTTGGCGCGTTGAGGATCTGCCACTCCTCCTTGCCGCCGGCGTTGTACTGCTCGGGGTTGATGAACAGGCAGCGGCCGAACAGGTTGTGCCAGGCGGTTTCGGTGGTCATCTTGACCGGCAGGTAGTGGGCAGGATCGGACCCTACATGCACGTGGGAGACAAAACGCTCGCGCTCGCCCAGGTAGGCTTCGACGCGGTTCCACAGGGCATCGAACTTGTCGGCCGGGAACTTGCGGTTGATCGGGCCCCAGGCAATGGCGTCCTGGGTGGTTGGCTCTTCGACAATGAAACGGTCGACTGGCGAACGGCCGGTACGATGACCGGTACGAACAACCAGTGCGCCGGTATCGGCAAGCTCGCCTTCACCGCGATTCAGGGCTTCTTTGACCAGTTCATCGACACTCAGATCGGTGTACACGGCGTTATTGGCTTGCGTCATGAGATTCCCCGTCGGCCCGTGGCCGAGTGCTCCAAACGTTTTGTAGTAGGAAGTCGCGCACTACTACCCGAAAAAAGTGGGCCGGATTATGCCAGAAAAGCCCAAAAAGAGTAGGGCCCTCCCGTCAGTACGGCGTAAATCCGGCGTTTGCCAGGAGATTTACCTGCGCTGAAGCGTTTTAGTGACGAGTATCTGACGGCGTGTCGACACCCGCGCCCGCGAACAACTGAACGATGTCCGCGGCATCGAACAGGTAGCGCTCGTTGCAAAACTGACAATCGATCTCGATGGCACCGCCATGTTCGATCACCAGTTGCTGCGCATCTTCCAGACCCAGACTGACCAGCGCATTACCGGAACGTTCACGGGAGCAACTGCATTGGAAGCGCAACGGCTGGCCGTCGAACAGGCGCACCTGTTCCTCATGGTAGAGGCGGTGCAGCACAGTTTCGTTGTCCAGGCTCAACAGTTCATCGGCGCTCAAGGTGCTGGCCAGAGCGGTGACGTGCTGCCAGCTGGCGTCACGCTCTTCCGGATCGCGGATACGATCGGCGGGCAATTGCTGCAGCAGCAAACCACGGGCACGTCGCCCGTCTGCGTAGAGCCAGAACCGCGAGTTGGTCTGTTGGGACATGACGAAGTAGTTGGTGAAGCAGTCGGCCAGGGTCGCCCCATCGAGATCGACGATGCCTTGGTAACGCTTGCCATGGGTCGGGTCGACCGTCAGGGCCAGTACACCGTTGGGCATCAGGTCCGCCAGGGTCGCATCGGGCGCGATCTGCTCGGCGTCGTAACGAGCCAGGCCGCGGATCTGGCGCTCGCTGGAGCACTCGATCATAAGCAGGGGCACCGGCCCCTCGGAACGGGCCTGGAGAATCAGCAAGCCATCGAACTTCAGGGTGCCGACCAACAGCGCCGCAGCCGCCATCAGTTCACCGAGCAGCTGCGCGACCGGCTCCGGATAAGCGTGTTTGGCGAGGACTTCCGCATAGCTGCGCTCCAACGACACCAGCTCACCACGGGCGTCGCTGTCATCGAAAATGAAACGTTGGGTGAAGTCGGTGTCCGGTAAATCAGTCATAGGGTCTGGTATCTGAGGTGATGACAAATGATGGTGGGCATTTTATGGGCATTGACGGTGGGTTCCAAGCAAGGCGAGGGGTGGACTGACGCGTAGCCTGCACCGCTCGCTCCATTAGGATGCTGATTGAACCTGTGGCGAGGGGATTTATCCCCTCGCCACAATTTTTCACTCCGCCGCCACCTCGCTAGATTGGCAAACAATCCGTTCAGGACCTACTCGCTGTTGTCGCCCCGAAACTTGAACAGGTCCCGACGCTGCTTCTTGCTCGGCTTGCCATCGGTGCTGACGCCCAGGGCCCCCGCCTTGCGTTGGGCAGCCGCGGCTTCGCGCCTGGCGATGCTCGCCTCGGTTTCGCGGTACAGCGTCTGCGCTTCAGGCGCCCCGCGACGCACGATCGACAGAGCTTCGACCACCACGGTCTTTTCATCGAACCCGGCACGGATCACAAACTCATCGCCGACCCGAGGCTCCTTGCCCGGCTTGCAACGCTCGCCCCGGTGATGAACCTTGCCACTTTCAATAGCCGCCTTGGCCAAGGCCCGTGTCTTATAGAATCGCGCCGCCCACAACCACTTATCGAGCCGGACCTTGTCGTCCTCTGCATTTTTTTGTGTCACTGCAATTCCTCTTTCCGCCGATAGTCAGAACTGTACTACCGTTTTTGTCGAGCGCACGAATCGGGCCCGACAGATAGAATGCCGCCGAGCCGACTCCAGCCCCCTGGCCCTGAAAGTTACGACCGGAAACAGGTAGGTAGATAACTGTCGCCATTTTGTGATTATTCTGCGTGAATACCGCGATTCGCGGAGTCCACGATCCGATGTACTGATCGCAGGTTTTTTTATTGAAGACTTTTGACCATTTGACCGTTGTCGGTCTACGCGAGTGGGTGGCGCTCCCGGATCTGGGAGTCGCGGGCCTGCGGGCCAAGATCGACACCGGCGCCAGCACCTCCAGCCTGCACGCCACGGACATCGAGCCCTTCGAGCGCAATGGTGAGAAGTGGGTACGCTTCACGGCGCACCTCGGCACGGTGGTGCAACTGCGCCATCGCCGTTGCGAGGCCCCGCTGGTGGCGCGCAAGACCATAAAAAGCTCCAACGGCCACGCCCAGGTCCGCTACGTGATCAGCACCACGTTGGCACTGGGTGACCGGATCTGGCGGGTCGAATTCACTCTGGCCTGCCGCAAGTCCATGCGATATCGCCTGTTACTGGGTTCCAAAGCCTTGATCGACGGCCAGTTGGTGGTCAATCCAGGCACCAAATACGTTCAAGACAAGCCGGTGTTCCCGGTGTCCACTACCTCTGCCACAGGTGTTGCATGAAGATCGCTGTGCTGTCGCGAAATCCGCGTCTGTATTCCACTCGTCGCCTGGTTGAAGCCGGGACCGAACGTGGCCATGAAATGGTGGTGATCGATACCCTGCGCGCCTACATGAACATTGCCAGCCACAAGCCGCAGATCCACTACCGCGGCAAACCGCTGGAAGGCTTCGATGCGGTGATTCCGCGCATCGGCGCATCAGTGACATTCTATGGCTGCGCCGTATTGCGTCAGTTTGAAATGATGGGCGTGTATCCCCTCAACGAGTCCGTGGCCATCGCCCGCTCCCGGGACAAGTTGCGCTCGCTGCAACTGCTGTCGCGCCGGGGTATCGGCCTGCCCGTGACCGGTTTCGCCCACTCCCCGGACGACATCCCCGACCTGATCGCCATGGTCAACGGCGCGCCGCTGGTGATCAAGGTGCTGGAAGGCACTCAGGGCATCGGCGTGGTCCTGTGCGAGACCGCCACGGCGGCGGAATCGGTGATCGAGGCATTCATGGGTTTGAAGCAGAACATCATGGTCCAGGAGTACATCAAGGAAGCCGGCGGCGCGGATATCCGCTGTTTCGTCGTGGGCGACAAGGTAATCGCCTCGATGAAACGCCAGGCCCGGCCCGGAGAGTTTCGCTCCAACCTGCATCGTGGCGGCAGCGCCAGCCTGATCAAGATCACTCCGGAAGAGCGCATGACCGCCCTGCGTGCCGCAAAGGTCATGGGCCTGGCCGTTGCGGGTGTAGACATCCTGCGTTCCAACCACGGGCCGTTGGTCATGGAAGTCAACTCATCGCCCGGCCTGGAAGGAATCGAGACCACCACCAGCAAGAACGTGGCGGGGATCATCATCGAGCATCTGGAAAAGAATGGCGGGCCGAACATGACCCGGACCAAAGGCAAAGGATAGGGGCAGCTGTAAGCCGCAAGCTGCACTGCCTGAGCTTGTAACTTGTAGCTTGTAACTTGTAACTTGTAGCTTGTAGCTTGTAGCTTGTAGCTTGCGGCTTGTAGCTTGTAGGCGCCCCTAGACCGCATCCCGAGGCAGCATCAACCCCAGCGGCAAGCGCACCCGCGCTTCCAGGCCGCCACCGACGCGGTTGCGCAACTCTACATTGCCGCCATGCATCGAGGCGATGCGCTTGACGATGGCCAGGCCCAGCCCCGTGCCCTTCCCACCTCGGGCGCGGTCGCCGCGGGTAAAGGGATTGAAAATCGCTTCCAGCTCCGACGGATCGATGCCCGCGCCACGATCCATGACGCTCAGCACCACATAAGGCGCACTGGTGTCGCCGGAAACATAAGCCGCGACTTCGACGTCGGATCCGGCGTGGTTCAGGGCATTGCCGATCAGGTTGTTCAACAGCCGTTTCATCGACACCCTGCGCAACGGGAACGGCTGGATCGGCTCCAGTCGCAGGTGTACTTTTTCACCGTTCTGGTTATAGGGTGCAGCGACTTCCCGCACCAGATCGCTGAGGTCCACCTCTTCCACCGACTCATCGCGACCATCGCGGATGAACGCCAGGAACTGGTCGAGGATCGCATCCATGTCCTCGATGTCGCGCACCATTTCGTCCGTCAGGTCGGTGTGCTCGCCCATCAGCTCCAGGGATAGTCGCAGCCGCGTCAGCGGCGTGCGCAAGTCGTGGGAAACACCCGCAAGCATCAGCTCACGCTCGCGCCCGGCCTGCTCGACATCTTCGGCCATCTGGTTGAAGGCACGGTAAACCTCGGTCATCTCGCTGGGCGTGTCGCTGATGGGCAATCGGACGCTGCGGCCCTGGCCCAATTGGCGGGCAGCGTAGACCAGCCGCTTCAACGGCTGGTTGAGCTGACTGACGAAGATCCACGCCGAAGCCGTCGACAGCAGGCCGATGGCCAGGAACCAGCCGAGTACGTTCCAGATTTTCTGTCCGCGCAAAGGATGCGGGTACAACGGCACCTTCAGCCAGCCGTCTCCCAGGCTCGGAGCCCGTACCCACAGCGCCGGAGGCGAATGCATGCGCAAGCGGACCTCGGTGTCGGCTCCCAGCTCAGCCTGCATTTGTCGTTGATAGATCTCGCTGTAGGGCCAGTGCTGTTCACCTTCCGGCACGCCGGCACCGACCACGCGGATCAGCGTCGCCGCCTCGGCGATCTTCGTCCGGTTGGTTTCGTCCGCCGCCCAGTAGGCCCGTAAGGTCAAGGCCACGCCATGGCTGTACTGGCGGTCCACGAGAACGTCCTCGTTCATCAGCAGGTATACCAGCGTCAGAGCCTTGGAAAAGAGCACGACGATCAAAACCAGCCAGAGGGTGCGGGAGAAGAAGCTCTGGGGGAACCAAACGGGGGTTTTCATGGATAACCGCTACACACTTGCAGGAGCGAGCGATACTCGCACAATGACGGACCGCGGGTCGCCTGAAGGAAGACAATTCCCGACAGGCCACCCGCTCCTACAAATCACCGATCACTTGCTGGCGGCGCCATCCGGCACGAAGACATAACCCACGCCCCAGACCGTCTGGATGTAACGCGGCTTGGATGGATCAGGCTCGATCATCCGACGCAGACGGGAAATCTGCACGTCGATGGAGCGCTCCAGTGCGTCCCACTCGCGACCCCGGGCCAGGTTCATCAACTTGTCGCGGGTCAGCGGCTGGCGAGCATTCATCACCAGGGCCTTGAGCACCGCGAACTCGCCGGTGGTGAGCATGTGGACCTCATTGCCGCGCTTGAGCTCGCGAGTCGCCAGGGACAACTCGTAGTCGCCGAAGGTCACGCTCTCGTCTTCGCTGCCCGGGGCGCCAGGCACCGGAGCCGACTGGCGACGCAGGACAGCCTTGACGCGGGCCATCAGCTCGTCCGGGTTGAACGGCTTGGCCAGGTAATCGTCGGCGCCCAGTTCGAGCCCCTTGATACGACTCAGCTCGTCGCCCTTGGCGGTGAGCATGATGATCGGGATCTGGTTGTTCGCGCCACGCAGCCGGCGGCAGGCGGTGAGGCCGTCTTCGCCGGGCAGCATCAGGTCGAGCACCACCAGGTTGAACACTTCACGGGCCAGGAGCCGGTCCATCTGTTCGGTATTGGGTACGGTGCGGGCGCGGTAGCCCTTGCTGACGAAAAAGCGCTCCAGCAGGCTGCTCAGCCCTGGATCGTCGTCAACGATAAGAATTTTTTCGCCTTCAGCAGTTTGTGCAGTGCTGCTCATAGGAAGCTCCTTTGATCTTGGCGCGCATTATGGCCTAGCTGCCGTTATACGCACCCGTGTGCATTGTTAGCAGATTTTTCCTCCAACTCCACAAATCCGCGGATCGAGCCTACAACCACACACCACTCCCTAAGGACGGAACGCTGGTTATAATGCGCGGCCTTTTGTGCCAGGGGATGTCGGTTCTTGATCAATCGACATGTATGTTCCCCGGCCGGCAGCACTTTCTGAATTTCGCGGATCGACAGGCAGCCTGTCGATCCAGGCAGCGACCCATGCCAGGCCGCTCAACCAGTCTCGCCGAGCCCCGCTAGCGTGGCGGCGAGCCTGATTTCATCATTTGTCAGGTGGTTTTATGGACAGCATCAACAGCCGCATCGCCGAGGAACTCGGCGTACGCCCGCAACAGGTCGAAGCGGCCGTCGCGCTACTCGATGAAGGCTCCACGGTGCCTTTCATCGCCCGTTACCGGAAAGAAGTGACCGGCAGCCTCGATGACACCCAGTTGCGTCATCTGGAAGAGCGCCTGCGCTACCTGCGTGAACTCGACGAGCGGCGCATCAGCATCCTGGCCAGCATCCAGGAGCAAGGCAAGCTGACCCCGGCGCTGGAGCGCGACATCAAGCTGGCCGATACCAAGACCCGCCTCGAAGACCTCTACCTGCCGTACAAGCAAAAGCGCCGCACCAAGGGCCAGATCGCCCTGGAAGCCGGTCTCGGCGAGCTGGCCGACGGCCTGTTCAACGATCCGAGCCTGGCCCCGGAAACCGAAGCGGCGCGCTTCGTCAACGCAGAAAAGGGTGTGGCGGACGTCAAGGCCGCCCTGGAAGGCGCCAAGTACATCCTCATGGAGCGTTTCGCCGAAGACGCCAACCTGCTGGAAAAACTGCGCAACTTCCTCAAGCAGGAAGCCATCCTCAGCGCCCGCGTAATTGCCGGCAAGGAAGAGGAAGGGGCCAAGTTCCGCGATTACTTCGAACACGACGAACCGCTCAAGAGCGTGCCGTCCCACCGCGCTTTGGCGATTTTCCGCGGCCGCAACGAAGGCATTCTCAGTTCCGCATTGAAAGTCGGCGATGAGCTGCCCGGCACGATGCATCCGTGCGAAGGCATGATCGGCCAGCAGTTCGGCATCCAGAACCAGAACCGCCCCGCCGACAAGTGGCTGGCCGAGGTGGTGCGCTGGACCTGGAAGGTCAAGCTCTATACCCATCTGGAGAGCGACCTGCTGGGCGAATTGCGCGACAGTGCCGAGACCGAGGCGATCAACGTCTTCGCCCACAACCTGCACGACCTGCTGCTGGCCGCGCCGGCCGGCCCGCGTGCCACCCTGGGCCTGGACCCGGGCCTGCGCACCGGTTGCAAGGTGGCGGTGGTGGACTCCACCGGCAAGCTGCTGGACCACACCACGGTCTACCCCCACGTCCCGCACAACAAGTGGGACCAGACCCTCGCCGTGCTCGCCGCCCTGTGCGCCAAGCACTCGGTGGACCTGATCGCCATCGGCAACGGCACCGCCAGCCGTGAGACCGACAAACTGGCTGCCGAGCTGATCAAGAAATACCCGGCCATGAAAATGACCAAGGTGATGGTCTCTGAAGCCGGCGCCTCGGTTTATTCGGCGTCGGAACTGGCCGCCAAGGAATTCCCGGACCTGGACGTGTCGATCCGTGGCGCCGTGTCGATTGCCCGGCGCTTGCAGGATCCGCTGGCGGAACTGGTGAAGATCGATCCGAAATCCATCGGTGTCGGCCAATACCAGCACGACGTGTCCCAGCTGAAGCTGGCCCGCGGCCTGGACGCCGTGGTCGAGGACTGCGTGAACGCCGTGGGCGTGGATGTGAACACCGCGTCGGTGGCATTGCTGGCGCGGATCTCCGGCCTGAATGCCACGCTTGCGCAGAACATCGTCACCCACCGCGACGAACACGGCGCATTCAAGTCCCGCGCCGCGTTGAAGAAAGTCCCGCGCCTGGGGGAAAAAACCTTCGAGCAGGCGGCCGGCTTCCTACGCGTCATGAACGGCGACAATCCGCTGGATTCCTCGGCGGTCCACCCCGAGGCCTATCCCCTGGTGCAACGCATCGCCGCCCAGACCGACCGCGACATCCGTTCGCTGATCGGTGACGCCGCGTTCCTCAAGCGCCTGGATCCGAAGAAGTTCACCGACGAAACCTTCGGCCTGCCGACCGTGACCGACATCCTGCAAGAACTGGAAAAACCGGGCCGCGACCCGCGTCCGGAGTTCAAGACTGCCGAGTTCCAGGAAGGCGTCGAAGACCTCAAGGACCTGCAACCCGGGATGATTCTCGAAGGCGTGGTGACCAACGTCACCAACTTCGGTGCGTTCGTCGACATCGGCGTGCATCAGGACGGCCTGGTTCATATTTCGGCGCTGTCGGAGAAATTCATCAAGGACCCGCGCGAAGCGGTGAAGGCCGGTGATGTGGTGAAAGTGAAGGTCATGGAAGTCGACATCCCGCGCAAACGCGTCGGCTTGTCGATGCGCATGAGCGACACGCCGGGCGAAAAAGTCGACGGTGCCCGTGGCGCTCGTCCAGGCTCCACGCCGCGCCAGCCGCAGAGCTCCGCTCCACGCAAGGAAACCGCTACTGCGGCCCCGGCCAACAACGCCATGGCCTCGTTGTTCGCCAACGCCAAGCAGTTGAAGAAACGCTGATGGACATACCGGCCGGGTTGGTGGAAAGCGCGTTTTTCAAGCTGCTCGGCTGCCGTCTGCACAGCCTTGCTGACGGGGTGGCGCAAGTCGCCCTGGGCCTTGAGGCGCCATTGCGCAATCGTGGCGGCAAGCTGCATGGCGGGGCGTTGTTCAGCCTGGTGGACATCGCCATGGGGCTGGCCTGCTCCAGCGTCCATGGTTTTGACCAGCAGAGCGCGACCATCGAGTGCAAGATCAACTACATACGCGCCGTGTCCGAGGGCGAAGTGCTGTGTACCGCCCGGGTGATTCACCCGGGCCGACGCACCCTGGTGGTCGAGGCCGAGGTCGTGCAAGGCGACAAACTGGTCGCAAAAGCGCAAGGCACGTTCGCTGTCCTATAGCTCCCCACCCTCGATTTGAGTTAATTTCGGCGCTGCGAATGCGGCGTCGAAGCTCGCCATGACTCTCTGTGGGAGCGAGCCTGCTCGCGATGGCGGTGTGCCAGTCGACATGACTGTTACTGATCCACCGCTATCGCGAGCAGGCTCGCTCCCACGGAAAGACCAGCGGCAATGATGTCTCGGCCGCACAAAACCAGGCGAAAACGCCAGTTTTAACTTCACCCTTGTAGACCGTCCTGCCCACCCCCATATTGGGGCGACTGACGCGTGAAGGAATTCAACTTGAGCGACCTTTTAAACCGCCGCCTGGCCCTGCTCGGTGAGCGCGCCAACCTCTCTCTGCTCGAACAGTGCCTGCACGGCATCGAGCGTGAATGCCTACGCGTCACGGAGGATGGCCACCTGGCCCAGACGCCGCATCCCAAGGCCCTGGGCTCGGCGCTGACCAACGAACAGATCACCACCGACTACTCCGAGTCGCTGCTGGAATTCATCACTCCGGCCCTGGCCGACCCGGCCGACACCCTGCACAGCCTCGACCGGATCCACCGTTTCGTTTACAGCAAACTGGGCGACGAGTACCTGTGGAGCCCCTCGATGCCGTGCCCGCTGCCGGCCGAGGAAGACATTCCGATTGCGTACTACGGCACCTCGAACATCGGTCGGCTCAAGTACGTCTACCGTCAAGGCCTGGCCCTGCGCTACGGCAAGACCATGCAATGCATCGCCGGGATCCACTACAACTTCTCGTTGCCGGAAAAGCTCTGGCCACTGCTGCGCCAGGACGAAGCCACCGAGGTCAGCGACCGCGACTTCCAGTCTTCGGCCTACATCGCACTGATCCGTAACTTCCGCCGCTACAGCTGGCTGCTGATGTACCTGTTCGGCGCCTCGCCGGCCCTGGACGCCGGTTTCCTGCGCGGCCGCCCGCACCAGTTGGAACAACTGGATCCGGACACGCTGTACCTGCCCTACGCCACCAGCCTGCGCATGAGTGACCTGGGTTACCAGAGCAACGCCCAGGCCGGCCTCACGCCTTGCTACAACGACCTTGCAAGCTACACCGACAGCCTGCGCAAGGCTGTGGCGACACCCTATGCGCCGTACGTCGAGGTGGGGACCCACCAGAACGGTGAGTGGGTGCAGCTCAACACCAACATCCTGCAGATCGAAAACGAGTACTACTCCAACATCCGCCCCAAACGCGTGACCTACACCGGCGAGCGGCCGATCCAGGCTTTGATGGCCCGGGGTATCCAGTACGTCGAAGTGCGCTGCCTGGATATCAACCCGTTCCTGCCGATGGGCATCGATCTCACTGAATCGCGTTTCATCGATGCATTCCTGCTGTATTGCGGCCTCAACGACAGCCCGCAACTGGAAAACAACGAATGCGGCAACGCCACGAGCAACTTCCTGACGGTGGTCAAGGAAGGCCGCAAGCCTGGGCTGCAATTGCAACGTCAGGGCCAGGCCGTTGACATGCAGGCCTGGGCCATCGAATTGCTGGAAAAAATCGCGCCGCTGGCTTCGTTGCTCGACCAGAGCAACGGTGGCGATGCCCACCGGCAGTCATTGGAGGCGCAACTGGCGAAGGTCCGTGACCCGTCCCTGACCCCGTCCGCCCAGGTGCTGGCCGCCATGGCCGAGCATCAGGAAAGCTTCGCCCAGTTCTCCCTGCGCCAGAGCAAAGCCCACGCCGAATTCTTCCGCGCCGAGCCGTTGCCTGCCCAGGAGCAGGACACATTCGACGAAGCCGCCCGCCAATCGCTGGTCCAGCAAGCTGAGCTTGAGCAGAACGAGGTGGGGGATTTCGATGTGTTCGTCGGTTCGTACCAGGCGAGCATTCTGGCGATCAGTAACTGACGGCTGTCGTGTCGATCCGTTACTGAACGGCTTTTGTGGCAAGGGAGCTTGCTCCTGCTCGGCTGCACAGCAGCCGCAAAATCCCGGGCCTGCTTCGCAGTCCAGCGGGAGCAAGCTCCCTCGCCACAGCAAGCTCCCTCGCCACAAGAGCATGTGCTTGTCATGCGCTGAGTTTTTTCGCTGATAAGCTCATTCTAAAAAGTTATTTATTTCTGAATTCTTAGATCATTTAGTCTCCTCCCATACCAACCATTTCGGTGGCCTGTTGAGGAGCTTTTGCCATGACTTTGAGTTTCCCCCTTCGCCTTCTCGCGGCCGCCTCCCTGGCCGCGGCGAGTCTTTTCGCCCAGGCGGCCGACCTGACCGTTGCGTACCAGACCACTGTCGACCCGGCCAAAGTGGCCCAGGCCGACGGCGCCTATGAAAAAGCCACCCAGGCCAGGATCGACTGGCGCAAGTTCGATAACGGCGCCGACGTCATTACCGCCATCGCCTCGGGTGATGTGCAGATCGGCTACCTCGGCTCCAGTCCGTTGACCGCAGCCATTACGCGCAATGTTCCGGTGGAAACCTTCCTCATCGCTACCCAGATCGGTGCCGCCGAGGCACTGGTGGCTCGCGACGGTTCCGGAATCAAGACCCCGCAAGACCTGATCGGCAAGAAGGTCGCGGTACCGTTCGTATCCACCGGGCACTACAGCCTGCTCGCGGCGTTGAAACACTGGAACATCGATCCTGCGAAAGTCACCATCCTGAACCTGGCGCCACCGGCCATCATCGCGGCCTGGAAGCGCGGCGATATCGATGCCACTTACGTCTGGGACCCGGCCCTGGGCGTGGCCAAGGAAAACGGCAAAGTGCTGATCACCTCCGCCGAGCTGGCCCAGTTCGGTGCGCCGACCTTTGACGCCTGGATCGTGCGCAAGGACTTCGCCCAGAAGCATCCGGAAATTGTGACCGCCTTCGCCAAGGTCACCCTGGATGCCTATGCCCAATACCGCAAGGACCCACAAGCCTGGTTGGCCGATGCGTCCAACGTCGAAAAACTGGTGAAGCTCTCCGGCGCCAAGGCCAGTGACATCCCGCTGTTGCTGCAAGGCAACGTCTATCCCCTGGCCGCCGACCAGGTGGTGAGCCTCGGCGCACCGACCACCCAGGCCATTACCAACACCGCGGCGTTCCTCAAGGAGCAAGGCAAAGTCGAAGCCGTATTGCCGGACTACGCGCCGTACGTCAGCGCCAAATACATCACTCGTTGATCACATTCGGGAGACATCGCGATGGCCTTGCTACAGCTGGAGCGCATCAGCGCACAGTACCCCGGCGCAGCGGAACCCGTGCTGGCGGATATTTCACTGACCCTGGGGCCCCGGCAATTGCTGGTGGCCCTCGGCCCGTCCGGCAGTGGCAAGACCTCGCTGTTGAACCTGATCGCCGGGTTCATAGAGCCCAGCGCCGGGCAGATCACCTTGGACGGCGTGCCCATCAAGGGCCCGGGCGCCGAGCGCGGCGTGGTGTTCCAGGACGACGCGCTGCTGCCCTGGCAAGACGTGCTGGCGAACGTCGGGTTCGGCCTGGAGCTGGCCGGGGTCCCCAAGCCAAAGCGTGAAGCCCGGGCCCGGGAGATGCTCGCCCTGGTGGACCTGGCCGGTTTCGAGCAACGCCGCGTCTGGCAGCTGTCGGGCGGCCAGAAACAGCGCGTCGGCCTGGCCCGGGCGCTGGCGGCTGACCCGCGTCTGCTGTTGATGGACGAGCCGTTCGGTGCCCTGGACGCTTTCACCCGTGAACAGATGCAGGAGCTGTTGCTGCAAGTTTGGCAGCGCACCGCCAAACCGGTATTCCTGATTACCCATGACATTGAAGAGGCGGTTTTCCTCGCCACCGATCTGGTCCTGCTGGCGCCCAACCCAGGGCAAGTCGTCGAGCGCTTGAGCCTGGACTTCGGTCGCCGCTACGGGGACGGGGAATCGGCACGCTCGATCAAGTCCGACCCGCGCTTTATCGAAACCCGCGAGCATGTACTCGCCAAAGTATTCTCCCAACGCAGCGCCACTCGGCAACAGGAGCGCGCATGAGCAGCTACGAAGTGCCTGCCCTGGTCCGTGAGCCCACGACCAGGCGCACGACTATCGGCCCACGATTCACACTGAGTATCCGCTGGATCAGCAGCCTGACGTTGATCGCTTTGCTGACCCTCTGGGGGGCAATCACCGCCAGCGGGCTGATCGAACCGCTGTTCCTGCCGTCGCCCTTCGCGGTGCTGCAAAAAGGCTGGCTGCTGGCAACCAGCGGCTACATGGACGCCACGCTCTGGCAACACCTGGCCGCCAGCCTTCAGCGAATCGGCCTGGGCCTGCTGTTCGCCATTTTGACGGCGGTGCCGGTGGGCATCGCCATCGGTGCCAACCGTATTGCCCGGGGTGTGCTCGATCCGCTGATCGAGTTCTACCGACCGATACCACCGCTGGCCTATCTGCCATTGATCGTGATCTGGTGCGGCATTGGTGAGTTGTCAAAAGTGCTGCTGATCTATCTGGCGATCTTCGCGCCGATTGCCATCGCCACGGCCACCGGCGTGCGCACCGTCGATCCGGCCAAACTGCGGGCCGCACAGTCGCTGGGCGCTACACGCATTCAGTTGATTCGCCATGTGATCGTGCCCAGCGCCCTGCCGGACATTCTCACCGGGATTCGCATCGGCCTGGGCGTGGGCTGGTCGACGCTGGTGGCCGCCGAGCTGATCGCCGCCACCAGTGGCCTGGGGTTCATGGTGCAGTCAGCCGCGCAATTCCTGGTCACCGATGTGGTGGTGCTGGGCATCCTGGTGATCGCACTGATCGCCTTCGCCATGGAAATGGGCTTGCGCGCGCTGCAACGCAAACTGGTGCCATGGCACGGCCAGGCCCATTGAGACCAATGACCACGCCGACGATTCGGCGCCAAACGAGACATTGCGATGAACCGTCCGAGCATTACTCCGTTGAGCAGCGCCCTCGGCGCGCAAATCGACGGGATCGATATCAGCCAGCCCTTGAGCCCGCAGGATCGCGATACCATCGAGCAGGCGCTGCTCGAACATCAGGTGCTGTTCTTTCGGAACCAGCCGATCGAACCGCAGCAACAGGCGCGTTTCGCCGCCTGCTTCGGCGACCTGCATATCCATCCGATCTACCCTAATGTGCCGGAGCAGCCGGAAGTCCTGGTGCTCGACACTGCCGTGACCGATGTCCGCGACAACGCCGTGTGGCACACCGACGTAACCTTCCTGCCCACCCCGGCCCTGGGCGCGGTGCTCAGCGCCAAGCTGCTACCGGCATTCGGCGGCGACACCTTGTGGGCCAGCGGCATCGCGGCATATGAAGCCCTGTCGACGCCCCTGAAGCAGATGCTACAAGGTCTGACGGCGACCCACGATTTCACCCGGTCCTTTCCGCTGGAGCGCTTTGGCAACACCGCACAAGACTTGGCGCGCTGGGAAGAAGCGCGCCGCAAAAACCCACCGCTGTCCCACCCGGTGATCCGCACCCATCCGGTGAGTGGACGCCGCTCATTATTCGTCAACGAAGGCTTCACCACGCGCATCAATGAGTTGTCGGAAAGCGAAAGCGAGGCGATCCTGAAACTGCTGTTCGCCCACGCCACCCGCCCGGAGTTCACCCTTCGCTGGCGCTGGCAGGCCAATGACGTGGCGTTCTGGGACAATCGCGTAACCCAGCACTTCGCGGTGGATGACTATCGCCCGGCGCGGCGAGTGATGCACCGGGCGACGATATTAGGGGATGTGCCGTTTTTCAGGTGAACAGCCCCCACCCGTGGCGAGGGAGCTTGCTCCCGCTGGGGTGCGCAGCAGCCCCAAGGCCTCCCGGATTATTCAAAAACCCGCTCCTGGCACAGTTCTGGGGCCGCTTGGCGGCCCAGCCGGAGCAAGCTCCCTCGCCACCGCCAGTTCCCCGCCACAGTTTGTCTTTCGCTCGTCACTCCGCCAACGAAGGCTTCTCCCAGAGATTGATCCCGCCTTCCTGGGCAAACCGATCGATCTGCGCCAGTTCCTGCGCGCTGAAACTCAGATTCTTCAACGCGCCGACATTCTCGATGATCTGCTCCGGACGGCTGGCACCGATCAGCGCCGAGGTGATCCGCGGGTCGCGCAGGGTCCATGCCAGGGCCATTTGCGCCAGGCTCTGGCCGCGCTGCTGAGCGATCTCATTTAGGGCGCGCACATGGGCGATGTTGTTTTCCGACAGGTGCGACGCCTGCAACGAGCCACCTCCCGGACGATTGACCCGCGCATCTTCCGGAATGCCCTTGAGGTATTTGTCGGTGAGCAGGCCTTGGGCCAATGGAGTAAAGGCAATCACACCGGTGCCCAGCTCCTCGGTGGCGTCCAGCAGGTCTTTTTCCACCCAGCGATTGAGCAGGTTGTAGGCCGGCTGGTGGATCAACAGCGGGACTTTCCATTCCTTCAACAGCGCAGCCATTTCCCGGGTCTTCACGCCAGAGTAGGAAGAAATGCCCACGTACAACGCCTTGCCCTGCTGCACAGCCGTCGCCAGCGCACTGGCGGTTTCCTCCAGCGGGGTATCAGGGTCGAAACGGTGGGAATAAAAGATGTCCACATAATCCACGCCCAGGCGCTGCAAGCTCTGGTCGAGACTGGCGAGCACATACTTGCGCGAACCGCCACCCTGCCCATAAGGACCCGGCCACATGTCCCAACCGGCCTTGCTGGAAATGATCAACTCATCGCGGTACTGCTTGAAATCCTCGCGCAGCAACCGACCGAAATTGATCTCGGCACTGCCATAGGGCGGGCCATAGTTGTTCGCCAGGTCAAAGTGGTTGATGCCCAGGTCGAACGCCGTACGCAACAACGCGCGCTGGGTATCGATCGGCGTGCTGTCGCCAAAGTTGTGCCACAACCCCAGTGACAGCGCCGGCAGCACCAGCCCGCTGCGACCGACGCGGCGATAAGGGATGGACTCGTAGCGGTTTTCGGCAGCGGTGTAAGTCATCGAAAAACTCTCAGTTCGGACGGACGCGGATGGCAACGCTAACATTTCACAGACGCCCGGGTCAGGCTGAAAGTTCGCGCAAGGCTGCCGCCGCCAGAAAACCTGAGCGCGAGCGGTAGCGCTGGTCCCGTCGTACGGTCTGATCAATGCGCTCCAGCAACTGCTCAGGCAGCGTCGCATTGAACCGTACCGATTTTCCGAAATACGGCGTGACGTCAAATTCCACCACGGCCCAGATCCCACCCGCGTAATCCGGGTTCTCAAGGTGATCGTCAATCTCATGGATCTTCGGCAGCGGCTCGCCATCAGCCACCAAACCCTCGTAGTGCAGGGAGAGTGCTTCTTTCACATTCTCGATAGCTTGCGCCACAGTGCCGCCAGCAGAAAAACACCCTGGCACATCCGGGACCGTCACCCCGTATTCAGAATCGGCATCCTTATGCAGAACGACCGGAAATTTCATTTGGATGAATCCTTCCTCCAGATCCGGCAGCGGTATCAGCCGGTCTGATAACAATGTATCCCCGCCGGGGATGACGTCATCGATCATAGGCCTCATTTCAGGCCCGCCTGTTTCAATATGCTATTGATCGTGCCTCTCGGCAGGTCAGAGTCGGGGTGTTTGATCGTCACCCTTCCCGCCTTGAAAGAATGCTTGTACTGATGATGGCTACCCTTCACCGCTACCAGATACCAACCGTCCTCTTCGATCTTCCTGATCATTTCCCTGCTTCGCATCACCTTTGCCTGATTCGCCAGCTCTGCCGGAAAACTCTAGCTGCGAAAGGCACCGCCCATACACACAATACACATCATGAAAAATATTAGCCCAACTCTTCAGCGAATACACCGCTCCGACTGTCGTTAGCGCACTTGCGCAAACACCTCCGCCAACCAATCCACAAACACCCGGACCCGTGGCGACAGGTGGCGGTTGTGGGGATAGAGCACCGAGATCGGCATGTCGGGGGGTGGCGTGGCGGTGAGGATTTCCTGGACCAGGCCTTGCTGGATCTGGGTTTGCATCCGGTAATGCGGACATTGGATCAGACCCAGGCCGGCGATGGCCGAGGCGGCGTAGATTTCGGCGCCGAACACCGACAGTGCACCATCGATGGCGACTTCCTGGAGTTCGCCATCGACCATGAACTGGAATGGATAGAGCTTGGCGGTGACGCGCGAAACGTAGTTCACCGCCCGATGGCCGCTCAGGTCATCAAGGCTTTTCGGTTCACCGTATCGGCGCAGGTAAGCAGGGCTGGCGCAGGTGATCTGCCGCAGGCTGGCGACGCGCCGGCCGATCAAAGACGAATCTTTCAGGGTGCCGGCGCGCAGGACGCAGTCGACCCCTTCTCCAATCAAGTCGACGAACCGGTCGGCCTCGCTGATAGACAGCTCGATGTCCGGGTAGCGCGCCATGAAGTCCGGCAACGCCGGGATCACGAAATGCCGCGCCAGGGTGCCATGCATATCCACCCGCAAGCGGCCCTTGGGCGCGACGCTGCGGAACGCCAGCTCGGCTTCTTCGAGTTCCGCCAGCAGTTGTACACAGCGCGGGTAATAGGCCTCGCCATCGAGGGTCGGTCGCACTTTGCGGGTGCTACGCTCCAGCAGGCGAACCCCGAGCCAGGCTTCGAACTGGTTGAGGGTGTGGGTCAGCGTGGCGCGGGGCAGGTTCAGGTCTTCGGCGGCCTGAGTAAAACTGCTGCGCTCGTAGATACGCACGAACGCCTTCATTGCCTTGACTTGATCCATTGCAGTCGCGCCCGGATTGTTGGTGATTCATGAACAGTCAAGGCAACTCTCCGGCATTTATCCCCCGGAGTAAACATGTGAATCTGACTTCACTTCCTAACCACCTCTATCCGAAGGAATCCAGCCATGACGATCCAGAACTCCAAAGTCGCCATTGTCACCGGTGCTTCTCGCGGTATCGGCGCCGAAATTGCCAGGCACCTGGCGGGCGAAGGCTATGCCGTTGCCATCAACTTCGCCAACAGCGCCAGCGAAGCCTCGAAGCTGGTGGTACAACTGCGCCAGGCGGGTCACCAGGCCATAGCGGTCAAGGCCGATGTGGCGGCCGCCGCCGATGTCCGCCGGATGTTCGATGAGGTCGAAGCGCAACTGGGCAAGGTCGATGTGTTGATCAACAACGCCGGTATCCTGCAAGTCATGCCCCTGGCCCAGCACAGCGACGAGCTGTTCGACCAGACCTTCGCCATCAACACCCGCGGCACCTTCAATACCCTGCGCGAAGCCGCGACCCGCTTGAACGACGGTGGTCGGATCGTGAATTTTTCCAGCAGCACCGTGGGCCTGAACCTGCCGGGCTATTCGGTGTACATCGCCAGCAAAGCGGCCGTGGAATCCCTGACCCAGGTATTCGCCAAAGAGTTGCGCGGTCGCCAGATCACCGTGAATGCCGTGGCCCCAGGTCCGGTCGCCACCGAGCTCTTCACCCATGGCAAGAGTGAGGAGCAGATCCAGCATTACGCGAAGATGCCGCCGCTGGAGCGCCTCGGCCAGCCGCAAGACATCGCCAGCATCATCTCGTTCCTGGTGAGCCCGGCCGCCGGCTGGGTCAACGGACAGATCTTGCGGGCCAACGGCGGGCTGGTCTGAGGCTTCGCACGACAGCGTCCGCCAGGCCGCTATCGCGAGCAAGCTCGCTCCCACAAGGGAATCAGCATCCCTCCAAGAAGGACTCACTTGTCCCTGTGGGAGCGAGCTTGCTCGCGATGGGGCCGGCGCGGCAGATGAAAACGCTCGGCTGTGTCAAAGCCTCAGTCAACGCACCAGGTGCAGGAACTGCATGTGCCGCTCGTACTGGTCGAGGATGTCGTTGATCACCTGCTCCTTGGTGTAGCCCACCAGGTCGTAATCCTGGCTACCCTCACTCAGATGCACCTCGGCGCGGTAGTAACGGCGGTTGTTGAGTTCCTTGGAACCCATGCCGCCACGGGCAAACGACGGCGTGAAGTAACCGCGCATCTGCACCTGGTAGATGAACGGGTGCTGCTCGCCGTGACCGATTTCCAGGCTGACACTGTCGCTGGCCGGGTCTGGCTGGGTGATCACCGCCAGGCCCTTCTCGGCGAACACTGCCTTCACCTCTTCAATGGCCGGGCGCACCGTGGTGTCGAGGAAGCGGTACACCTCGTCGCGGGACGGGAAATGCACCGCCTGGCTCAAGCGCTGGCGCCAGCCGCCCGTGCCCCGGCGGGAACCGGATACCGGTGCCAATGAATACAATTGCGCGATCTGTTTCTGCGACTCCAGATAGAACGCCTTGTGCAAGCCCCACATCATCAACAACAGGATCAGCGAGAACGGCAGGGAGGTCAGCAACACCGCTGATTTCAGGGCATCGATGCTGCCGGAAAACAGCAGCGCGCTGGTGACCAGGGCGGTCATCGCGCCCCAGAACACCCGCAGCCATTTCGGCCCATCTTCATCCGGGCTACCGCCCTTGGCCGAGAGCGTCGAAAGCACCACAGTGCCGGAGTCGGCAGACGTGACAAAAAACACGAAGCTGATGAACACCGTGACCGCGATGACGGTCTTGCTCCAGGGGTAGGTTTCCAACAGCAGGTACAGACTCATCGACGGGTTTTCCAGGGCCGACATACCCAACGCGCTCATGCCATGGTTCAGCACCTGGTCGATGGCGCTGTTGCCGAAAATCGACATCCAGGCGAGGGTGAAACCCAGGGGAATCAGCAACACGCCAAACACGAACTCGCGAATGGTACGGCCGCGGGAAATCCGCGCGATGAACAGCCCCACGAACGGCGACCAGGCAATCCACCAGGCCCAGTAGAACACTGTCCAGCCACCCAGCCAGTCGCTGGGCTTGTTGTAGGCGTACAGGTCGAAGCTCTTCATCGGCAGCGCGCCGAGGTAGTCGCCCAGATTCTGGATCAGCGTGTTGAGCAGATGCTGGGTTGGCCCGGCGAACAGCACGAACAGCAGCAGCGCACAGGCCAGCAGCATGTTGATGTCGGACATGACGCGCACGCCCTTGTCCACGCCCGCCACCGCCACGATGATCGCCGCGCCCATCATCAATACGATCAGGCCGACTTGAATCCATTGGGTGTGGGCGACGCCGAACAGGTAATCGAGACCGGAGTTGAGGTGTAACACCCCAAAGCCCATGTCCGCGCCGAGGCCGAACACGGTGGCAATGATGCCGAAGCCATCCACGGCATAGCCGATGGGGCCGTTGATGCGCTTGCCGATCAGCGGGTACAGCGCCGAACGCAACGCCAGCGGCAGGTTGTGCCGATAGGCGAAGTAGGCCAAGGCCATGCCGACAAACGCGAACACGCCCCAGCCGTGCAGGCCCCAGTGCAGAAACAGGATCTGCATGGCCTGGCGTGCGGCCTGGGCGGTTCCGGCCTCACCTTGGGGCGGCTGCACCATATGGGTCAGCGGCTCGGAGACGCAGAAGAAAAACAGGGTGATGCTGATCCCGGCGGCGAACAGCATCCCGGCCCAGGACAAATAACTGAATTCGGGCTCGTCGTGGTCGGCACCGAGCTTGATCTTGCCGTAGCCGGACAAGGCGGTGACCACCACGAAGACCAGATACAGCGTCATCGCCAGCAGGTAGTACCAACCGACCGTGTTGGCCGCCCAGTTCTGCGCCGCCAGCAGCCAGGCGCCGGCCTGCTCGGGCAGGCTGATCACCACCAGGCCGAACAGCAGGATGAAGGTCGCGGCGAAGTAAAACACCGGCGGATTCATGCGGACCAGGCCGCTGGATGGAAGGGACGAGGCACTCATGGGCAACGTACCCCGACAAGCGAGGGAGCGACGATCGAAAACGGACTCGGCAAAGGCAAGCCTCCTGTTGTGAGCGGGCAGCAAACCGACGGTTTAACTTGAATGAACGTTCAAGTTAAACATACTGAGGTAGCTAAGGACCAATCGCAGGGCTCGACGGCACCTTTCCTACACTAGTCCACGGGAGGGTATGACGCTGCCTGGGGTGTGTTCGTTCAGTAATGGCAAACAACGCCCAGCCCCTTTGGGAGCGAGCTTGCTCGCGATAGCGGTGTGTCAGTAAAAAGATATGCCAACTGGACCACCGCAATCGCGAGCAAGCTCGCTCCCACAGGTCCGTGTCGTTTGGCAATACGAGGTCACTGGCTTTTTACTCACACCTAAACGATTGCCAGTTGCCCACCCACACCCGCCCTGCCTATAGTCCGGTCATCTCCTGCAATCAGTACGGACTCATGATCAAACAACAGCTGGCCCGCTTTAACCGCCTGGATCTGCTCGGCCACCCGACCCCGCTGGAAAAGCTCGACCGCCTCTCCAGCTGGCTCGGCCGGGATGTCTACATCAAGCGCGACGACCTGACGCCCCTGGCGCTGGGTGGCAACAAACTGCGCAAGCTTGAATACCTGGCCGCCGATGCCATCGCCCAAGGCGCGGACACGCTGATCACCGCCGGCGCGATCCAGTCCAACCATGTGCGCCAGACGGCCGCCATCGCCGCTAAGCTGGGCCTGGGTTGTGTGGCCCTGCTGGAAAACCCCATCGGCACCGACGACCACAATTACCTGGGCAACGGCAACCGGCTGCTGCTTGAACTGTTCGATGCCAAGGTCGAGCTGGTGGAAAACCTGGATAACGCCGATGAGCAGTTGCAGGCCCTGGCCGGCCGCCTGCGCAGCAACGGAAAAAAGCCCTACCTGGTGCCAATTGGCGGCTCGAATGCCTTGGGCGCGCTGGGGTATGTGCGGGCCGGCCTGGAACTGGCCGAGCAGATCAAGGACACCGGGCTGGATTTCGCCGCCGTAGTGCTGGCCTCCGGCAGCGCCGGGACTCATAGCGGCCTGGCGCTGGCGTTGAGCGAAAGCCTGCCGAACCTTCCTGTCATTGGTGTCACGGTTTCGCGCAGCGAAGAGGATCAGTTTCCCAAGGTACAGGGCCTGGCCGAACGCACCGCGCAGCTGCTCGAGATCAAGCTGCCGGAGGCGTTCAAGGTCAACCTGTGGGACGAATATTTCGCCCCTCGCTACGGCGAGCCAAACGCCGGGACGCTGGCGGCGGTCAAGCTGCTTGCCAGCCAGGAAGGCCTGTTGCTGGATCCGGTCTACACCGGCAAGGCCATGGCCGGGCTGCTCGATGGCATCGGCCGCGACCGTTTCGACGAGGGTCCGATCATCTTCCTGCACACCGGTGGCGCACCTGCGCTGTTCGCCTATGACGCAGTGTTCTAAGACCTGAGAAAGTCTCCCTGTGGGAGCGAGCCTGCTCGCGATGGCGGTGGGTCAGTGACGATGGATTTAACTGACCCACCGTCATCGCGAGCAGGCTCGCTCCCACAATGGGATCATTTCATATTGGAATATGTACAGGATTTAATATTATTTTCCAATCTATAAAACCCATCCTATAGTCGCGCCGAAGGCGCATTTGCCGCGAGACGCCCAAGCTGCTTTGAGGCAGGATGTGGCAATCTTTTCGAATCGCGGCTACGCCTTTCTCATCCACATAATGTTTCATAAGAAAACACAGGGGCTTGTCATGAATTTTTCCGCATTACGTCGCAACCTGCTGGTGGGTTCGCTGGGCCTGGCATTGAGCGCCGGCCTGCTGGGGCAAGCGGTTGCCGGTGAGCAGCTGCAAACGATCAAGGACAAGGGCGTGATCAACGTCGGCCTGGAAGGCACTTACCCTCCGTTCAGTTTCGTTGATGCCGACGGCAAGCTGACCGGTTTCGAAGTGGAATTTTCCGAAGCCCTGGCCAAGGAACTGGGCGTGAAGGTCAAGCTGCAGCCAACCAAATGGGACGGCATCCTCGCGGCGCTGGAGTCCAATCGCCTGGACGCGGTGATCAACCAGGTGACCATTTCCGAAGAGCGCAAGAAGAAGTACGACTTCTCCAAACCGTATACCGTTTCCGGGATCCAGGCACTGACCCTGACCAAGAACAAAGACACCATCAAGACGGCGGCCGACCTTGCGGGCAAGAAAGTTGGCGTGGGACTGGGCACCAACTACGAACAGTGGGTCAAGGCCAACGTACCGGGCGCTGACGTACGCACCTACGAAGATGACCCGACCAAGTTCCAGGACCTGCGTGTCGGCCGTATCGACGCCATCCTGATCGACCGCCTCGCCGCCCTGGAATACGCCAAAAAAGCCAAGGACACTGCCGCCGCCGGCGAAGCGTTTTCCCGCCAGGAGTCCGGGATCGCTCTGCGCAAAGGCGAACCTGAACTGCTGGACGCGGTGAACCAGGCCATCGACAAGCTGCGCGCCGACGGCACGCTGAAAAAGCTTTCGGAGAAATACTTCAGCGCTGACGTCACTCAATAATGGAAGAGGCTTTCCAACTCGCGCTGGACTCCGCGCCCTTCTTGCTCAAGGGCGCGTATTACACGGTGATTCTTAGCCTGGGCGGCATGTTCTTCGGCTTGTTGCTGGGGTTCGGCCTGGCGCTGATGCGCCTGTCGCGCTTCAAGCTGGTGAGCTGGGTCGCACGCATCTACGTGTCGTTCTTTCGCGGCACGCCGCTGCTGGTGCAACTGTTCGTGATCTATTACGGGCTGCCGCAATTGGGCGTCGAGCTGGATCCGCTGCCGGCGGCGCTGATCGGCTTCTCGCTGAACATGGCCGCCTACGCCTGTGAAATCCTGCGGGCCGCCATCAGTTCCATCGAGCGTGGCCAGTGGGAAGCGGCGGCCAGCATCGGCATGACCCGCGCCCAGACCCTGCGCCGGGCCATCCTGCCGCAAGCCGCACGCACGGCCCTGCCACCGTTGGGCAACAGCTTCATTTCCCTGGTCAAGGACACCGCGCTGGCGGCGACCATCCAGGTGCCGGAGCTGTTCCGCCAGGCGCAGCTGATCACCGCGCGAACCTTCGAGATCTTCACCATGTACCTTGCCGCCGCGCTGATCTACTGGGTTCTGGCAAGCGTGCTCTCGCACCTGCAGAACGTCCTGGAAGCCCGGGTCAATCGGCATGACCAGGAGTCCTGATCCATGATTGTCGTGGAAAAACTGACAAAGCAGTTCAAGGGTCAGGTGGTGCTCAATGGCATCGACCTGAAGATCGAAGAAGGCGAAGTGGTTGCGATCATCGGTCCCAGTGGCTCGGGCAAGACCACCTTCCTGCGCTGCCTGAACTTCCTCGAAGAACCCAGCAGCGGTCGGATCAAGGTGGGTGACATCGAAATCGATGGCAGCCGCCCTTTGAACCAGCAGCAGAACCTGGTGCGGCGCTTGCGTCAGCAGGTGGGATTTGTGTTCCAGAACTTCAATCTGTTCCCCCACCGCACTGCGCTGGAGAACGTCACCGAAGGCCCGATGGTGGTGAAAAAGACCCCGCGGGCCGACGCCGAAGCCCTGGGCCGCAAGCTTTTGGCCAAGGTCGGGCTGGCGGGCAAGGAAAACGCTTACCCGCGACGCCTGTCCGGGGGTCAGCAACAGCGCGTGGCCATTGCCCGGGCACTGGCGATGGAACCTGCGGTGATCCTGTTCGACGAGCCGACCTCGGCCCTCGATCCGGAACTGGTGGGTGAAGTGCTGTCGACCATCCGTGGCCTGGCCGAAGAGAAGCGCACCATGGTCATCGTGACCCACGAGATGGGCTTCGCCCGAGACGTGGCCAACCGCGTGGTGTTTTTCGACAAAGGCGTGATCGTCGAGCAAGGCGAAGCCAAGGCCTTGTTTGCCGCACCAAAGGAAGAGCGTACCCGGCAGTTCCTCAGCAAATTCCTCTCTGCCGGAAACGGCGCCTAGTAAGTTGCTTCAAGCTTCATCACTTCCAGGGATGGAAGTGAGGCAACTTATTCAAGACCGCACTGCATCAGTTATCAAAGACGAAACAACTGGCAACTTTGTGCCTATAAATAATTTCCATTGATCATTGCGCACATACACATATCTCTAGCAACACTTTCTCCTGATCTTTTTTGAACGCCAACAAGTCTCCTCAGCTTTCCCGCCTCAAACGGCCAGCCTAGGAAAAAGGCGCCTGACGCCAAGCATTCTTAACAATGGGGCGTAGGACGTTTCTGAAGAACTTCCCATCGAACCATTAAGCAAGCCCCTCTATTGACACTGCAACTAGCGAACCTTTATCTAGTGATCGACAGGCGATGCACATTAACTCAATTCCATACACTGGCTAATAAAGTCAGCGCCTAGTGCCGCGTAAATAAAATATGTAGCGTTATCAAGGAGAACATCATGACATGTACGTCGAATATTCCTGGACTGGCTGCACCCACCGTGGCCAACATCCACCCTGCCGGTATCAATATCGCCAGTGCCACGCACCTGGAAGTCGCCATTGCACCCTACCCCGGCATGGACGCGGGCGACCTGATCGAGTTGTTCTGGGACGACTGCTACGTGGGCTCTCGCCTGCTGACATCGGCCGACGTACAAACCAGCGTCACGCTACGGGTGCCGGAAAGCTTCATCGTCAATGGAACTTCGCGCATTCACTACCGCGTGATGCAAGTGGGGCGTGGGCCGGCGTTGTCCGTCGCGCAACGGATACAGGTAAAACTCGATTGCCCAGGCGGCCAGCCTTCGGCCTTGAGCGGCACTGAAAACCAGGGGTTGGCGCCGGTCAGGATACCCGCGACCATCCGCCGCCAAGGGGTGAACCCGAGCCAGATCAAGCGCGGTGTACCAGTGACCATCGAGCCCTACCTGAACATGGCCGCCGACGATGCAATCACCTTGCGCTGGGGCGATGTGCGCATGGACTTGCCCCGCATCAAGCCGAGCGAGATCGGCCAGCCGATCAACATCTGGGTCCCGCCGCACGTCATCCTCGAAGCCGGGGAGGACCTGCGCCTGGAAGTGACCTACTGCATCCTTGATCGCGTAGGCAATAACTCCCAGTGGGCGCCGCCGCGGACGTTGAAGATCGGCTGTGCCAGGCCTTGTCAGAAAAGTGCCTCGAACGAAGCACTCATGGCGGCCGGGGTTGGCCGCCATTGAATGACCGAGATTGTTGCTGCCAGAGGCGTTTCTGTGGCGAGGGAGCTTGCTCCCGCTTGGGTGCGCAGCGCCCATAAAAAGCTTGGGGTCGCTGCGCAACCCAGCGGGAGCAAGCTCCCTCGCCACAAAAGCCTTGGTACTACGGCAAGCCAAGTAGGCATTCAATCCAACCTATATATATTCCTAAAAGTTAGTTCATAAAAAATTTATACGCGTTTAGGGTATATACACCGGACCACCGGACATTCTTGTTTTTACACGCCGCATTCATCGCGGCGTTTCTTGAGATGTGAGGTGGGTATGGTACGGAACACAATCACCCCAGTGCAGGGCACAAAAGCGCAGCACGCCAAGGCACTGCCAGCAGCCACGGAGTGGCTGTGATGTCAGACCTGGCACAAGCAAAGGTCCAGAGCGACCAGGACATCGCACCGCTGTTGCTGCCCGCGCAAATACTGCGCAACGATGCCGAGGCCATCGAGGCCGCCCGCGAACTGGCGCAGGTCGCCCGTCAGCAGGCGGCGCGGCGCGATCAGCAGCGCAAACTGCCGTGGTCGGAAATCGAACAATTCACCCGCAGCGGGCTAGGCAGCATCGCTATTCCCCGGGAATACGGCGGCCCCCAGGTTTCGTTCGTGACCGTCGCCGACGTGTTCGCGATCATTTCCGCTGCCGACCCGGCCCTCGGGCAGATCCCCCAGAACCAGTTCGGCGTGCTCCAGCTGATTCTCGCCACGGGCACCGAGCGGCAAAAGAAAATCCTCCTGCAAAGCGTGCTCGAAGGCTGGCGCATCGGCAATGCCGGGCCGGAACGGGGCGTGCGAAATACCCTGCAGCTCAAGACACGGATCACCGCTGACGGTGACGGGTATGTCATCAACGGGCAAAAGTTCTATTCCACCGGCGCGCTGTTCGCCCACTGGGTGGCGGTCAAGGCACTGAATGACGATGGCCGTCAGGTGTTGGCGTTCGTGCCGCGTGGTACGCCGGGGCTGCGGATCGTCGACGATTGGTCGGGTTTCGGGCAACGCACCACCGCCAGCGGCACCGTGCTGTTGAACGACGTCCGGGTTGACGCCGAACGGGTCCTGGACAACTGGCGCGTCAACGAAAAGCCGAATGTACAGGGCGCGATTTCCCAGCTGATCCAGGCCGCCATAGACGCCGGCATCGCCCGTGGCGCCATTGATGACGCCATTGCATTCGTCCGTGAACGGGCCCGGCCGTGGATCGACGCCAAGGTCGAACGGGCCAGCGACGACCTCTACGTGATCGCCGATATCGGCAAGCTGAAAATCGACCTGCACGCCGCCGAAGCGCTGCTGCGCAAGGCCGGGCAAGTGCTGGACCAGGTCAGCGCCGCGCCCATCACCGCGCAATCCGCTGCCCGCGCCTCGATTGCCGTGGCCGAAGCCAAGGTGCTCACCACCGAGATTGCCTTGCAGGCCAGCGAAAAACTCTTCGAACTGGCCGGCAGCCGCGCCACCCTCGCCGAATTCAATCTCGACCGCCACTGGCGCAACGCGCGGGTCCACACCCTGCACGACCCGGTGCGCTGGAAGTATCACGCGGTTGGCGCCTATCACCTCAACGGCACGTTGCCGGCGCGACATTCCTGGATCTGACGACCCGACCTCTGGAGCAGTACATGACGTTTTCTCAACACGTCGCGGTAATCACCAGCGATGAACAAGCCCTCATCGTCGCCAGCGACCTGGCCGATGACTTCAAGCGCGACAGCGTCCTGCGCGACCGCGAACGACGCCTGCCCTATCCGGAACTGGAAGTCTTCTCCCGCTCCGGCCTGTGGGGCATCAGCGTGCCCAAGGCCTACGGCGGCGCCGGGGTTTCCAACGTCACGCTGGCCAAGGTCATCGCCTTGATCGCCCAGGCCGACGGTTCCCTCGGGCAGATTCCGCAGAACCATTACTACGCCCTGGAAGTGTTGCGGGTGAATGGCAGCGAAGCGCAGAAGCAACGGTTATACGCCGAGGTACTGGCCGGCCAGCGCTTCGGTAACGCATTGGCCGAGCTTGGCACCAAGACCGCCCACGAGCGCACCACTCAGCTGCGTCGCGATGGCGACGGCTACCGGATCAACGGGCGCAAGTTCTACGCCACCGGGGCGATCTATGCCCAACGCATCCCCACTTCGGTGGTGGATGAAAACGGTGTGCAACAGCTGGCGTTCGTCCCGCACGACAGTAAAGGCCTGACAGTGATCGACGACTGGAGCGGTTTCGGCCAACGCACCACCGGCAGCGGCTCGGTGGTGTTCGACGACGTGTATGTCGACGCCGAAGACGTCGTGCCATTCCAGAGTGCCTTCGAGCGCCCGACGCCGGTGGGGCCGCTGGCGCAGATTCTCCATGCCGCCATCGACACCGGCATCGCCCGCGCCGCCTATGAAGATGCGTTGCACTTCGTGCGCAGCAAGACCCGGCCATGGATCGACGCCACCAGCGACGTCGCCACCGAGGACCCGCTCACTCTCAAGAGTTTCGGCCAATTGAGCATCCGCCTGCATGCCGCCGAAGCGCTGTTGGAGCGCGCCGGAGAGTTCCTCGACCGGGCCCAGGCCGACACTCAGGCCGATTCGGTCGCCGCCGCCTCGATTGCGGTGGCCGAGGCCCGCGCCATCAGCACCGAAATTTCCCTGGCCGCCGGCAGCACCCTGTTCGAGCTGGCCGGCAGCCAGGCGACCCTGGCCGAACATGGCCTGGACCGCCATTGGCGCAACGCACGGGTGCACACCCTGCACGACCCGGTGCGCTGGAAATATCACGCGGTCGGCAACTTCTATCTCAACGACGAGAAGCCGCCGCTGCGGGGGACGATCTGATGGCGTCCGGCAAGAAAAAAATCCTGCTCAATGCGTTCAACATGAACTGCGTCGGGCACATCAACCATGGCTTGTGGACCCATCCCCAGGACACCTCGACCCAGTACAACACGATCGAATACTGGACTGGCCTGGCGCAGCTGCTCGAACGCGGCCTGTTCGACGGGCTGTTCATCGCCGATATCGTCGGGGTCTACGACGTCTATCAACAATCGGTGGACGTCACGCTGAAGGAGTCGATCCAGCTACCGGTCAACGACCCGTTGCTGCTGGTCTCGGCGATGGCGGCGGTCACCCGGGACCTGGGTTTCGGCCTCACCGCCAACCTGACCTACGAGCCGCCGTACCTGTTCGCCCGGCGCATGAGCACCCTCGACCACCTGAGTCGCGGCCGGGTCGGCTGGAACATCGTCACCGGCTACCTGGACAGCGCCGCCAAAGCCATGGGCCTGACCGCGCAAGTCGAGCATGACCGGCGTTACGACCAGGCCGACGAGTACCTGCAAGTGCTCTACAAACTGTGGGAAGGCAGTTGGGAAAACGACGCGGTACTCAATGATCGTCAGCAACGGATCTATGCCCGGCCGGAGAAGGTGCACAAGATCCGGCACCAAGGCGAGTTCTATCAGGTCGAGGGCTATCACCTGTGCGAACCCTCGCCCCAACGCACTCCGGTGCTGTTCCAGGCCGGCAGTTCGGAACGCGGCCTGTTGTTCGCCGGGCGGCATGCCGAGTGCGTGTTCATCAGCGGCCAGAACAAACCGGCGACCAAGGTCCAGGTGGACAAGGTCCGCGCCAGCGCCGCCCGTGCCGGGCGCAACCCCAAGGACATCAAGGTGTTCATGGGCCTGAACGTGATCGTCGGCGAGACCGAAGCGGCGGCCTGGGCCAAGCATGCCGAGTACCTGAGCTACGCCAGCGCCGAGGCCGGGGTGGCACATTTTTCCGCATCGACGGGGATCGATTTTTCCCAGTACGAACTGGACGAGCCGATCCAGTACGTGAAGAGCAACGCCATCCAGTCCGCCACCAAGACCCTGCAAAACAACGACTGGACCCGACGCAAATTGCTGGAACAGCACGCCCTTGGCGGCCGCTACATCACGGTGGTCGGTTCAGCCGAACAAGTGGCCGATGAGTTGGAATCATGGATCGCCGAGACCGGCCTCGATGGCTTCAACCTGACCCGCATCGTCACGCCGCAAAGTTATGTGGACTTCATCGACCTGGTGATTCCCGAGCTGCAGCGACGCGGCTCGTACAAGACCGCATATGACCACGGCACGCTGCGCGAGAAGTTGTTTCATGCCGGGGCTCATTTGCCCGGGCAACACACCGGCTCGGATTACCGGCACTGAGTTATTAATCAGGGGGCTGGCTGAATCCCGCTCGGCTGCGCAGCAGGCGCGAAATCTTGAGGCCTGCTGCGCAGTCCAGCGGGAGCAAGCTCCCTCGCCACCGCAAGCTCTCTGCCCACAAAGGCACCGACTTTTAATCAAGATGACTGGAAAAAACTTATGACCAAGCACTCCCTTTCCTTGCCAGTCAAAGCACTGGCCCTGGCCCTCGGCTTGTTCAGCTCAGCGCTGTTCGCCGCCGATGCGCCGCTTAAAATCGGCACCACCGCCGCGTTCGCCATTCCGCTGGAAGCGGCCGTCGAAGAAGCGGGCAAGCAAGGCCTGAAGGTCGAGCTGGTAGAGTTCAGCGACTGGATCGCACCGAACGTCAGCCTGGCCTCCGGGGATATCGACGTGAATTATTTCCAGCACATCCCGTTCCTGGAAAACGCCAAGGCCGCCGCCGGGTTCGATCTGGTGCCCTTCGCGCCGGGGATCATCAACAACGTCGGCCTCTACTCGAAGAAATACAAAAGCTTCGCCGAGCTGCCCGAGGGCGCCAGCGTCGCCATTGCCAACGACCCGATCAACAGCGGACGCGGCCTGCAACTGCTGGCAAAGGCCGGGCTGATCACGCTCAAGCCCGGCGTGGGCTACAAGGCCACCGAGGACGACATCGTCGCCAACCCGAAAAACATCAAGATCCTCCAGGTCGAAGCCGTGCAACTGGTGCGCGCCTATGACGACGCCGACCTGGTACAGGGTTACCCCGCCTACATCCGCCTGGCGAAAACCTTCGATGCCACCTCTGCCTTGCTGTTCGACGGCCTGGACCACAAGGAATACGTGATCCAGTTTGTGATCCAGCCCAAGAGCAAGGACGACCCACGCCTGATCAAGTTCGTCGACATCTATCAACATTCGCCCGCCGTACGCGCCGCCCTGGACAAGGCCCATGGCAAGCTCTACCAGGCCGGTTGGGAAGGCTGATCATGAATGCCGTCAACGCCCGACTCCGGGATGAACCCGCCACGCCCCAGAGCGCTGAACAGACCGAACTGCACCCTGAACTGAACCGCGCCCATGTGCGCTTCATTGGCCTGGGCAAAACTTATAACGGCGCGCAAGGACCGGTGGCCGCGCTGCACAGCATCGACCTGGCGATCCAGCGCGGCGAGGTGTTCGGCATCATCGGCCGCAGCGGCGCCGGCAAGTCGTCGCTGATCCGCACCATCAACCGGCTCGAACAACCTACCAGCGGACGCGTGCTGATCGACCAGGTGGACATCGGCGAGTTCGATGAAGACCGCCTGGTGGAGCTGCGCCGACGCATCGGCATGATCTTCCAGCACTTCAATCTGATGTCGGCCAAGACCGTGTGGCAGAACGTCGAGTTGCCACTGAAAGTCGCCGGGGTGCCCAAGGCGCAGCGCCAGCGCAAAGTCCGCGAGCTGCTGGAACTGGTTGGCCTGCAAGGCAAGCACCAGGCCTATCCGGCGCAGCTTTCCGGCGGCCAGAAGCAGCGCGTCGGGATCGCCCGGGCCTTGGTGCATGATCCGCAGATTCTGCTGTGCGACGAGGCCACATCGGCCCTGGACCCGGAGACCACCCAGTCGATTCTCGGCTTGCTGCGCGAGATCAATCAGCGGCTGGGCCTGACCATCGTGCTGATCACCCATGAAATGGCGGTGATTCGCGAAGTCTGCGACCGGGTGGTAGTGCTCGAGCAAGGGCGCATCGTCGAGCAGGGGCCGGTCTGGGAAGTGTTCGGAAACCCACAGCATGAAGTCAGCCGGACACTGCTGGCGCCCTTGCAGCATGCGCTGCCCGAAGAACTGCAAAACCGCTTGCAAGCACAACCGGCGTCGGCGGATGCCGCCACCGTGCTGCGCCTGCAATTCACCGGCAGCGGCCACGACGAACCGGACCTGGCGGCCTTGTTCAGCGCTCTGGGTGGGCGCGTGCGGCTGCTGCACGGCGGCATCGAACGGATCCAGGGCCATGGGCTGGGGCAATTGCTGCTGGCGGTGAGCGGTTCTTCGTGGGGTGCCGAAGAGTTGCGTCAACGCGCCGGCAATTGGGCACAACGGGTAGAGGTGCTGGGTTATGTGGTTTGATCGGCTGTTACAGGGCTTCATTGACACCTTTCTGATGGTGGGCGTGTCGTCGTTGATCGCGCTGCTGGTGGGTATCCCGATGGCGGTGATCCTGGTGACCAGCGGCAAGGGCGGGATTTATGAGGCGCCTGCTGTGAATAAAACCCTGGGGGCGTTCGTCAACCTGTTCCGCTCGATCCCGTTTTTGATCCTGATGGTGGCGCTGATCCCGTTCACCCGGCTGATCGTCGGCACCACTTACGGGGTCTGGGCCGCCGTGGTGCCCCTGACCATCGCCGCCACGCCGTTCTTCGCGCGTATCGCCGAGGTCAGCCTGCGGGAGGTCGACCATGGCCTGATCGAAGCCGCCCAGGCCATGGGCTGCCGGCGCTGGCACGTCGTCTGGCACGTGCTGCTGCCTGAAGCCCTGCCGGGCATCGTCGGCGGCTTCACCATTACCCTGGTGACCATGATCAATTCCTCGGCCATGGCGGGCGCCATCGGCGCCGGCGGCCTGGGCGACATCGCCTACCGGTATGGCTACCAGCGTTTCGACAGCCAGATCATGCTCACGGTGATCGTGTTGCTGGTGGCGCTGGTGGCGGTGATCCAGTTGGGTGGGGATCGCCTGGCGCGGGGGTTGAACAAGCGCTGAGCAGCGCCAGGGTTGATACTTCTTCCACCGCTATTGTCGGATCGCCGCCCGGAGCAGGCTGCTCCCGCAGGGTTCTGTGAACGACGCAACCCCTTTGTGGGAGCGAGCCTGCTCGCGATGGGCGCCTGCGGTATAGTCAATCCAACGTTCCCCACCCAAGCCAATACCCATGAAACACACCCCCGAAGACCTGCACACCATCACCAGTACGACGCTGGGCAATTACAACGCCGTCGCCGAGAGTTTTCGCGAGGGCACCCGCGATCACGACGTCAGCCAGAACATCGACGCCCTGCTGCGGCACATCCAGGGCCAGGCCCCGTTGCACATCCTGGATTTCGGCTGCGGGCCCGGACGCGACCTGCGCACGTTCACTGCCATGGGCCACGTGGCGGTCGGCCTCGACGGCTCGGAGGCATTTGCCCGCATGGCGCGCCAGGACAGCGGTTGTGAGGTGTGGCAACAGGATTTCCTGAAACTCGATCTGCCGGCGGAACGCTTCGACGGGATTTTTGCCAACGCCGTGCTGTTTCATATCCCGGTCCAGGAACTACCGCGGGTACTCAAGCAACTGCGCGCTACGCTCAAGCCCGGTGGTGTGCTGTTCAGCTCCAACCCCCGTGGCGAGAACCAGGAAGGCTGGAACGGCCAGCGCTTCGGCGCCTACCACGACCTCGCGGCCTGGCGCACGCTGCTGGGCGAAGCCGGTTTTGTAGAGCTGGAACATTACTATCGGCCGGCGGGGCTGCCGCGCGAGCAACAGCCTTGGCTGGCGAGTGTCTGGCGCAAGTCTTGAAAGCGGACCTGTTTCTACCGACTGAACACTGAAGCCGTGGCGAGGGAGCTTGCTCCCGCTCGGCGGCGCAGCCGTCGCAATCCTGGGCCTGCTTCGCAGTCCAGCGGGAGCAAGCTCCCTCGCCACAGGGGACCGTGTGTAATTACAGGTTTAGGTTATTCCCGCTTGACCAACCACTTCTGTGACAACCGCTCCAATCGCCCATCCTCTTTGATACGCGTCAAGGCGTTGTCCAGACTGGCCTTGAATGCCGGGTTGTCCTTCTGGAACGGGATCACCAGGCTCGGCGCCGGACCGGTTTTCTCTTCCGGCTGGAAAGACTGCGCCAGCACCATCGGACGCTGCGCCTCTTCCTTGCTCGCCAGCAGCTGCGCATCCGGATGGCTGTAAGCGGCGCTGGTGTCGAAACGTTCTGCCAGTTCCGGGGTCAGTGCTATGTGATTGATAGCGACATCGTACTTGCCACTTTCCACACCGCTCAGCAGATCCGCGGCATCGGTGACCACGAAGTCGGCGCGCACATCGAGCTCGGCGGCCAGCATCTGGCCCAGTTCCACTTCAAAGCCGGCGAGCTTGCCGTCCTCCTTGAAGTTGAACGGGGCGGCATTGGCTTCCAGGGCAATGCGCAGCTCGCCACGGTCGTTGATGTCGTCGATCAGTTCGGCATGGGCCAGGGGGCTCAGAAGGGGTAGCAGGCAAATCAGGCCAGGCAGAAAACGCATGGTCACTCCTAGGTATTTATATAAGCGACGCTCGTTTCAGGCTCGCTTTGCTATGGTTGTTGCAGGCTTCGACAACGATTGGTCATGAAGTTGTCACGACCAGGCGGATTTCATGGAAAAACTGGAGAAAAAAATGAAAAGCTTTATGTCTCGTGCCGCGTTGGCCGGCCTGTTGCTCGGCACTTCGATGCTGGCGGCCGCCGCGACCCCGGCTCCGAAAGGTGCTGAAGTCTTCATCGTTTCCCCGAAGGACGGCGCCACCGTCGCCCAGGAATTCAAGGTCAGGTTCGGCGTCAAGGGCATCGCCCTGGCCCCGGCGGGTGACGTGACAAAAAATACCGGGCACCACCATCTGCTGATCGACGTCGACAAACTGCCCGCCAAGGACGCACCGATTCCCAACGATGCGAACCACATGCACTTCGGCAAGGCCCAGACCGAAGCGACCATCAAGCTGGCGCCGGGCGAGCACACCTTGCAGCTGGAACTGGGCGACAGCGGCCACATGCCGTTCGATCCACCGATCGTGTCGAAGAAAATCACGGTGACCGTGAAATAATCCAGAATAGCTGACAACACGGCACCCTGTGGGAGCGAGCCTGCTCGCGATTGCGGTGGATCAGCCAGCATGTCTGTAGCTGAAACACCGCTATCGCGAGCAGGCTCGCTCCCACAAGGGTTCGATGTTGTATCAGGCAAAAAAAGGGAGCCCGGTCAGGCTCCCTTTTCTTTTTTCTTCAAAGCGACAGCGGATGACTGCCTGTCAGAACAACACCCGGCACCGGATAGTGCCCTTGATGTGTTGCAGTTTCTCTTGTGCCAGGTCCGAGTACTCGGCGTCGACGTCGATCACGACGTAGCCGACCTTCTCGTTGGTTTGCAGGAACTGACCGGAAATATTGATGCCGTTTTCGGCGAAGACCTTGTTGATCTCGCTCATCACACCCGGAATGTTTTCGTGGATGTGCAGCAAGCGGTGCTTGCCAGGGTGCGCCGGCAGGGCCACTTCCGGGAAGTTCACGGACGATACCGAAGTACCATTGTCGCTGTACTTGACCAGTTTTTCCGCGACTTCCAGACCGATGTTGGCCTGGGCTTCAGCGGTGGAACCACCGATGTGCGGGGTCAGGATCACATTGTCCAGGCCACGTAGCGGGCTCTCGAAGATGTCGTCATTGGAGCGCGGCTCCACCGGAAACACGTCGATGGCGGCGCCGATCAGGTGCTTGTCCTTGATCGCTTCGGCCAGGGCTTCGAGCTTGACCACCGTGCCACGGGCGGCGTTGATCAGGATCCCGCCTTTCTTGATGGCGCGGATTTCTTTCTCGCCGATCATCCATTGGGTCGCAGGGGTTTCCGGAACATGCAGGGTCACGATGTCGGACATGCCCAGCAACTCGTGCAGGTCATTGACCTGGGTGGCGTTGCCCAGCGGCAGCTTGGTCACGGTGTCGTAGAAGAACACCTGCATGCCCAGGCCTTCGGCCAGGACCGACAATTGCGTACCGATCGAACCGTAGCCGACGATACCCAGCTTTTTGCCGCGGATTTCAAAGGAGTTGGCCGCGCTCTTGATCCAGCCGCCACGATGGCAGGACGCGTTTTTCTCAGGGATGCCCCGCAGCAGCAGGATCGCTTCGGCCAGCACCAGTTCGGCAACGGAACGGGTGTTGGAGTACGGAGCGTTGAACACCGCGATACCGCGCTCGCGTGCTGCGTTGAGGTCGACCTGGTTGGTGCCGATGCAGAAGCAGCCGACCGCGACCAGTTTCTTGGCGTGATCGAAAATCTCTTCGGTCAATTGAGTGCGCGAGCGGATGCCGATGAAGTGCGCATCGGCGATCTTTTCCTTGAGCTGGGCCTCCGGCAGAGAACTGGTGATGTACTCGATGCTGGTGTAGCCCGCCGACTTGAGGACGTCGACAGCCGATTGGTGGACGCCTTCGAGAAGAAGGAACTTGATCTTGCTCTTATCGAGAGAAGTCTTGCTCATCTGCGTAAACCTGTGTCCCGGAGAAAAATGGCAGGGAATCGGGCAGCGCATGCTGGCCCGACCGGCGTGAAAGCCGTCGCCGCAGAACAGCCTTTGAGCACTACGCTGCGGGGTCGGTATGCTAGCATAGCCACCCCGCTAAACACTCATTCCTGCGACGTGAAGCGTTCTCAGGATGACCATGAATTGTTCGAGAGTTCTGTCGATGACCAATCCTGCCCTGTTAGATGAGCTGAAGACCCTGGTTGAGCCTGGCAAGGTCCTGACCGACGCCGACTCCCTGAACGCTTACGGCAAGGACTGGACCAAGCATTTCGCCCCTGCGCCGACCGCTATCGTCTTCCCCAAGACGACCGAGCAGGTCCAGGCCATCGTTCGCTGGGCCAACACGCACAAAGTAGCCCTGGTGCCATCGGGCGGGCGCACCGGGCTTTCGGCGGCAGCCGTGGCGGCTAATGGCGAAGTGGTCGTGTCCTTCGACTACATGAACCAGATTCTCGACGTGAACCTCACCGACCGTACCGCCGTCTGCCAGCCGGGCGTGGTCACCGAGCAGTTGCAGAACAAGGCCGAGGAACATGGCCTGTACTACCCGGTGGATTTCGCTTCAGCCGGCTCCAGTCAGATTGGCGGCAATATCGGCACCAATGCCGGCGGGATCAAGGTCATTCGCTACGGCATGACCCGCAACTGGGTCGCCGGCATGAAAGTCGTCACCGGCAAGGGTGACCTCCTGGAATTGAACAAAGACCTGATCAAGAACGCCACCGGCTACGACTTGCGCCAGCTGTTCATCGGTGCCGAAGGCACCCTCGGCTTCGTGGTCGAAGCCACCATGCGCCTGGATCGCGCACCGAAGAACCTCACCGCCATGGTGCTCGGCACGCCGGACTTCGACTCGATCATGCCGGTGCTGCATGCCTTCCAGGGCAAGCTCGACCTGACCGCTTTCGAATTCTTCTCCGACAAGGCCCTGGCCAAAGTCCTCGGTCGTGGGGACGTGCCGGCCCCGTTCGACACCGAGTGCCCGTTCTACGCCCTGCTGGAATTCGAAGCCACCACCGAAGAAGTCGCCAATCACGCCCTGGAAACCTTCGAGCACTGCGTAGAGCAAGGCTGGGTGCTGGATGGCGTGATGAGCCAGAGCGAAACCCAGTTGCAGAACCTGTGGAAACTGCGCGAGTACATCTCCGAAACCATTTCCCACTGGACCCCGTACAAGAACGACATCTCGGTCACCGTCTCGAACGTTCCAGGTTTCCTTCGGGAAATCGACGCGATTGTCGGCGAACATTATCCGGACTTTGAAATCGTCTGGTTCGGCCACATCGGCGACGGCAACCTGCACCTGAACATCCTCAAGCCGGAAAACCTGAGCAAGGACGAGTTCTTTGCCAAATGCGCGACCGTCAACAAGTGGGTGTTTGAAACCGTCGAGAAGTACAACGGCTCGATTTCGGCCGAACACGGCGTGGGGATGACCAAGCGCGATTACCTGACCTATAGTCGTTCGCCTGTGGAAATCGACTACATGAAAGCAGTAAAGGCCGTATTCGATCCGAACGGCATCATGAACCCAGGCAAGATCTTCGCAGTTTGATGCCTTGAAGCACCTGATGAATCCCAGACCCAGGAGTCGGTAATGAGCTATCAGCACCAGTATGTCGACGGCACACGCATTCATTTCCCGGTAGGAAAACTCGTGTGCATCGGCCGTAACTACGCCGAACATGCCAAGGAACTGGATAACCCGGTGCCCACCGAGCCCCTGCTGTTCATCAAGCCGGGCAGTTGCGTGGTACCCATGGAGGGCGGCTTCAGTATTCCTACGGACCGTGGCTCGGTGCACTACGAGGCGGAAATCGCCGTGCTGATCGGCAAGCCATTGTCGACCCGCCCGAGCGTTGAGGAAGTGCTGGACGCCATTTCCGGCTTTGCCCCGGCCCTGGACCTGACCCTGCGGGACAAACAGGCCGAGCTCAAGGCCAAGGGCCTGCCGTGGGAAATCGCCAAGTCATTCGACGGCGCGGCGGTACTCGCCCCCTTCGTGCCGAACGGCACCTTCGCCGACCTCACCGATATCCCCGTGCGCCTGACCATCAACGGTGAAGTGCGCCAGGACGGCAACAGCAGCCTGATGCTCAACCCCATCGTGCCGATGATCCAGCACATGGCCGGCTGCTTCTCACTGCAAGCCGGGGACGTGATCCTCACCGGCACCCCGGCGGGCGTCGGGCCGCTGAACGTCGGCGATGAGCTGGTGATAGAACTGCCCGGGGCGAGCCGCTTCGAAAGCAGCGTTCGCTGACTGTAGCCCCGTACACTGTGGGAGCGAGCTTGCTCGCGATAACGGTCTATCAATCAACACAAATGTTGGATGTGATGGCCTCATCGCGAGCAAGCTCGCTCCCACAGGTATGCGCTATTTACTGTTTTTTCACATGCCATCCGGATAATTCAGCGGATAGCGGCATCTGAGCCAGCCGTATCCTTAATCCGACTGATCTGGAACACCCTCACTGATGGCCAATACCCAATCACCGTCTCCCGCCAAAGCCCTTCGCCGCTCTCGCTTCGCCCTGCCCTGGTATGCCTGGTCGCTGCTGGCCGTCGCGGCGGCCTATGGCCTGGCGTTTGCGATGCATTGGGATGATCGTGGCCTGCTTTGGCTGTCGGAGCACTTCCAGAGCCCGGCCCAGCGCCAGGAAAGCACCTGGTTGCCGGACTACCGCGCCGTGATCGACGCCAAGCCGCTGCCCGGCATGGAGAAGGACGAAGCGTCGGACATCACCTATAACCCGCAGACCAAGACCCTGTTCGCAGTCATGGGCAAACAGCCCTTTCTGGTTGAGCTGACCCTGCAGGGCGACGTACTGCGCAAAATGCCCCTGGTGGGCTGGAGCAATCCCGAAGGCGTGACCTACATGGAAAACGGTCTGCTGGCGATTACCGATGAGCGAAGCCACACATTGACTATCGTCCAGGTGGACGCCGACACCCGTGAGCTCAACAGCGCCAACTTCCCTCACTATGACCTTGGCCCATCGAAGAACCAGAACAAGGGCTTCGAAGGGATTGTCTGGGACCCGCGCAATCAGCAACTGGTGCTCGGGGAGGAACGCCCGCCGGCCCTGTTCACCTGGAAAAGCGACGGCAGCCAGCAGCTCAGCGGCGAGAAGCACATCCACGTCAGCGATGAACTGGACCTGCGAAACCTCTCGGCCCTGGCGATCGATCCTCGCACAGGCCACATGCTGGTGCTTTCAGCCGACTCCCATCTGCTGCTGGAGCTGGACGACAAAGGCGACCAGGTCAGCTTCATGACCCTGTTGGGGGGCTTCAACGGCCTGAAGGACACCATCCCTCGCGCCGAGGGCGTGACCATCGATGAAGCCGGCAACCTCTACATGGTCAGCGAGCCGAATCTGTTTTATCGTTTCGAAAAACAACGCTGATCGCCCTGACCCTGTAAGATTATTCCGTCTTCGTTGTAGGACGTGGCAAACGGCCATTAAGCTTCAGTTCAGACAGTCGTGGTATTTCCATCCACCTGTCTTATCAGAGCCCACCCACATGCGCCGATTCGCCCGTCCCAAACCCCTATTCATGATATTGCTGACGATCCTGCTGGTTGCACTGATCGCCGGCGGCCAGCACTTGCGCCTGTTCGAACGTGCCTGGTTCAACCTCAATACGCTTTGGAAACCTATCGACGAGCAGGCCATTGCACTGGATCAGTACCAGGTCGCCATCGAGGCGCAGGTGATCGAAGGCCTCGACGATGACGTTTCCGCGCTGACCTACGACCCGGTACGCAAGAGCCTGTTCACCGTTACCAATCAGGATTCGGAGCTGGTCGAACTGTCGCTGGATGGCAAGGTGCTGCGGCGCATCGCCCTGATCGGCTTCGGCGATCCGGAAGCGGTGGAGTTCATCAGCGAAGACATCTACGTCATCACTGACGAGCGCGAACAGCGGCTGATCAAGATCCATCTGGACGATGACACCCGGTTCCTCGACGCAGCCGACGCCGAACAGATGACCCTGGGCTTGCACATGAGCAGCAATAAAGGCTTCGAAGGACTGGCCTACGACTCGGTGGGCAAGCGACTGTTCGTGGCCAAGGAACGCGACCCGATGCTGATCTATGAAGTGCACGGGTTTCCTCACCAGAATCCGGAAAAATCCTACGCCGTGCATGTGGTCAACAACCCCAAGCGCGATGCAGGGCTGTTCGTACGGGACCTTTCGAGCCTGCAATACGACGAGCGCAGCGGCCATTTGCTGGCGCTGTCCGAGGAGTCACGGTTGATTATCGAGTTGGATATCAATGGCCGGCCATTGAGCACGCTGTCACTGAACAAAGGCCGCCATGGCCTGCAGAAAACCGTGCCCCAGGCCGAAGGCCTCGCCATGGACGATGACGGCAATCTATACCTGGTGAGTGAGCCGAATCTGTTTTATGTGTTCAAGAAGCCGCAGCGCGATTGATCAGGCAGGCATCTCTGTGCCTGCAGCGCCGATCATTCAAGCGCCGCCCGAATTACCGTGGCGAGGGAGCTTGCTCCCGCTGGGGTGCGTAGCAGCCCTCTGTGAGTGCTTCGCACTCAAGCGGGAGCAAGCTCCCTCGCCACAAGAGTGCCAATCACAACATCGGATCAGGCCTTGAGGGTTTTCACCCCTTCAGGTGTACCCAGCAGCAACACATCCGCCGGACGCGCCGCGAACAGGCCGTTGGTGACCACGCCCACGATCGCGTTGATCTGGCTTTCCAGCGCCACCGGGTCGGTGATTTGCAGGTTGTGCACATCCAGGATGATGTTGCCGTTGTCGGTCAGCACGCCCTCGCGGTACACCGGGTCGCCGCCCAGCTTCACCAGTTGCCGGGCCACGTGGCTGCGGGCCATCGGGATGACTTCCACTGGCAGCGGGAATGCGCCAAGGACCGGCACCAGCTTGCTGGCGTCGGCAATGCAGATGAAGGTCTTGGCCACTGCCGCGACGATTTTTTCCCGGGTCAGGGCCGCGCCGCCGCCCTTGATCAGGTTCAGGTGGGCATCGCTTTCGTCGGCGCCGTCGATGTAGAACTCCAGATCGCTCACGGTATTGAGCTCGTACACCGGGATCCCGTGGCCCTTGAGGCGTGCAGCAGTGGCTTCGGAGCTGGCGACCGCGCCATCGAACGCGCCCTTGTGTTTGGCCAGTGCGTCGATGAAGCAATTGGCCGTGGAGCCGGTGCCGACCCCGACGATGCTCTTGTCATCCAGTTTCGGGAGGATGAGGTCGACGGCAGCCTGGGCCACAGCCTGTTTGAGTTGATCCTGGGTCATGCGGGCTCCGAAGGTGCCGAGTGGGAACGAAAGGCCGGCATTATAGGCGCCGCAAGCGCCTCGGTCATTGCTTGATTGAACGCAGATCCCCGTGGCGAGGGAGCTTGCTCCCGCTCGGTGGTGCAGCCACCGCAAAATCCTGGGCCTGCTTCGCAGTCCAGCGCGAGCAAGCTCCCTCGCCACGGGGGGCTTGTCCCTTGAAGCCTTCAATTCGTGTGGTCGCCCGGCCAAAAGCCGGGTTAGACTCCCAGGCCCTGCCCAACCCGCCCAGTGATGCTTTCCGATGCTCGAACAGTACGTCAAGAAGATCCTCACCTCGCGCGTTTACGACGTTGCCGTAGAAACCCCGCTGCAGACCGCTCGCCAGCTTTCCGAGCGGCTGGGTAACAACATCTGGCTCAAGCGCGAAGACTTGCAGCCGGTGTTCTCGTTCAAGATTCGCGGGGCGTACAACAAGCTGACCCAGCTCAGCGACGAAGAGCGCGCCCGCGGGGTGGTCACGGCTTCGGCGGGCAACCATGCCCAGGGCCTGGCCCTGGCGGCGAAAGTCCTGGGCGTGAAGGCCACCATCGTGATGCCCAAGACCACCCCGGAAATCAAGGTCGAAGGCGTGCGCTCCCGCGGTGGCAAAGTCGTGCTGCACGGCGACTCTTTCCCGGAAGCCCTGGCCTATTCGCTGAAACTGGTGGACGAAAAGGGCTACGTCTACATTCACCCCTATGACGATCCCCACACCATTGCCGGGCAGGGCACGGTGGCCATGGAAATCCTGCGCCAGCATCCTGGGCGCCTGGATGCGATCTTCGTCCCGGTCGGTGGCGGCGGGCTGATCGCCGGCATCGCAGCCTATGTGAAATACCTGCGCCCGGAGATCAAGGTGATCGGCGTCGAGCCGGACGATTCCAACTGCCTGCAAGCGGCCCTGGCCGCCGGGGAACGTGTGGTGCTCCCAACCGTGGGGCTGTTCGCCGACGGCGTTGCCGTGGCCCAGATCGGCCAGCACACCTTTGATATCTGCAAACACTATGTGGACGAAGTGATCACCGTCAGCACCGACGAGATCTGCGCCGCCATCAAGGATATCTACGACGATACCCGCTCGATCACCGAACCTGCCGGCGCGCTAGGCGTGGCCGGGATCAAGAAGTATGTCGAATCGCGCGGCGTCAGCGGCCAGACCCTGGTGGCCATCGACTCGGGTGCCAACGTCAACTTCGATCGCTTGCGCCACGTCGCCGAGCGCGCCGAACTGGGGGAGGGCCGCGAAGCAATCATCGCCGTGACCATCCCCGAGAAACCGGGCAGCTTCAAGGCGTTCTGCGAGGCGGTCGGCAAGCGCCAGATCACCGAATTCAACTATCGCTACAACACCGGCAGCGAAGCGCACATTTTCGTCGGCGTGCAGACGCACCCGGAGAACGACCCGCGCAGCGCACTGATCGCCAGCCTGACCGAGCAGGGCTTTCCGGTGCTGGACCTGACCGACAACGAACTGGCGAAACTGCATATCCGCCACATGGTGGGCGGGCATGCGGCCCATGTGATCGACGAAGTGGTGCTGCGCTTCGAATTCCCGGAACGCCCCGGCGCGCTGTTCAACTTCCTCAATAAACTGGGCGGGCGCTGGAACATCTCGATGTTCCACTACCGCAACCATGGCGCGGCAGATGGGCGTGTGGTCGCGGGGCTGCAAGTGCCTCACGATGAACGCCATCTGGTGCCGGCTGCCCTTGAGGAGATCGGCTATCCGTACTGGGATGAAAGCGATAACCCGGCGTACCAGCTGTTCTTGGGGTGAGCTTGCGCAATTTTGACCGTTCGGTCTGGGTACTGGATGGACCTGTGGCGAGGGAGCTTGCTCCCGCTGGGGCGCGAAGCGCCCCCGGAAAAGGTGAGCGCTTCGCACTCAAGCGGGAGCAAGCTCCCTCGCCACGGGGGTCTAAGCTGTTGAGCAAGTCATAAGGACATCGAACAATGGAAACGTTGACTGCGCTGAAGATCGCTCACGTCCTGGCCACTGCTTTGCTGCTGGTGGGCGCCGTGGGGCTGGCTATCTGGGTCTGGCGGACACGCCGCAATGGCGACGCCACTGCACCTGCCCGCACACTGCAACGCCCGCGGGTATTTATCTGGCTGGTGATGGGGCTTGCCCTGGCGAGCCTGCCCTTCACCGGCTGGTGGATGGTTCATCAGGTCGGCTGGCCGCTGGGGCAGACCTGGCTGCTGGCCTCCAGCGTGCTCTATACCCTGGCGGCGCTGGCGGGGTTCTGGCTGCTGGCGCGGCCGAACAAAGCGCGCAAGGCGCCGACGGCGGGTGTTGGCAGGTTCACTTTTGCCTTGGCGTTGTTCAGCGTGGTCTGCTTGATCGCCATTGCCGGGTTGATGGGGGCCAAGCCGGTTTAGGGCTTGGAACCGAGTCGACTGCATCGCGGGCAGGCTCGCTCCCACATTGGAATGCGTCCCCTTGTGGGAGCGAGCCTACTCGCGATGACGATTTCAACCGCGCAGCGAAATCACCGGCCAACCCCGCTTCTGGGCCTCGGCCCGCAGGTTCGGGTCCGGGTCCACGGCCACCGGATGCGCCACCACCTCCAGCAACGGCAGATCATTCATCGAGTCGCTATAGAAGTAGCTGTCTTCGAGTGAGTGGCCGGTCTCTTCCAGCCAGCGGTTCAACCGCGTCACCTTACCCTCGCGAAAGCACGGGATGTCGGTGCTTCGACCACTGTAGCGGCCATCGATCATTTCGCACTCGGTGGCGATCAGGGTTTCGACCCCCAGGCGCTCGGCGATGGGCGCGGTGACGAAACGGTTGGTGGCGGTGATGATCACCAGCTTGTCGCCGGCGTCACGGTGCTTTTTCAGCAGCTCGATGGCCTGGGGCAACACGATTGGCTCGATGCAGTCGCGCATATAGTCCAGATGCCACTGGGCCAGGACGTCCATCTCGGTGCGACCGAGGATTTCCAGGCAAAAATTCAGGTACTCGGCGTTGTCGAGCTTGCCCGCCAGGTAATCCTGGTAGAACTCATCGTTGCGCGCCTTGTACGTGACGGCGTCGAGGAAACCGCGCTCACACAGGTAATCGCCCCACGCGTGATCGCTGTCGCCGCCCAGCAACGTGTTGTCCAAGTCGAATAAAGCCAGCCGCATTGCAGTTACTCGCTGAAATTTCTGAGGAAAGGCGTCCAGAATACGGACTTTTCACAAGAGTGCACATAAGGTAGGTAGCCTCGTTGCTGCTTTCACAACCTTTGTGGAACAATGCGGCGACATGCGTTTGCGAGGTTGTTGCCGTGATCGATCCCGATGGTTTCCGACCCAATGTGGGGATCATTCTTACGAATGATGCAGGGCAGGTGCTATGGGCTCGCCGTATCAATCAAGACGCCTGGCAGTTTCCCCAGGGTGGAATCAATCCCCAGGAGACGCCGGAAGAGGCCTTGTACCGCGAGTTGAACGAAGAAGTGGGGCTTGAGCGAGAGGATGTCGAAATACTCGCCTGCACCCGGGGCTGGTTGCGCTATCGTTTGCCGCAACGCCTGGTCAGGACGCACAGCCAGCCGCTGTGCATCGGCCAGAAGCAGAAATGGTTTCTCCTGCGCCTGATCTCCAATGAGCAGCGGGTGCGGATGGATTTGACCGGTAAACCGGAGTTCGATGGCTGGCGCTGGGTCAGCTATTGGTATCCGTTGGGCCAGGTGGTGACATTCAAGCGCGAGGTGTACCGGCGCGCCCTCAAAGAGCTTGCCCCGCGCCTGCTGACGCGCGACTGACGACGGAGTTCGACCCCGAGCCATGCTCAATACGCTGCGCAAGATCGTCCAGGAAGTTAACGCCGCCAAGGATCTCAAGGCGGCGTTGGGGATTATTGTGTTGCGCGTCAAAGAGGCCATGGGCAGCCAGGTCTGCTCGGTCTATCTGCTGGACCCCGAGACCAACCGTTTCGTGCTGATGGCCACCGAGGGCTTGAACAAGCGCTCGATCGGCAAGGTCAGCATGGCGCCCAATGAAGGTCTGGTCGGCCTGGTCGGCACGCGCGAAGAGCCCCTCAACCTTGAGAACGCTGCGGATCACCCACGCTATCGCTACTTCGCCGAAACGGGCGAGGAACGCTACGCCTCTTTCCTCGGCGCACCGATCATCCACCACCGCCGGGTCGTCGGCGTGTTGGTCATTCAGCAAAAGGAACGCCGCCAGTTCGACGAAGGTGAAGAAGCCTTCCTCGTGACCATGAGCGCGCAGCTGGCCGGCGTGATCGCCCATGCCGAGGCCACCGGCTCGATCAGCGGCCTGGGGCGCCAGGGCAAGGGCATCCAGGAAGCCAAGTTCGTCGGCGTACCGGGCTCGCCAGGCGCGGCAGTCGGTACGGCGGTGGTCATGTTGCCGCCCGCCGACCTGGACGTGGTGCCGGACAAGCCAATCGCCGACATCGACGCTGAGCTGGCGCTGTTCAAGACCGCCATCGAAGGTGTACGGGCCGACATGCGGGCCCTGTCAGCCAAGCTGGCGACGCAACTGCGCCCCGAAGAGCGTGCGCTGTTCGACGTCTACCTGATGATGCTCGACGACGCCTCCCTCGGCAGCGAAGTGACCACCGTCATCAAGACCGGCCAGTGGGCCCAGGGCGCGCTGCGCCAGGTGGTGACCGACCACGTCAACCGTTTCGAACTGATGGACGACGCCTACCTGCGCGAGCGCGCCTCGGACGTCAAGGACCTGGGTCGCCGGCTGCTCGCGTACTTGCAGCAGGAGCGCCAGCAGACCCTGGTCTACCCCGACAACACCATCCTGGTCAGCGAGGAGCTGACCCCGGCCATGCTTGGCGAGGTGCCGGAAGGCAAGCTGGCGGGCCTGGTCTCGGTACTGGGCTCGGGCAACTCCCACGTCGCGATCCTCGCCCGGGCGATGGGCATCCCGACGGTGATGGGCCTGGTGGACCTGCCGTACTCCAAGGTCGACGGCATCCAGATGATCGTCGACGGCTACCACGGTGAGGTCTATACCAACCCCAGCGAAGTATTGCGCAAGCAGTTCGCCGATGTGGTGGAGGAAGAAAAGCAACTGTCCCTGGGCCTGGACGCGCTGCGGGACCTGCCCTGCGTGACGCTCGACGGCCACCGCATGCCGCTGTGGGTCAACACCGGCCTGCTGGCCGACGTGGCCCGGGCGCAGAAGCGTGGGGCCGAGGGCGTGGGCCTGTACCGCACCGAAGTGCCGTTCATGATCAACCAGCGCTTCCCCAGCGAGAAGGAACAACTGGCGATCTATCGCGAGCAACTGGCCGCGTTCCACCCGCAACCGGTGACCATGCGCAGCCTGGACATCGGCGGCGACAAGGCCTTGTCCTACTTCCCGATCAAGGAAGAGAACCCGTTCCTCGGCTGGCGCGGCATCCGCGTGACCCTCGACCACCCGGAAATCTTCCTGGTCCAGGCCCGCGCCATGCTCAAGGCCAGCGAAGGCCTGAACAACCTGCGCATCCTGCTGCCGATGATCTCCGGCACCCACGAACTGGAAGAGGCCCTGCACCTGATCCACCGGGCCTGGGGTGAAGTGCGCGACGAAGGCACCGACGTGCCGATGCCGCCCGTGGGCGTGATGATCGAGATTCCGGCGGCGGTGTACCAGACCAAGGAGCTGGCGCGGCAGGTGGACTTCCTGTCGGTGGGCTCCAACGACCTGACCCAATACCTGCTGGCGGTGGACCGCAACAACCCACGCGTGGCGGATTTGTACGACTACCTGCACCCGGCCGTGCTGCAAGCCCTGCAAACCGTGGTGCGCGACGCCCATGCCGAAGGCAAGCCGGTGAGCATCTGCGGTGAAATGGCCGGCGACCCGGCGGCCGCCGTGCTGCTGATGGCGATGGGTTTCGACAGCCTGTCGATGAACGCCACCAACCTGCCGAAAGTGAAGTGGATGCTGCGCCAGATCAATCTGAGCAAGGCCCAGGATCTGCTGGCGGAGGTGATGACCATCGACAACCCGCAGGTGATCCACAGCTCCCTGCAACTGGCGCTGAAGAACCTTGGGTTGGCGCGGATGATCAATCCGGCTTCGAACAAGACGCTCTAATTTGCGGCGATCTCATCGCGAGCAAGCTCGCTCCCACAGGGATCCCGGTTGTTCACAAGTGTGTGCTCGCCGAAGATCCAATGTGGGAGCGAGCTTGCTCGCGATAGGGTCAGCAAAAACGCCACATGACTAAACCCTGACCTCCACCTCCCCCAAATGCCCCCCATGCGGCCCAAAGCTGCGCTCGACCATCCGACGCGTCCCATCGGCCTGGACAATCAACGCCGTACTCGCCCGCGTCCCATAAGCCGGGCTGGCAATGAACACACTGGACAACAGCGCCTCGGTCGCCAGGCCCACGCCGGTGTCCGGCAAGTCCGCCACCGGGGCCGGTTGCGGGTCGTTGAGCAGCGCCAGCAAGGCCTGGGGCTGCGGATCGTCCAGCAACTCGCCCAGCGCCGCGCGCGCCTTGAGCAGTTTCGGCCACGGTGTGTTCAGCCCGGCGTTCGATAAGCCGTAGAGGCCCTCGGCCAGGCGCTGGGGCCGCGCCTCTCGGGCGTTGTAGTGCCACAACTCGGTGCCGTCGCCGAGCAGCAGGTTGAAACCGCCGTATTCCGAAGCCCTGGGTACGATTTCACTCAGATAGTCGGCAATCGGCAGATCGCCGGTGAGAAACCGCGCGACCAGTTCGCCCCGCGACTTGAGCGCCGGAAGCTGGCCTGGGTCACGGATGTTGGTCAGGGCCGCAAAGCGACCCTGGGCGCCAACGCCGAGCCAGGTACCGCCGGCCTCCAGATCGCGGCCGGCATGGACATGGGGCGCATCAGGCCACTGCGCCAGGGGCAGGGTCGGGCGGGCGTAGAACTCGTCACGGTTGGCCGCCACGATCAGCGGTTGGGCGTGACCGGGCCGCCAGGCAAATACGATCAGGCACATCAGGTAATCCCCAGCCAGTTGGACGGATTTAGCGAAGCCCCGTGGCGAGGGAGCTTGCTCCCGCTGGAGGGCGCAGCACTCCCCGGCGATTGTTGGGCTACTGCGTAGCCCAGCGGGAGCAAGCTCCCTCGCCATAAAAGCGATCGGTGTTCGAACCCACTCTACCCACACATCGCCCTCGCTTCCATCGCCTTCAGTGGAGCCCGAGGCCATGGATCCGTTACCATGCCGCTCTTGTTTCGGGGATGGGTGGGGAGACGCTGGTGGAATTTGTGCTCTATCTGCTGCTCGGCGCCTGCGCCGGCGTACTGGCCGGGCTGTTCGGCGTGGGTGGCGGGATAATCATCGTCCCGGTACTGGTGTTCAGTTTCACCTTGCAAGGCTTCGACCCGCAGGTGCTGACACACCTGGCGGTCGGCACGTCCCTGGCATCGATTATCTTCACCTCGGTCAATGCAGTGCGCGAGCATCAGCGCAAAGGCGCGGTACGCTGGCCGATTTTCGCCTGGATGACCGTGGGCATCCTGATCGGTGCCGGTGTCGGCGCGCTCACCGCCGAAGCGATTTCCGGCCCGAACCTGCAAAAGATCATCGGCGTGTTCGCCATCATCGTCTCCGTACAACTGGCCCTGGACCTCAAGCCCAAGGCCAGCCGCACGGTGCCGGGCAAGGCCGGATTGACCCTGGCCGGCACGGTGATCGGCTGGGCTTCGGCGATCTTCGGCATTGGCGGTGGTTCGTTGACCGTACCGTTCCTGACCTGGCGCAGTGTGCCGATGCAGCAGGCGGTGGCGACGTCATCGGCCTGCGGCCTGCCGATTGCCCTGGCCAGTGCTTTGAGTTTCATGATTCTGGGCTGGCACGATCCGCTGTTGCCGGCCCATAGTCTCGGTTTTGTGTATCTGCCGGCGTTGTTGGGCATCGCCCTGACCAGCATGGTCTTCGCCCGCTTCGGTGCGCGACTGGCCCATCGCTTGTCACCGCGCTTGCTCAAGCGGCTGTTCGCCGCTTTGCTGTTCTGCGTCGGCACAAGTTTCCTGTTCTGACGCAATCCTGGCTTAATCCCGAGGTGGCAGCGTCGCCCGGGTATTTTTGACGTTTACGAGGAATATCAATGCTGCCTTACCCGCAGATCGATCCGGTGGCCCTGGCCATCGGCCCGCTGAAAATCCACTGGTACGGCCTGATGTACCTGGTGGGCATCGGCGGCGCCTGGCTGCTGGCGTCGCGCCGGCTCAACCGCTTCGACCCGACCTGGAACAGAGAGAAACTCTCGGACCTGGTGTTCTGGCTGTCCATGGGCGTGATCGTCGGCGGACGCCTGGGCTATGTGCTGTTCTACGACCTGAGCGCCTACCTGGCCAACCCGACGCTGATTTTCGAAGTCTGGAAGGGCGGCATGTCGTTCCACGGTGGTTTCATCGGGGTGATGCTGGCGGCGGTGTGGTTCGGCAAGCGCAACAACAAGTCGTTCTTCGAGCTGATGGATTTCGTCGCGCCGATGGTGCCGATCGGCCTGGGTGCCGGGCGCATCGGTAACTTCATCAACGCTGAATTGTGGGGCAAGCCGACTGACGTACCGTGGGCGATGGTCTTCCCACCGTTCAGCGACCCGGCACAATTGCCACGCCATCCGTCGCAGTTGTACCAGTTCGCCCTTGAAGGTGTGGCGCTGTTCCTGATTCTCTGGCTGTTCTCACGCAAGCCACGGCCAACGATGGCGGTGTCGGGCATGTTCGCGCTGTTCTACGGAATCTTCCGGTTCATCGTCGAATTCGTCCGTGTACCGGACGCCCAGCTCGGCTACCTGGCGTGGAACTGGCTGACCATGGGCCAGGTGCTGTGCCTGCCGATGATCATTGGTGGCCTGGTGCTGATCTGGCTGGCCTATCATCGTGCGCCGGCTGCGGCGGCCAAGGTTTAAATTCGAACCCCGGGGCGCAGGCCCCGGGTTCAAGGACACAGGTAACCCATGAAGCAATATCTCGATCTGGTGGCCCACGTCATCAAGAACGGCACCAAGCAGGCCAACCGCACCGGCGTGAACACCATCAGTTTCCCCGGCGCCATGCTGCGCTACGACCTCAAGGACGGCTTCCCGGCCATCACCACCCGCAAGATGGCCTTCAAGTCAGCTATCGGCGAGATGTGCGGCTTCCTGCGGGGGGTCAACAACGCCGCTGAATTCCGCGCGCTGGGCTGCAAGGTCTGGGACCAGAACGCCAACGAAAACGCCCAGTGGCTGGCCAACCCGTTCCGCCAGGGCGACGACGACCTGGGCGAGATCTACGGCGTGCAATGGCGCAAATGGCCGGCCTACAAGCAGATCCCGGTGACCAACCGGGCGGCCATCGAACAGACTCTGGCTCAGGGCTATCGGCAGATCGCCGAAGGTGAAGAAAACGGCCAGGCCTACGTGGTGCTGTACAAAGCCATCGACCAGGTGCGCCAGTGCGTCGACACCATCATCAAGGACCCGGGCAGCCGGCGCATCCTGTTCCACGGCTGGAACTGCGCCCAACTCGATGAAATGGCCCTGCCGCCCTGCCATCTGCTCTACCAGTTCCACCCGAATGTCGAGACGAAGGAAATTTCCCTGACACTCTACATTCGCTCCAACGACCTGGGCCTGGGCACGCCGTTTAACCTCACCGAAGGCGCTGCCCTGCTGAGCCTGATCGGCCGCCTCACCGGCTACACGCCGCGCTGGTTCACCTATTTCATCGGCGACGCCCACGTCTACGAAAACCATCTGGACATGCTCAACGAACAGCTCAAGCGCGAGCCGTTTCCGATGCCCAGACTGGTGATTTCCGAGCGCGTGCCGGAGTTTGCCAAGACCGGCGTTTACCAGCCGGAGTGGCTGGAGCTGGTCGAGCCGAGCGACTTTTCCCTCGAAGGCTACCAGCACCATGCGCCGATGACGGCGCCGATGGCGGTCTGATCGCCCACGCGTCTCCCTGTGGGAGCGAGTTTGCTCGCGATGAGGCCATTACATTCAACATCGATGTTGACTGATTGGCCGCTATCGCGAGCAAGCTCGCTCCCACAAGATGTTTTCTGTGTATTCGAGATGGGTGACAGGCTTCAATGCCCATGACTGCGCCCCACATGTGAATGCTCCACCTCCGGCGCCACCGCCCCGCTGACTTCCAACCGCTGCAAGATCCCGCATTGCTCCAGATCCGGCCCTTCGCCACAGCGATGGCGCAGGTCGATCAGTTGCGCCTGCAAGGCCAGCAGGCCATCGATGCGGGCCCTGACGTGGTGGATGTGTTCGTCGATCAGCGCGTTGACGCTCTCGCACTGGTCCTGGGGGCTGTCGCGCAGCGCCAGGAGGCTGCGAATTTCTTCCAGGGTCATGTCCAGGGTGCGGCAGTTACGGATGAACGTCAGCCGCTCGGCGTGGGCCTGGGTGTAGACGCGGTAATTGCCGTCGCTGCGGGCTGGTTCCGGCAGCAGCCCTTCGCGTTCGTAATAACGGATGGTCTCGACCTGGCAGTCGGTGATTTTCGCCAGTTCTCCGATCTTCATGACGCCGCCTCTCAGATAGGTGCTTGACCCTATAGTGGCTACAGGGTCTTTACTGTGCAACAAGCACTTTTCATGGACGTAAATCCAATGAGCGATTCCCTTCACATCCATAAGCCCGCCCACGGCCATGACCACGGGCATTCCTGCTGCGCATCGAAAGCAGCGCCGTCAGTGGTCAACCTCGGTAAAACGTCGACGGACGGCGCCCGGCTGAGCAGCTTCCGCATCGAAGCGATGGACTGCCCCACCGAGCAGACGCTGATTCAGAACAAGCTCGGCAAGCTCGACGGCGTGCACCAGCTGGAATTCAATCTGATCAACCGAATACTGGGTGTGACCCATGCGCTGCCCAGCGACGCACCCATCATCGAGGCGATCCAGTCCCTCGGCATGCAGGCCGAGCCGCTGACGCCGGGCCAGGAAAAAACTACAAACTCACTGCCCGCCCCGGCCAAGTCCTGGTGGCCATTGGCACTGTCCGGTATCACGGCCCTGGGCGCCGAGGTGATCCACTTCACCAACGCCGCGCCAGACTGGGTGGTCGCGCTGGTGGCGCTGGTGTCGATCCTCAGCGGCGGCCTCGGCACCTATAAAAAGGGCTGGATTGCCCTGAAGAACCTCAACCTGAACATCAACGCGCTGATGAGCATCGCGGTGACCGGCGCGGTGTTGATCGGGCAATGGCCGGAAGCGGCGATGGTGATGTTCCTGTTCACCGTGGCCGAATTGATCGAGGCCAAATCCCTGGACCGCGCCCGCAACGCCATCAGTGGCCTGATGCAGATGGCCCCTGAACAAGCCACGGTGCAACAGGCCGATGGCAGCTGGCGGGAGCAAGAGGTGAAGGCTATCGCGCTCGGGGCACGGGTTCGGGTTCGCCCGGGCGAGCGGGTCGGCCTGGACGGCGATGTGGTCGCCGGCCGTTCGACCATCGACCAGGCGCCAATCACCGGCGAGAGCCTGCCGGTGGAAAAAACCGTAGGCGACAAGGTTTTCGCCGGCACCATCAACCAGGCCGGTGAATTGGAGTTCACGGTCACCGCTGCAGCCGACCAATCGACCCTGGCGCGGATCATCCACGCCGTGGAGCAGGCCCAGGGCTCGCGCGCACCGACCCAGCGCTTCGTCGACCGGTTCTCGAAAATCTACACCCCGGCAGTGTTTGCCCTGGCCCTCGCGGTAGCGGTCATCCCGCCGCTGTTCATGGGTGCGGCGTGGTTCGACTGGATCTACCGGGCGCTGGTGCTGCTGGTAGTGGCGTGCCCCTGTGCATTGGTGATTTCCACTCCGGTGACCATCGTCAGCGGTCTTGCCGCTGCCGCGCGCAAAGGCATCTTGATCAAGGGCGGTGTGTATCTGGAAGGTGGCCACAAGCTTAACCACTTGGCCCTGGACAAGACCGGCACGCTGACCCACGGCAAACCGGTGCAAACCGATTACCTCGCCCTGGACCCGAGCGTGGAGAGCAGTGCCCCGGCCCTGGCCGCCAGCCTGGCCGCCCGTTCCGACCACCCGGTGTCGAAGGCCATTGCCAATACGGCTGTGGATAAACAACTGGCGCCGCAGGTTGTGGATAATTTCCACGCATTGCCGGGACGCGGGGTGCGCGGCGACATCGACGGCAAGACTTATCACCTGGGCAATCATCGCCTGGTGGAAGACCTGGGCTTGTGTTCGCCGGAGCTGGAAGAACAACTCTTTGCCTTGGAAAAACAGGGCAAATCGGTGGTGTTGCTGCTCGACAGTTCGGGCCCACTGGCCTTGTTTGCCGTGGCCGATACGGTGAAGGACTCCAGCCGCGAAGCCATCCGGCAATTGCATGACCTGGGCATCAAGACCCTGATGCTCACCGGCGACAACGCCCACACCGCCGAGGCGATCGCCGCGCAGGTGGGCATGGATCAGGCCCGGGGCGACCTGTTGCCGGAAGACAAACTGCGGGCCATCGAGGACTTGTACGCCAAAGGGCATCGTGTCGGCATGGTCGGCGATGGCATCAACGATGCCCCGGCCCTGGCCCGCTCGGAAATCGGCTTCGCCATGGCTGCGGCCGGGACCGATACAGCCATCGAGACCGCCGACGTAGCCTTGATGGACGACGACCTGCGCAAGATCCCGGCATTCATTCGCCTGTCGCGGCAGACTTCAAGCATTCTGAAACAGAACATCGCCCTGGCGCTGGTGATCAAGGCGATCTTCCTCGGGGTGACCTTTGCCGGGTTCGCCACTATGTGGATGGCGGTGTTTGCCGATATGGGGGTCAGCTTGCTGGTGGTGTTCAATGGGTTGCGGTTGGTGCGTAAGTAAAAGGCCAGAGTGACTGGGCGGGCCCTATCGCGAGCAAGCTCGCTCCCACAAGATTTCGCTGAGCCACTAGCCCCGCAGAAACCCGTGGCGAGGGAGCTTGCTCCCGCGGGGCTGCGAAGCAGCCCCATAAGCGATGAGCGCTTCGCACTCAAGCGGGAGCAAGCTCCCTCGCCACAGAAGCAGCGCATGACCAGTTCTCATTGCGATGGGCGATCAATCACGCTTCGGCTCGCGAATCTTGTACCAGGCCACATACAACGCCGGCAGGAACAACAGCGTCAGCAACGTGGCGATGATGATCCCGCCGATCATCGCGTACGCCATGGGTCCCCAGAACACTTCCCGGGCAATCGGGATCATCCCCAGGCTCGCCGCCGCCGCGGTGAGCAGGATCGGCCGACGCCGGTGTTCGGTGGCTTCCACCACGGCATCCCAGGGCTCGTAGCCGTCGCGTTCGTACTCGTCGATCTGGGTCACCAGGATCACCGAGTTGCGGATGATGATGCCGATCAGCGCCAGGATCCCGAGGATCGCCACGAATCCCATGGGTGTGCCCGTCGGCACCAGCGCCAGCACCACGCCGATCAAGCCGAGGGGCGCCACGCTCGCCACCAGGAACAGCTTCTGCACGCTGTGCAGTTGGATCATCAGGAAGGTCGCCATCAGAAACAGCATCAACGGCACGACGCTGGCGATCGGCCCCTGGGCCTTGCTGCTCTCTTCCACCGTACCGCCGGTGGCGACCTTGTAGCCCACCGGCAGGCCGGCGGCAAACTTGTCGATGTCCGGTTGCAGCTGCTTCACCAGGTCGGTGGGCTGGATCTCATCGCGCACGGCAGCCTTGATGGTAATGGTCGGCTTGCGATCTCGCCGCCACACCAACGGTTGCTCCAGCTCATAGCGCACAGTGGCGAATGCCAGCAGCGGAATCGAGGTGCCGCCCGGCGTGACGATCTGCAGGTTCTGCAAGGTTTCCGGCGAGCCACGCTCGGCGTCGATGGCGCGCCCCACCACGTTGATCAGGTAGATATCGTCGTCGACCTGGGTCACTGGCGAACCACTGACGATGCTGTTCATCAGCCGGGCGACGTCATCGGAGGACAAGCCCAGTTGCCGCGCCTTGTCCTGGGCAATGTCGATGCGCAGGACCTTGCCCGGCTCGTTCCAGTCGTAAATGATCTCGCCGATGTGCGAGTTCTTGTCCAGTTCGGTGGCCAGTTCGATGGCGTGCTTGCGCACTTGGTCGATGTCCTTGCCGCTGATTCGATATTGAATCGGCCGCCCCACCGGCGGGCCCATTTCCAGAGACTGCACGTAACTGCCGATTCCGACGAAGTCTTCGCGCAGGCGCTTTTGCAGACGCTCGGTGAGCGCCGTGCGCGACTCCAGGCCCTTGCTGACGATCACCAGTTGCGCGTAGTAAGGGTTCTGCAGTTGTTGGTCCAGCGGCAGGTAGAAACGAATCGCGCCCTCGCCGATGTAGGTGCTCCAGCGCTCGATGTCCGGGTCGTCCTTGAGCGTCGCTTCCAGACGGTCGACGGCCTTGCGGGTTTCGTCCATCGAAGCGTTTTGCGGCAGGTTGAGGTCCACCAGGATTTCCGGGCGATCCGAGGATGGGAAGAACTGGTTCTGCACGAAACGCATGCAGAACACCGCCAGCACGAACAGCACTATCGTGATGCCGATGGCCCACCAGCGATTGCGCATCGACCACAGCAGGCCACTGTTGAACGCCCGGCCGATCCGTCCCGGTTCCTTGTCGTGGGGCTTTACGTTGGTGCTGAGGATGTGCACGCCGATCACCGGGGCGAACAGCACCGCGACGATCCACGATACCAGCATCGCCACGGCAATCACCGCGAACAGGGTGAAGGTGTATTCGCCCGCCGAGCTGGCGTTCAGGCCGATGGGCACGAAGCCGGCCACCGTCACCAGGGTTCCGGTGAGCATCGGGAACGCGGTCGAGGTATAGGCGAACGTGGCCGCCTGGTCCTTGGTTTCGCCTTTTTCCAGGCGCGTGACCATCATTTCCACGGTGATCATCGCGTCGTCCACCAGCAGGCCGAGGGCAATGATCAACGCGCCGAGGGAGATCCGCTGCATGGTGATGCCGCTGTATTCCATGAACACAAAGACCATCGCCAGCACCAATGGGATCGAGCAGGCCACCACCAGTCCGGCACGTATGCCGAGGCTGACGAAGCTGACAATCAGCACGATCACCACCGCCTCGAACAAGGCGCTGGTGAAGCCGCCGACCGCTTCCTTCACCACTTCGGCCTGATCCGACACCGTGTGCACGCCAACGCCTACCGGCAGGTCGGCGGTCAACTCGTTCATGCGTGCATGCAGGGCCTTGCCGAATTGTTGGATGTTGCCCCCTTTCTTCATCGCGATGGCAAGGCCGATGGCCGGCGTACCGTTGAAGCGGAACATAGGCGTGGCCGGGTCGACGTAGCCGCGACTGATGTCCGCGATATCCGCCAGTCGATAGAACCGGTCATTGAGCCGCAGATTGACGTTCGCCAGGTCTTTCTCCGACTGGAACTGCCCCGACGTGCGCACGGAAATCCGCTCCGGTCCGGCGTCGATCACCCCGGCGGGTGTCACTGCGTTCTGCGATTGCAGGCTTTGCACCACCTGGCGCTGGTCGATCCCGAGCGCGGCGAGTTTGCGGGTGGAGAAATTCAGGTACAGCACTTCGTTCTGCTCGCCGATCATCTCCACCTTGCCCAGACCGGGCACGTCGCGGATCTCGGCGCGCACTTGCTCCACATAGTCGCGTAGCTGGCGCATCGACAGGCCGTCGCCGGTGAAGGCATAAACCGAACCGTAGACATCACCGAACTCGTCGTTGAACCCCGGCCCCTGCAGGCCTTCGGGGAAATCGCCGCGAATGTCGTTGATCTTCTTGCGCACCTGGTACCAGATCTCAGGGATGTCCTTGGCGCTGGTGGTGTCGCGCAGATACACGAACACCGTCGATTCGCCAGGCCGGGTGTAACTTTTCACATAGTCGAGGGAATCGAGTTCTTCGAGTTTTTTCTCGATGCGGTCGGTAACCTGCTTGAGGGTTTCTTCCTGGGTCGCGCCGGGCCAGCGCGTCTGGATGATCATGGTCTTGATGGTGAACGAGGGGTCCTCTTCACGCCCCAGGTTCATGTAAGAGAACACGCCCATCAGCAACGCGACGAACATCAGGTACCAGACGAACGACTGATGCCGCAGGGCCCATTCGGATAAGTTGAAAGGCCCTTTCATCGTGCGTCCTCGTCGAGTTTCACTTTCTGCCCCGGCTTGAGGCTGTTCACCCCGGCGCTGACCACCCGGTCGCCGGGCTTGATGCCGTTGGCCACCAGCACCGAGTCGGCGGAACGTTCCAGGATCTTCACGTCGCGGGGCGAGACGGTCTGGCTCTGCGGGTCGATCAGCCAGATCCGCGCCTTGCCGTCGACCTCTTGCAATGCACTGAGCGGCAGCTCGATACGCGGCTCGATGGCCGAGCTCAGGGTCACGCTGATGGCGGTGCCCAGGCGAAAACCGGGCGGGGTGTCAGTCAGGGTCAGGCGTGCGCGACGAGTCCGGGTGGCGCTCTGGGCCTGGGGCTCGATCTCGCGCACGATGGCGGTGGTGTGGGTGGTCGGGTCAAGTTGCGCGGCGACTTCGAACACCACATCGGCGGGCAACCGATCAACGAGGTCGGCCGGCAGGTCGATCACCGCCTCCTTGATATCGGGGCGGGCGAGGGTCACCACTTGCTGGCCGGCGGTCACCACCTGCCCGGCTTCGGCATTCCAGGCCGTGACGACGGCATGGTGATCGGTGCGCAGCTCGCTGTAGTTGAGCTGGTCGCGGGCTTGCTCCACCGAGGCGCGCGCCTGTTCGAGGGCGGCACCGGTAGTTTTCAGGTCGGTCTGGGCAATGTCCAACTGCGCCTGGGCACCGACGCCCCGGTCGAACAACTGTTGCTGGCGACGGGCATTGGCCTGGGCGTTGATGTACTGCGCTTCTATCCGCGCCAGATCGCCCTGGGCGGCACGTAACTGGTTCTGTTGATCGGTGGGATCGAGGGTGGCGAGCAAGTCGCCTTTCTTCACCTCGGCGCCGACATCGACGTTGCGGCTGGCGATCCGTCCCGGCACGCGGAAACCGACATTGGTTTCGTAACGCGCCTGGATGTTCCCGGCAAACCGTCCCAGGGCCTGTTGATCCAGGGCCCGGACTTCGACCGACAACACCGGGCGCACCGGCTCCGGTGGCGCTTCTTCCTTCGAACAGGCCGCCAGCAACAGGCCAGCCGAGACCATCCACAAGCGCTTCATGGCTGGGCTCCTGTCGGGGATTTGTCCTGGGTGTTTTCGGCAATCTCGACCCGCACGCCAGGGTGAAGCAATTGCCCGCCCGCGGTGACAACTTTCTCACCGCCCTTGAGGCCGTCACTGATAATGACCTTGCCGGTCAGGTAGCGACCGACGGTGACGGTCTGCAACTGCGCCTTGCCCTCGCCATCCACCAGCCACACGGCCGGCTCACTGACGTTCTTGGTCAACGCCGACCACGGCAACTCGACGGCGGTCTTGCCTGCGGCCTTGGCCGTGGCGCTGACCACCGAGCCGAGACGCATGCCCTCGGGCAGGTCGTTGAGGGTGACCTTGACCTGCACCGTGCCGGTTTGGGCGGACACGGCCGGGGTGATCTCGCGCACCGTGCCGGTGGTCTGGATCGCCGGATTGTCCAGCAGGCTGATGACAATTCCCCGATCCGACGGCGGTTCGCGCAACAGCGACTCGTAGATGTTGAACACCGCTTCGCGCTCGCCATCGCGGGCCAGGCTGAAAATCGGCTCCGTGGCCTGTACCACCTGACCGACCTCGGCCTGGCGCGCCGTGATGATGCCGGGGGCATCGGCGATCAGCGCGGTGTAGCTCAGTTGTTCACGTGCATTGGCCAGTTGAGCCTGGGCCGCGGTCAGCGCGCTCTGGCTGCTGCGCAACTGCGCCTGGGCCGCATCGTATTCGCTCTGGCTGGTGTAGCCCTTGGGCAGCAGTTTCTGCTGGCGCACGAACGCCGCTGCACTCTGCTTGACCCGCGCCTGTTCGGCCGCGACCTGGGCCTCGGCGGAATCGACATTGGTCTGCAAGTCCCGGGGATCGAGACGGGCCAGCACTTGCCGGGCCGAGACCCGGGCACCGACATCGACCTTGCGCTCGATGATCTTGCCGCCCACGCGAAACGAAAGATCAGTCTGCACCCGCGCCTGGACATCGCCGGTGAGCGTCACCGATGCTGCATATTCGCTGGGCACGGCCTGCTGCACGAGCACTCGTGGCAGGGCTTTTTCGGCAGGTTTTTCATCACCGCATCCGGCCAACAACGCGCACAAGCCCAAGCCAACTACCAGTTTGATTCGGGGACCAGCCATGCAGACTCCTTTGCGTAGTACGGACGTACCAGTGACGGATACGACTGTGAGCTTAGAGCAGGGTTCAACGGGCGCACAGTTCCACTGTAGGCGCTATTGAGCCAAGCGCAGCGGATTGATCGACGGTATTTGCAGCGGCCCTGCAAGCAGGCTATTTTCCCAGAAGCTGCGGGACAGGTTCCAGCAACCTTTTCCCAGGAACCGCAGTGCATGGCCGGACTCCATGGCCCCATCACAAGGAAGATAACAATGGCTGACGTGAAAGCCCCGCAACCGCTCGACCCGCAAGACATCGTCAAACTGCTCGTGGCCCTGCGCCGCGCATTGAAGGTACGACCCGCATAGCCGAAGCGTTTGCATAAAAAAACGCCGACGCTGGCAAAGCCGTCGGCGTTGTCACTTAAAGCACGCTTCGTTCGATCAGAACGCCGGCAGTACCGCGCCGCTGTATTTCTTCTCGATGAACGCCTTCACCTCAGGGCTGGTCAGGGCCTTGGCCAGTTTCTGGATAGCCGGGCTGTCCTTGTTGTCCGGACGGGCCACCAGGAAGTTCACGTATGGCGAATCCGCGCCTTCGATCACCAGCGCGTCTTTAGCCGGGTTCAGGCCTGCCTCCAGCGCGTAGTTGGTGTTGATCAGGTCCAGGTCAACCTGATCCAGGACCCGCGGCAGCATGGCCGACTCCAGTTCCTTGAACTTGAAGTTATGCGGGTTCTTGGCGATGTCTTTCGGCGTAGCCAAGGCGTTTTTCGGGTCCTTGAGCTCGATCAGGCCAGCCTTCTGCAACAGGATCAGTGCACGCCCGCTATTGCTGCCTTCGTTAGGCAGCGCGATGGTTGCGCCATCCGGCAGTTCGGCCAGGGTCTTGTACTTCTTCGAATAGCCGCCGAACGGTTCAACGTGCACGCCAATCACGGTGACCAGATTCGTGCCTTTGCCTTCGTTGAAGTTCTTCAGATACGGCAGGGTCTGGAAGTAGTTGGCATCCAGACGCTTCTGGTCAACCTGTACGTTGGGTTGCACATAGTCGGTGAAAACCTTGATCTGCAGGTCGACGCCTTCTTTGGCCAGGGCCGGTTTGATCAGTTCGAGGATCTCGGCGTGTGGCACCGGAGTGGCTGCCACCACCAGTTTCTCTGCTGCCTGGGCCAGGCCCGAGGTCAGGGCTGCCGCCAAGGCGGTGAACAACAGAACCTTTTTCATGCAGTGTCCTTATCGAAAATCACTGCCGTCTTGGACGACGGCCAACGGAGTAAGTGCCAGCGAAGTGCTATCGCTGGCGTGAAGCGGAAGATACCGATATTTTTTATGCCTTAACAATATCTTTTATTCAAGTTCATATTCATTTTACTCATATAAAAAGATCCGCTTTTTTATTGTGGCGAGGGAGCTTGCTCCCGCTGGGCTGCGAAGCGGCCCACGGCTGCTGCGCAACCGAGCGGGAGCAAGCTCCCTCGCCACAGGTTTTATAGCGTCTGGTCCAGCCGGGCGAGCAACGCTTTGAGCGCCGTGCGTTCAGTCTCGGTACCACGAGCAACGACATGCCTCACTTGCTGCTCGATCGTCTCCAGCGCCGAGGGCTGCGCCGGCAGGTTCAGATGCTCCGGCAGGATCTCGTCGCCACCGCTGACCAGCAACGCGAAATGAATGACGTTTTCCAGCTCGCGGGTGTTGCCCGGCCAGCTGTGTCGCTCAAGAGCCCGTTGCGCCGCCTCGCTGATCAACGGCACGCCCAGGTCCAGGCGCTGACTGTAGATGCCCAGGAAATACTCGGCCAAAGACAGAATATCGCCCACTCGCTCACGCAGGGCCGGCAGCTCGAGTCGGCCTTCGCTGAGATAATGGTAGAGCCGCTCGTTGAATTTTCCGGCGGTCACCGCTTGCGCCAGGTCAATGCTGGTGGCCGCTACCAGGCGCACATCCACCGGGCTTGGCTGCGGTGCGCCGACGCGGGTGACTTCGTGATTCTCCAGGGCAGCCAGCAACTTGGCCTGGATCGGCAACGGTAAATCGCCGATTTCGTCCAGGTACAGGGTGCCGCCATTGGCCGAGCCGAACCAGCCAGCGCGGCTGCTGGCCGAGCCGCTGTAGTTGCCGGCGGCGTAGCCGAACAGTTCGGCGTCGGCGTAGGTCGGGCTGATGGCGCCGCAGTTGACCGAGACAAACAACCCGCCTCGATCACTTTCGCGATGGATGTGTCGGGCCAGCAACTCCTTGCCGGTACCGGTTTCGCCGCGGATCAGCACCGAGATCGCTCGCGGGGCCAGCTGTTCCAACTCCTGGCGCAGCTGTCGCGAGCGCGGGTCGACGAACACCAACGCCTTGGCGCGAATGCTCAGGGGGCTTTTTTCCGCGTCGGGAAAGGTCAGCAAGGGCTGACCGAAGGTTTCATGCAGGCTCATGGCAGTCTCCCGCCCCAAACCGCCGGGAGACGGGAGGGCGTAAAAAATTCAGGCGCGTCGCAAGGCGTGATGCTCCATGCGGTTTTGCAGACGATAGAGATAGGCGAAACCCTGCTCCCAACGGTGATGACCGGACTTCACATTGATGTGCCCCGCCCCGGCCAGGATCCCGGCCTCGGCCCCCCAATTACGAGCCAGCTCCAGGGCGCGCGAGGTGCTCACGGCAGCGTCGTTGTCGGAGCTGACGACCTGGCTGGGGAACGGCAGCAGGTCGGTGGGAATCGGTGCGAAATTGCGCAACGCCGGGACGCATGCCGGCCGCTCGACGTCCGCCGGCGCCACCAGCAACGCCCCGCGCACTTGCCGCAAGAACTGCACCGGCGCGGTGGCGGCCCAATGGGCGACGGTGATGCAACCCAGGCTATGGGCGATCAGGATCACCGGGGAGCTGTCGGCGGCAATCGCTTCGGCCAACGCCGCCACCCAGTCTTCACGCCGAGGCGTCAGCCAGTCGGCCTGCTCGACCCGGGCACTGTTGGGCAGGCTGTTCTGCCAGTGGCTCTGCCAATGATTTTCCGGCGATCCTTGCCAGCCCGGCACAATCAGGTAGCGAATCGTTTCGTTGCGCATGGGTGCTCTCCTGCGTGTCTGTTCACGGAGGAGTATAGGGACGAGATTTATATTGTTTAAGGAATAAGAAGCTATTTATTAATAACCAAAAAACCATCCGCATGATCAACACGGTCAACGGTGGGGAGCGAGCCTGCTCGCGATAATGGTAGGCAAGTCACCGAAAATGTTGAATGCAATGGCCTCATCGCGAGCAGGCTCGCTCCACAGGAGGCCGAATTTCTTCAGAAGTCATTATTCGCTGCGCCCCTTTCTCAACATTACATCCAGCTGATCCACCACCACCGCCCAGTCGGCATCTACGAGGATTTCGTCGCGCAGCAATTGTTTCTGGCTCTTGCTCCAGAAAAACGCATCCGCCAGGCGCAAGTCGGGCTCAAGGGGTGAATGGGTGACGATGAACTGGTCGATGCTGACCGCATCGTCGGCCAGGCCCAGCTGTTTGAACAGCGCTGGAAGGCTGTGGATCGGGGTGTCCATGCAGGGCTCCTGAACAGAATGTTTTCTCGCAGTCTAGCCCCTGGATCGCCGCCAGACTGATCAATATTCAACCAAGTCTTCACTGCGCACATCCCCTGTGGCGAGGGAGCTTGCTCCCGCTCGGGTGCGCAGCGACCGCAAAAATCGGGGGCTGCTGCGCACCCCAGCGGGAGCAAGCTCCCTCGCCACAAAAGCGACCATGCTTCAAGCGTTTCTAAACCTCTCCAGCGCGTCATAGGGCGCCTGCGCCCAATACTCCACCCGTTCGCACAGCAGTTGTGAAGCCTCCCGGCGTTTGTCTGCGCTGTCGCCGATGAACACCTGCGCCGGCTGCTTGGCATGCTGCCCCACCGCCGCGAACGCTTGCCGGCATTGCGCTTCATCCAGACGAAAGAACGTCGCCAACCTGCCCGTCATTGCAGCGGGCAGTTCGCTGTAGTTCACCGCCATTCCGGCAAATTCCCGACAATGCGCCAGGGCCCGTTGAAACAGCCGTCCCAAACGTCGTGCAATGAAGTCTTCCTGACCGACGAAGGGCGAGCCGTCGTCCAACACACTGGCCCCTATCATCCCTGGCACCATGTGCATGCCGGGACGGCGCAGGTGGGACACGGCGATTTCCAGCGGATCACGGTACAGAAACAGCCAGGGCGTGTCGGGAAAGCACTCACGCAGCAGCGGCAGTTCATCGAGGTTCCAGGCGTCGAGCTTGATCACCAGCCGTTGCTCGACGCCTCGGCGGCGCTGCCCGTAGGCCGACAACAAGCCCTTGAGCGCGGCGGTGCGCTCGACATCAGACAACTCAGCGCGCAGCAACGCGTCCAGCGGCGGCGGTTCGGAAACGACGATGTGGTCGTCCAGTTGCGCCAGCATCTGGCTGATCAATGTCGAGCCGCAACGCGAGGCATGGAAAATGAACGCGCTGGGCGCCAGGCCAGCGCTCTGCTGCTGCCACTGACTGAGCACGCTCAATGGGGTCTGGCGGCGGAACACCTGGTTGAAGGGCAGGCGCAGCGCGTCCTCCACGGCGTCGCTAAAGAACGGCTGCGACAATCGCTTCTCACCGAACCAGCACCAATCCACCTGCCACCGCCCGAGCGTTTGTCCTATGCGGATCGGCAACCAACCCTGCAGGTTCAAGCCTTCCATTGATCACTCCACTGCCGACGGCCGTGGCGCATGGCCGAGCGTAGTTCTTCCTGAGTGAAGTGCAGTCCCAATTCGGCACCGAGCACGATGGCCCGCTCCACGAACGCATCTACGTCATGCAACTGCTGCAAGGTACGGGCGAGTCGCGGATCGGCCTCTACGCGCTGCTGGAAACGAGCCAGGTCGCTTTGCCCGGCACCGACAGCGGGCGTGGCAGCCAGCCCTTGGGCAATCTGTTGGTTCAGCCAGGGCCCGGGACGACAATCGAGCACCAGGTGAATGCGTGACGTCTCAAGGCTGCGATTGGCGACACGATGGGGCCGCGACAGGTCGAGAAACCAGCATTCGCCCGCACTCATCGGAATCAGCTGACCATCCAGCCAGAAATCCACTTCCGGCGAGCTGAGCAGCGGAACGTGCAGGCGCAGGTCGGCATCCGGCCCGCCCAGGTCATAATCGCGATGTTCGTGGATCCGCCCGCCCGGCCCCAGCCGTAGCAGCCGGGCCGAGACTATTTCCAATGGCCAATCCAGCAACGCCTGGCGCCAGCGGTCGTCCCTAGACCACGGCGCCCGGTGCAGGGGGGCGGCGGCGCCCGGTGACAGCTCGGTCAAGGCATCGGCCGCCGAAATCAGCGCCACGCCGCTCCAGTCGCCGCTGTAATACGCGTTGTTGAAGTGCCCTTGCCACCGCTCGTCCTCAACGGCGGCCAGGGCCTGCAACAGCAGCGGCAGGTTTACCGTCAGCGGCAGCCGGGAGAAGGCCGGGCGGTTCAATGCCGAGCGCCGGTTATTGCGTCACCGGAGCAGTCGGCACGGCGATATTGCCCTGGGCCCAGGCGGCTTCGCGGCTGGCCAGGGCGGCGGCAATCGACTGGACTTCGGTCGATTGCACCTCGTTCGGCAGCGGGTCGAGGCCGGCGCTGGCGAATATCTGGCCGTAGGCGTTGCGCAGGTCGGCATAGGACAGGTCCCGCCGCAGGTCGGCCTGCAAGGTATTGAGTTCCCCCTGGATCAGCTCCAGCTCGCCGATACCGGCGGCCTGGTGACGGCTGCGCAACTGGCCGACGATCTGCCCATCGATGTCCGACAGCTGCTGGTTGGTCTTGAACTGGCGCATTGCTTCCCGATAGTTGGCATTGGCGACGTACAACTGCGCCAACACGGCAATCGACATCGCCTGGCGCCGCGCCGCCGCCACTTCTTCACCGGCCTTGGCCACGTCGATGGCCGCCGGGGCGGAGATCACGTTGAACAGGTTCCAGGTGACCTTCACGCCATAGTCTGCCCAACCCTGCTCCACCAGGAACGAGTTGCTGTCGTAATGTCCGCCGGCGGAGAACTCCAGCCCCGGGAGCAGACGCAACATGGCCTTGCGGGTTTCGGCGGCGGTGATGCGTGTCTGGTAATCCTGTTCGCGCAGTTCCGGACGACTGGCCAGGGCTTCCTGTTCGAGGCGGGCCATGTCGACCTTGAGTTCCGGAATGTCATATTCATCCGGTGTCGCCAGGGTCAGCTCTGTGCCCAGCGGCAGGTTGATCAGGGTCGCCAGTTCGGTCTTGGCCAGGGACAACGCCCGACGCTGCTCTTCGAGCTGGCGGGTGGCCTGGATCAGCGAGCGCTGGTAACCGAGGGCTTGCACCGGGTCACCGATGCGCTGTTCGCTCATGCTCTGGCTGTTGCCCCGCGCTGCTTCGACGCGGGCCATCAGGCTGTCGATCTGCTTGAGCAGACGCTCGGCGGCCATGGCACGCCAGTACGCCGAACGCACGTCCTGGACGATGGTGTTGATCACCTTGCGCCGACGCTCCTGCACGATCAGGCGCTGGTCCCCGGCCTGCTTGGCGCTGATGTAGCTGACGCCGAAGTCGAGCACGTTCCAGACCATGGTCAGGTCCGCCACCTCACGGTCGCGGTCCTGGGAGGTCGACGGTTCCAGGGACTGGGTACCGGTTTCCACGCTCTGGCTGCTGGACGCGCTGACGTTGTTGCGCCCGACATAACCGGCGTCCAGGGCCATGCGTGGCAGCATGTCGAAACTGGCCAGGTCCAATTGCCGCTTGGCCAGGGCCTCCTCCATGATTTTCAGGCGGCCTTCAAGGTTGTACTTCACCGCACGTGCCATGGCCTGATGCAGGGTCAACGGGCCACTCAGAGGCTCTTGATCCTTGAACATGTTCTGCAGATCGGTGCGGGCCCGCTGTTCGCTGACGCTACGATCGATCGGCTCGCTGGTAACCGCACATCCGCTGACCACCAACGCCAGCGCACTCATTACGAATAACTTGCGACTTCTATTCATTCCCTGGATTGCCCCTGGCTGCCCAACATGTTTTTTAGTTTTTTCAGGCCTGCACGACCTGTTGCAGAGCCATCGCCAGGCTTTCGACCCGGCGCTGCTCAGTGTCCTTGATATGTTGCAACTGCTGGCCGAGCGTCGGTGCGCCAAAGACACCGCGCACGCCTTGGGACACATCCCCACCCTGCATCGATTGGCTGCCGAAGGCGTTCAGCGTTTCACTCTCGCCTGCAGTGTCCTGATTGAACAGGGACGACAGCGTGCTGCTGCCGAACACCCCGCCGTCTCCGCCACCGAATCCCAGGAAGCCATGGCCCGAGCCATCGCCGGCGGCGTCGTTGCTGAACACCTGGGCGATGTAGCTCGGCGCGAGCGCGCCACGGTTGATGAAAATATCCCCGATCGGACGCAGCCCCCCACCCACATCCCGCTGTTCGAACAGCGGCGGGAAACCCAGCGGCGAACCCAGGTTGCCGGTAGGCGGCGCGAAGACGATCGGTTGCAACGGCACCTCGGACGGCGGCGTAACCGTGACCGGGTCCGAAATCAGGTACTCCGGCGGCGGCTTCACATCGTTGGGCACCACAGTATCGATCGCATAATTATTCGACACCGCTACGCTGGCCCCGGCATTGCCCGTCAGGTCGCTGACATTGCTGGTGTCCAGGGCGATGAAGTTGCTCGGATCGGTGAGGTTAGCCGCCGGGGTGAACGTTGCGGTCCAGGTCCTGCCTCCGTCGCTGCTGGTCAGGTTGGTCAACACACCGTTGGTGACGCTGAGGTCCGACAGGTCGAAATTGCTGACGGCTTCACTGAAGGTGATTGTCACCTGGGTGCTCTCGCCCACGGTCAGGTTCGAGTCGGCGACCACGATAGTCGCTGTCGGCCGGGTAGCGTCGAGTGCGTAGTTGCTGGAAATCGCGATGCCTGCCCCGGCATTGCCGGCGATGTCCTGCACAGTGCTGGCGTCGAGCAGGATCAGGTTGGTGGCATCGCTGACGCCAGCGGTCGGCGTCAGGGTCGCGGTCCAGGTCAGGCCGCCATCGCTACTGGCGAGGTTAGACAACACGCCATTCGCCACGCTGATATCGGATAGATCGAAGCCGGTCACCGCCTCGGTGAAGCTGATGGTCACGGTGGTGGTCTGGCCGATGCCCAGGCTGGTATCGCCCAAGGTGATGGTAGCGCCCGGGCGGGCCGTATCGATCGCGTAGTTGTTGGAACTCACCACGCCAACCCCGCTGTTGCCCGAGACGTTGACCACGCCGCTGGTGTCCAGGCTGATCAGGTTGCTGGTGTCGGTGATATTGCTCGCCGGCGTGAAGGTTGCCGTCCAGGTGATGCCGCCATCGGAAGAGGACACATTGCTCAGGATGCCGTTGCTCACATTCAGGTCGGCGTTGTCGAAACCGCTGACCGCTTCCGAGAAGGTGATGGTCACCAGAGAGGTTTCACCCACCCGCAGTGCACTGTCGGCGACCACCACCGTGGCCGTCGGCACCCGGGTCTCGACCGCGTAGTTGGCCGAATCAGTGGTGCCGGTCCCGGCGTTGCCGGCGGCATCGCTCACGCCACTGTTGTCCAGGCTGATCAGGTTGGTCGCGTCAGTCACGCCCAGGGTCGGTGTGAATGTCGCGGTCCAGGTCAGGCCGCCGTCACTGCTGCTGACAGTGCTCAAGTTCCCGTTACTGACACTCAGGTCGTCATTGCTGAAGCCGGTCACCGCTTCGCTGAAGGTGATGGTCACCTGCGCGGTTTCACCTGGCCGCAAGGTCGAATCGCTGAGCACAATGGTGGCCGTCGGGCGCTCGGTATCCAGCGCATAGTTGTTGGAATCGGTGGTGCCACTGCCGGCGTTACCCGCCAGGTCGGCAACGCCGCCGTTGGTGAGGGTGATGATGTTGCTGGTGTCGGTGATGCCAGCGGTCGGCGTGAAGGTGGCGGTCCAGGTGATGCCGCCGTCGCTGCTGCTCAGCCCGCTCAGGGTACCGTTGGCAACCGTCAGGTCGGCCGTGGTGAAACCGGTCACTGCTTCGCTGAAGGTGATGGTCACCTGCGACGTTTCGCCAGCGGCAATCGCCGTGTCGGCGACCACAATGGTTGCCGTCGGGCGCACGGTGTCGATGGCGTAGTTGTTGGAGTCGGTGGTGCCGACCCCGGCGTTGTTCGCGCCATTGCGCACGCCAGTGTTGTCCAGGGTGATCAGGTTGCTGGTGTCGGAAACGCTGGCGTTCGGGGTGAACGTCGCGGTCCAGGTCACGCCGCCATCGCTGGACGACACATTGCTCAGGGTGCCGTTGCTGACGCTCAGGTCGCTGTTGTCGAAGCCATTCACGGCTTCGTTGAAGGTGATGGTCACCAGCGACGTTTCACCGATGCTCAGCGACGGATCGGCGACCACGATGGTGGCGGTCGGTACCTGGGTGTCGATGGCGTAGTTATTGGAGCTGGTCGCGCCGGTTCCGGCATTGCCCGCCCCATCGCTCACGCCGGTGTTGTCCAGCACGATGAGGTTGGTCGTGTCCCGAATACCTATGGCCGGGGTGAACACCGCGGTCCAAGTGATACCGCCATCGCTGCTGCTGACCGCGCTCAGGGTACCGTTGGCCACGCTCAGGTCCGAGTTGTCGAAACCTGTGACCGCTTCGCTGAAGGTGATGGTCACCAACGACGTTTCGCCAACGCTCAGCGCGTTGTCCGCCACCACGATGGTGGCGGTCGGACGCAGCGTATCGACGCCGTAGTTGTTCGAGTCGGTGGTGCCGACGTTGACGTTGCCGGCCAAGTCAACGATGGCGCCGCTATTGAGCGAAATGACGTTGCTGGTGTCCGTGACACCCGCGGTCGGGGTGAAGGTCGCGGTCCAGGTGATACCGCCGTCACTGCTGCTCAGGCCGGAGATCACACCGTTGGCAACCGTCAGGTCGGCGCTGGTGAACGCGGTCACTGCCTCGTTGAAGGTGATGGTTACCTGTGAGGTCTGGCCAGCGGCAATGGCCGTGTCGGCCACCACGATGGTCGCCGTTGGGCGCACGGTGTCGATGGCGTAGTTGTTCGAATCGGTGGTGCCGACCCCGGCGTTGTTCGCGCCATTTCGCACGCCCGTGTTGTCCAGGGTGATCAGGTTGCTGGTGTCGGAAATGCCGACGCTCGGAGTGAAGGTCGCGGTCCAGGTGACGCCGCCGTCCGAAGACGAAACGCTGCTCAGCGTGCCGTTACTGATTGTCAGGTCACTGTTATCGAAGCCGTTCACCGCTTCGTTGAAGGTGATCGTCACCAGCGAGGTTTCACCGATGCGCAACGACGAATCGCTCACCACGATGGTCGCCGTCGGCACATTGGTGTCGATCTGGTAGTTGTTGGAGTTGGTGGTGCCGGTCCCCGTGTTGCCGGCCGCGTCGCTGATGCCGGTGTTGTTCAGCACGATGACGTTGGAAGTGTCGACGACCCCGAGGGCCGGGGTGAAGGTGGCGGTCCAGGTGAAACCGCCATCGCTGCTGCTGACCGCACTCAACGTGCCGTTGGCGACGGTCAGGTCGGAATTGTCGAAGCCGGTCACCGCCTCGCTGAACGTGATGGTCACTAGCGAGGTTTCACCGACGCTCAGCACGGTGTCGGCGACCACGATGGTCGCGGTCGGCCGCAGGGTATCGACGACGTAGTTGTTCGAACCGGTGGTGCCGGTGCCGGCGTTGCCAGCCCCATCCGTGACACCGGTGTTGTCCAGGGTGATCAGGTTGCTGGTGTCGGTGATGCCGGCCGAAGGCGTGAACGTCGCGGTGTAGGTGATGTTGTCGCTGGTGGTCAGTCCACTCAACACGCCGTTGGCCGCGGTCAGGTCGGCCAGGGTGAAACCGGTCACGGCTTCGCTGAAGGTGATGGTCACCAGCGAGGTTTCGCCCACGCTCAATGCGCTGTCGGCCACCACGATGGTCGCGGCGGGGCGTAGCGTGTCGATGGCGTAGTTGTTGGAATCGGTGGTGCCGCTGCCGGTGTTGCCGGCCGCGTCCTGCACGCCAGTGTTGTCCAGGGTGATCAGGTTGCTGGCGTCGCTGATGCTGGCCGTCGGCGTGAAGGTAGCCGTCCAGGTGATGCCGCCGTCGCTGCTGCTCAACCCGCTGAGCGAACCGTTGGCGACGGTCAGGTCGGCAGTGGTCAGCCCCGTCACGGCTTCGTTGAAGGTGATGGTCACCAGCGAGGTTTCGCCCACGCTCAATACGGTATCGGCGACCACGATGGTCGCGGTCGGGCGCTGGGTGTCGATGGCGTAGTTGTTCGAGTTGGTGGTACCAGTGCCGGCGTTACCCGCCGCATCCTGCACGCCGGTATTGGCCAGGACGATCAGGTTGGTCGCATCGCTGACACTGGCGTTCGGCGTCAAGGTCGCGGTCCAGGTGATGCCGCCGTCGCTGCTGCTCAACCCGCTGAGCGAACCGTTGGCCACCGTCAGGTCGGCCAGGGTGAAACCGGTCACGGCCTCGCTGAAGGTAATGGTCACCAGCGAAGTTTCGCCAGCGCTCAGCGCAGTGTCGGCGACCACGATGGTGGCCGTCGGACGCAACGTATCGATCGCATAGTTATTCGAGTCGGTCGTGCCGATATTCCCGTTCCCGGACAAATCGGCAATGCCGCCGCTGTTCAGCGTGATCAGGTTCGTGGTGTCGCTGATACTGGCGTTCGGGGTCAGGGTGGCGGTCCAGGTGATGCCGCCGTCGCTGCTGCTCAACCCGGTGATCGTGCCGTTGGAGACCGTCAGATCGGCAGCGGTAAAGCCAGTGATCGGCTCGCTGAAGGTGATGGTCACCAGCGAGGTTTCGCCCACGCTCAGGGCAGTATCGGCGACCACGATGGTGGCCGTCGGACGGGCAGTGTCGATGGCGTAGTTGTTCGAGTTGGTGGTGCCCACACCGGCGTTGCCGGACAGGTCGGCGACCCCGGTCTTGTCCAGCACCACCAGGTTCGTGGTATCGGTGACGTCGGCAGTCGGTGTCAGGGTCGCGGTCCAGGTGATACCGCCGTCGGCGCTGCTCAGGCCGCTGATAGTGCCGTTCGCCACCGCCAGGTCGGCGGTGGTGAAACCGGTCACCGCTTCAGAGAAAGTGATGGTCACCGCCGAAGTTTCACCGCTTCTGAGCGCGGTGTCGGCCACCACGATGGTCGCGGTGGGCGCCACGGTGTCGTTGACGACATAATTGTTCGAGTTGGTAGCGCCCACGCCCGTATTGCCGGCCAGGTCGGCGACGCCGGTATTGTCCAGCGTGATCACGTTGGTGGTATCGGCGATGTTGCTGGCCGCCGTCAATGTGCCGGTCCAGGTGATGCCGCCGTCGCTGCTGCTCAAGCTACCGACGCTGCCGTTCTGCACTGTCAGGTCGGACGCGGTAAGGCCGGTCACCGCTTCAGAGAAGGTGATCGTCACCAGCGACGTACCGCCGGAGTTCAAGTTGGTGTTCGCCACGACAACGGTCGCCGTGGGAGGCGTCGTGTCGGGCACATAGTTGGTGTTGATGGTGCCGCCGTCGCCATAGACGTTGGCGACGGAAGCCGGCGAGGTACCAGCGCTGCCGGCGCTGCCGCCACCGACGCCGCTGCCGCCGACGTTGCCGGACAGGGCTGCGAAGTTGGCCGCGGTAATCAGGATCGCGCCCTTGTTCCAGATGGCGCCGACGCCGACGCCGCCCGCACCGCCGGTGTGGGTGTAGCCACCGCCGGCACCGCCGCCACCACCCCCACCACCGGCGCCGATGTTGTTGGAAATCACCGAGTTGCCGATGATGCGCAAAGTCGCACCGGTGTCGTTGTAGATACCACCGACGGCGCCGCCGCCCGCCCCGCCCACGGCGTTGTAGCCGTCACCGCCACCGCCGCCGCCAATGGACAAGCCCGCGCTGGCCGCCGTGCCGCCGGCCGAGCCGGTGCTGTAGCCTGGATACGCCGCACCACCGGCACCACCGCTGGAGTTGCCGCCCCGCCCGCCCATGTTGAAGAAGCCACCGCCGGCGCCGCCCTGTCCGGTCGAGCCTACGGAGCCGGTGGCGTTGAGGGTGTCGCCGCCGCGACCGCCAATGCCACTGCCGACCGCGCCGCCACCACCACCGCCGCCACCGGCATATTGCGGCGTCACGCCGCCACCGCCGCCGCCACCCGATGCGGCGTTCGCGGTCACCGTGACGTTGCGCAGGGTCAGGGTCCCGGCGTTATAGATCCCGCCGGCCTTGGCGACTGCCGCATCGACGCCGCCATTGCCACCGTCGCCCGCCACCAGGCCGCGGGTGATCACCAGGCCATCGAGCGTCGCGGTCGTACCGGAGGTCACGTTGAGGACCTGGGTGCGGAATTGCCCGTCGAGGGTGACATCGGCGACGTTGTCATTATTGAGATCGCCGTCGATGGTCACGTTTCTGTTGACCACCAGCACCTGGGTCAGCGCGACGGTCATACCGCTGCTGAAGGTCACGATGTCGCCGTTCTGTGCCGAAGCCAGGGCCGCACGCAGCGAGCCCACGCCGGTGTTGGCGTTGTTGGTGGCGGTCCAGGTGGCGAGACCCCATTGGTAGTCGCCCATGGCATTGGCCGAGAGCGCATTGGCGCTCTCGATATTGCCGGTGGCGATTTCCAGGTCCCAGTCGCCGCCCAGGCCGGTGCGGTCGTTGGACGCCGCCACGTCGCGGCCGGTCAACTGCGCCAACGAATCCACGAAGCTCAGGCCACGGTCGCCCTCGGCGGTGTAGCAGCCGTAGATCAGGATATCGCCGCCCGCGTTCATGTCCTGGCCGATCTGCGCCAGCACCTCACTGCGGGCCTGGACGTTATCCGCCGACAGGTAGGCGGTGCCCAGCCACAGGTCGCCGGCGTTACCGTGGGCGATGATCTGCACCGAGCTGACGCCCTGGTGGGTGTCCAGGTAATCGGCAATCTGTTGCAGGCCATCCTTGGTCGCATCCAGCTGAACCACCTGGGTGCCAGGCGCCACGCCTTCGAGCAGGCTGGCGGAATCCTTGACCCGGGAATCGACGAACACCACCGATTTGCCGGGGACGGCGGCCTGGGTAGCGTCGGCCTGTCCTTGAGGGGCGTGGCTGTTGTCAGCCGACTGATCGGCCGTGGGCGTCTTCGCCGCTTCGGCGGTGGGATGTGCGTCCGGTTGCGCGGCGTCGGCCACGGTCGCGGCCACCGCGCCGTCGAACAGCATGCGCGGCTCCAGGGACATGATCATTGGCGATGCCAGGGCCTGTGCGCCCTCGGTTACCCGCGATTTACCTTTGCTCCACCACATGACGTTCACCTGGACTCGAACTTCTTGAACACGCAAATGAAGAAAACCGCCATCAGCTGAGGGCGGCGTCGGTTTTCATACGAATGACATTGGCCGCGCTGGCAGACCCATCGCGCCAGAACGACAACTCGGCATACTTTTCAAACAGATCCGGCGGCAACAGGGTGCGCCGGGCTTGCGGCGCGACCTTGGGCTTGACCTTGTGCAGGCCGGCAACGCCCAGGGCCTGGTCGAAGGCCGGCGCGTCGTAGGTCAAGTGATTGAAATCGTGCTCGAACCAGGGCTCGCCGATGAACTCGTACACCAGGCGCATCACCCGCTCCGGGGCCTGGCTCAAAAGGTCGTAATCGACGATCAGCAGCGACTCGGCGTTTTCGCCGTAATAGGCTTCCTTGAGCGCCGTCCAGGCAAACCCCACCAGGCGGTTGCGCTGGGCCAGGGTTTCGCAGCGGCTGTAGACGGTGTTGCGCTCATCATCGTCGTTGAACAGCTTGGTGTTCTCGAACGGGTTGGCGCGGTATAGCCGTTCCAGGCTGTCGAGCACCCAGGCGACGTTGCGTACGCACGCGATGGTCTTGGCCTGGGGAAAGAGGTCCTGCAAGGCCGGCAGACGCGCGCACCATTGGCGGTTGGTGTCGAAGATGACCGGTTTGTCGGCCTTGTCAGCGTAGTAGGAATCAAACAGGCCGCGCAGCAGCCGACGACGCTGGTCGGTGTCGATCACCGAACCGAACTCACTGCCGGCGCTGCATTGTTGCAGGACGCTGCTGAACAGCGAGCCGACCGGGCTGGTCATGCCGGCGTGGAAGCGCGGATTCTGCAGAAGAATCGCGGAAAGAAGGGTCGAGCCCGAGCGCGGCAAGCCGGAGATAAAGTGAAACTGCGACAATCCCTTCACCGTGTGTAGTCCATTTTTACCCAGAGCGTAGCCGAGGAAATAATCGGCGCCTAGTACTACTTTGATATCAAGTGCCGTACCGTCTGTAAAAAAGATGGACGGTATAGACGACCAGGCGCGCCTGAATCGATTAAGCCAGCCGGCAATGTTTTTCCGCTGTCGTTGCCCGGCAAAATCCGTTATCCGCGTCTACGCTCAGCCGTGCGTGACCAGGCCAGGGAAAGAAAGGAGTCGGACTGATCGCACTCCTTCGCGCTATCCCGTCCGGCACCACCAGACCAAATAACCTGAGGGATGAGGATTCCATGGAAGTATTCATCGGCACTATCCAGCCGTTCGCCTTTAACTTCGCACCCAGGGACTGGGCGCTGTGCAACGGGCAGACGCTCAGCCTTGCTCAATACCAGACCTTGTTCGCGCTGATCGGCGTGACGTACGGAGGAGACGGCCAGACCACTTTTCTGCTCCCCAACCTGCAAGGCCGCATGCCCATCGGCCAGGGCAATGGGCTGGGCCTGACCCCACGGGTCATCGGCATGGTTTCCGGCACCGAGAACGTCACGGCAACCATCAACAACCTGCCCAACCACACCCACGCTCTCACCGGCGTCACGGCCAACACCACCCTGCAACTGGCGAACCCGGCCAGCAATCCACTGAACACACCCACGGTCACCAACTCGTTCATCGGCACCTCGGGCACCGGGCCGGGCGCGGCGAATATCTATTCCGACCAGCTCGGCGCCTCGCCAGTGCCCTTGCAAGGCGTCAGCACAACCGTCAGTGGGACGATTTCACCGACCGGCAACGGTCTGCCAATGGCAATCATGAACCCGTTCCTGGCGATCAATTTCAGCATTGCCCTCCAAGGCATTTTCCCGTCCCGCAACTGATGGTCCGCCGGGGGGCGCAAGTCCTCCGGCCTTTTGGAGTTTCGACATGCTGCATGAGGTTCATAGCCACCATTTCCAACCGTTGCTGGGCCAGACCAGCGAGCTCACCCTGCCCGATGGAAGCCGCCTGCCCGTACGGATCGAATCCCTTGAACAGACCCCTCGAGCGAAGATGCCGCACGCGCAACGCATGCCGTTCTGCGTGGAGTTCAACAGTCTTGGAACCACGGAATTCGTCGACGGGCTCTGTGCGCTGGAGGTGCCCGAACTGGGACGCCTCGAAGGGCTCTTCGTGTCGCGCATACCGCCCATGGGACGCGATCCTACGGTGGGGTATTTCTACATAGCGTTCAACTGAACCCAGCATCAGACCAATAACCTGAAGGACGAGGAATCTATGGAAGTCTTCATGGGCACCATCCAGCCGTTTGCCTTTAACTTTGCACCCAGCGGTTGGGCGCTCTGCTATGGGCAAACGCTTGGCATCGCGCAATACCAGGCGCTTTTCTCCCTGCTCGGCACCTACTACGGGGGCAACGGCCAGACCAACTTCATGCTGCCCAACCTGCAAGGCCGGCTGCCCCTGGGCCAGGGTAGCGGCGCAGGCCTGAGCACACGGGTGATTGGCGAGGTTTCCGGCACCGAGAACGTCACCGCGACCCTGAACAACCTGCCGAACCACACCCACACCCTCACCGGCATCACCGCCAATACCACCCTGCAACTGGCGAACCCGGCGAGCAACCCGGCGAACACGCCAAGCGCTACCAACTCATTCATCGGCACCTCGGGCACCGGGCCGGGCGCGGCAAATATCTATTCCGATCAGATTGGCGCCTCGCCGGTGCCGCTCAAAGGCGTGAGCACGACCGTCAGCGGTACGGTTGCGCCGACGGGCAATGGCTTGCCGATGTCAATCATGAATCCGTTCCTGGCGATCAACTTCAGCATCGCCCTGAACGGCCTGTTCCCGTCCAGGAACTGAAGACCCACTGCAAAGCTGCCCGCAGCAATGTGGGAGCGAGCCTGCTCGCGATAGCGGTGTGTCAGTGACCAGTGGCTCGACTGACCCGGCGCTTTCGCGAGCAGGCTCGCTCCCACAAGGGACAGGCGACGCATCGGCGATTTATCAGTTGCCCTTCGGATACCAGACCAACCGCTGCGCCGCCGGGTTGCTTTCCTGCACCTGGAAGCCCAGCGCCAGGTAGTGCTGGCGTGCGTGGGGATTGCTGGCCCAGACCACGGTCGCCACCGGGCAGCGGATCTGTTGCGCGGCTTTCTGCACTCCCTGCAACACCGCCCGGCCATAACCCTGCCCACGGGCCTGGGGGATGAAGGCCAGATACAGCACGCGGATTTCATTGGGGCCGAAATCGGTACTCAGCGCGCCAATGGCGGTGCCGAGCTTTTCCACCACGTAATGCATGGCATTGGGGAAATTCTCCCCCAACCCCTGCTCCTGCACCTGGAACTGTTGGGCGATCACCTGTTGCACCTGCTCGTGCTCACCATCGATCCATTGCAGATCCGGTCGCGCCGCCTGGTAAAGGCTCTGTAAAAACGGCCCGTCGCTGACCTGTGATGGGCGCACTACCAATCCTTCTGCCGCCACTGCTTGCATGTTCGCTCCTAGAACCCGCTTTCCCTCACACCCAGCGCCGCCAACCGGCGCCAGGCCGCTCCCAATACCGACTCGCCCTGCCCCTGCAACACCACCACGCCTCGCAGCGGTTGCACCGGCGCCGACGAGTCGTCGACGGCGCTCAAACGCACGCCATATTGAGCCTGCACCGGTTCAGCCCGTTGCTGCGAATCGCGACGCACGGCAATCGGCCCATGGTGATCGGATGTGAGTGCCTGCTGCTCGACCCAGGCCACGCCGTTGGTATCGACTTCATCCAGCCGTACGGCAATCGAGGGATGCATCGGATCGTCGGCGATAAACCGACCCGTGGCACCAGCCCCGACCCGCCATAGTTCGGCTTCGGTCAGGTAGCCGCGCAACCGGGAATCGGTCTGCACCACTCGCGCCAGCGCTTGCGTGGGTGACAACCAGCGACCGGGCACCAGCTCCGGCAACAGATCTCGCACCTGGCCGGCGTGGGGCGCGCGCAATGACAGGCGTTCGCGCTGGGCCACCAGGCCGCGGAACTCGGCCACCGCTTCTGCCAGTTGCTGTTCGACGATGCCTGCGTCGGCCGCGGTTTCGCTGCGCCCGGCCTGGCGGCGCATTTGCAACTGCTGGATCTCGATTTCCCGGCGCACGATGGACAGGCGCGAGGCCATGTCCGGTGACTCCAGTTCGATCAGCACATCACCTTGGGCCACGGTCTGACCATCGTGCACGTTGACCTGTTTGACCCGCGCCGCGACAGGCGCATACAACGCACTGGCGCGTCCGGCCTCCAGCATGGCCGGCACCTCCACGGCGCTACGCCAAGGCAGCAATAACGCCACCAGCAAGGCCAGCAGTACCAGGGCGCTGAACAGCACTCGCGGCGCGTGGGCCTGCTCGCGGCGGCTCCACCATTGCCGCCATTCGTTCACGATGGGCATAAAGATGAACCAGACCAATTCCACCATCATCAGAAAAATGCCCAGCACCTTGAAGAACAGGTGATAGACCGCCAGGGCAATCCCGAAGAACAACACCGCGCGCCATAACCACGAGCCGTATCCCCACAGCAGCAGACGGCGGCGCATCTTCGGCGACCAGGGTTCCGGTGCCGCCACGCCATAGCCGAACAAGGCCTCGCGCAGGCGCCAGCGGCACAGGGCAAATGCGCGCCCCTGAAGGTTATCCACCGCCCAGAAATCGCTGAGCAGGAAATATCCATCAAAGCGCATGAACGGGTTCAGGTTGATTATCAGGGTGGTGATCCAGGTCGCACTCGCCAGCATGAACGCCGCCGTGCGCGCCGGCCCGTCGGGCAACAACGACCAGGCCAGCAATGCAACGCACGCCAGCAACAGCTCCGCCAGAACCCCACCGGCGCCGATCAGCAACCGGGCCCGACGATCGTTGATCCGCCAGGCGTCGCTGACATCGGTATAGAACATCGGCAGCAACACCATGAACGCCACGCCCATGCTTTGCACCCGGCAACCGGCGCGCTTGGCCATGAAAGCATGGCCGAACTCATGGCACAGCTTGGCGAAAAACAACGCAGCCCCGAACGCCAGCGCACCACCGAGGCTGAACAGGTGCGGAAACGTCGCCACGAACCGCTGCCAGTCCCGCGACACCAGGAAAATACCCAGGCCCAGCGTCAGCGGCATGCCATAGCGCAGGATGGCCGGACCGAATCGCGCCAGCCAAGGCCAGGCGCGGTTGAGAAACGCATCCGGGCGCCACAGCGGGATACGGAAAAACAGATATTGATGCAGCAGCACCTGCCACAGGCTCTGACGCTGGGCGGCCAGCTTGAACTGATAGCTGTCGCGCTGTTGCGGGTCCGTCGCGCTGATCAGGTCGTGCCCGCGCAAGAAGCCCAGCAATTGCTCCAGCGACTCGCCATTGAGCGGCAGGCCCGGCTCGCGATTGGCCGCTTGCAGCACCTGTTGCGGATCCCCCAGAGACCAATGCCGCAACATGCGCATCGCCGCCGCGCCAAGTTTGAAATAGCGGCCACGAACCGGGTCGGCCAGGGTCCATTGTGGCGAGCCATCCGGGTCCGGGGCTGCCGGCGACAATTGCAGGTCCGCCCGCAAGCTCGGCAGGTTCATGCTACAGGCCTACACTCTGACGCAGGCCAGCCAGTGGCCGACGCAACAGGTACAGCGCCAGCGGGGCGCGGTCGCCAAAAATCTTTGCCGTGCCCCTCAAGCCGATACGCGGCGCCGTCGCTTCGAAACGCGCATCGAGCCGATACGCCAGTTGTCCGGCGGCGGTGGGCTGCGCTTCGTAGGCCGACCGTTCGAGTCGGGCCAGGTGGCGCTGCAACGGATCGCTGTCGAGAAACAACGCCACTTGCGCCCCGGGGGCCAGGGTGATCGCATCGCCCACTGCCAACTCGATACGCAACTCGGCCTGGTTCGGGTCAGCGATTTCCATCAGCCGCTCGCCGGTCTGTACCGGTTTACCCAACCAGCGTTCGGCGTCGGCGAACACCGCGATGCCGTCACGCTCGGCGCGCACTTCGCTGCGCTTGAGCAGCTCGATCGCATAGTTGCGCTCGGCGCGTTTCTGCTCGACGCGGGCGGCCAGCAGGTCAATTTTCGAACTGGATTCGGCGTCGGCAAACGCACGCTGGGCGTTGGCCTTGAGTTCAGCCTCGGCCACCCCCAACGCACGCTCGGCGACATCGGCCTGGGCCTTGAGGCTGGTGCTTTCGAAGCGCAGCAGCAGGTCGCCGTTCTTGACGCTCTGGTTGGGCTTGACCAGGAATTCGGCGATCACGCCGTCCAACGGTGCCGCCACCACCTGCCCGCCCAGCGGCACCACCTCGGCGGGGGCCAGTACCGACTGGCGCACCGGGATCAGCAGCCCCAGCAACAGCACTGCCACCAGCGCGACCTGGCGTTTGCGGGTCCAGCGCAGACGCCACGGCTTGCGCGGTTGCAGCGCCAGCCAGGCGTGGCTGTAGGTGTCGCCCAATTGCGACAACAACACTTGCTCTGGCGGCGTCCACGGCAAGTCGCGGGCCAGCCACAAGCCACCAAACACCTGCCCCTGATGATCGATCAACGGCAACCAGAACACCTGCCCCGCCGACAGGCTCTGCCAATCCGAACGGATCGATTCACTCAACCCGTCGGCGGCGATCACCCGGGCCTGGTTCAATTGGCCTTGCTTGAACAACTGCGCCACCGCCTGCTCGACAAACGCCACGAACGGCGCATTCGGCTCAATGACGCTAACGCCGGTCACCGCCTGGACCTTGCCGGCAATCAACAGTGCGGCGTGGCGAAAGCCGAACAACGCCTGGCCGTCATTGACCAGGCTGTAGCTCAACTGCGACGGCGTACGAGCGGCCCGCGTCTGGCGTTCAAGGTCGAGGAAGCGGGCAAACACCTGCTCGGCGCTGCCCATGACCGGGGCGTTCACTTGGGCTCCGCGAAATGCGCCGTGCCGCTCATGCCCGAGAGCAGGCCGCTGGCATCCGGCACGCTCGCCACCAGCAGCAGGGTCTGGCTACCCTCATCGATACGAGCGCCCAGGCGCTTGACCGTCGCTTGCAACGGCTTGCCGGTTTCATCGGGAATGAAGGTGAAGGGTTGGCCGGGCTTGAGCTTGTCCATCCAGCGCGACGGCACCAACAGATGGATCTCCAGGGTGCGGTTGTCGACCACATCCAGCAGCGGCGCGCCGGCTGCGACGCTTTCATAGCGCTGGACCTTGCGCGCCACCACCTGCCCGTCGAACGGCGCGATCACGCTGCAACGCTTGACCTGCACCTGATACACCTGGGACTGCGCCTGCGCCTCGCTGAGCCGGGCTTCGGCTCGCGAAACTTCGAAGCGCCCGACCGACTTCAACTGCTCCAGCTGCCGGTTGTGGGCCAGCTCTTCACCGGCACCGCGACTGGCCGCCTGGGCCGCATTGAGCTGGGCCTGGTACGCCGAGCAATCGAACCGCGCCAGGGTATCGCCCTTCTTGAACGACTCGCCTTCGCTGAACGGCAATTCGACGATCCGCCCGGCCAACTCACTGGCCAGCACCGCCTGATCCCGCGCCCGCAGCACCCCACGCGCTTCATTGCCACCCGCCGAGTTGGCGGTGACGTTACTTTGCAGCAATGGATCGTCCGCCACAGGCGTTTGCGCCTGGACACCACACGTTACAAAGGCCAATCCCACAACCCAACTACTCAAACGCCACATGACCGCTACTCCCTGACGGATGGGCGGAGTCTACGACAGCGGTGGGGAGCGTCAAGGGCGTTGCCTTGGGAAGTGGGAAAACTCTTGTTTCAAAAAGGCTGGACGAGCGCTCAACAGCACTTAATTATTTGCCTAAAGGTAAAGGGAAAATTTCTTACGAAGATGCCGGAAGATCCGCTCGTTCAAAACAGCAGGAAATGATGGACTATTTTTGACATTAAACCTCTCCAGCTATTTTGAATGGCCGCCGTAATAATGACTGACAAATCAGCTTGAAAATGCCTTGACCCTTCACAGCGAGGCTGCACAAAACTCAACTCGCCGGTGCTGATGCTTGCCCACTTGCTGTTGACGTAATGTCAACTCAGGCTTAGGATTCGCTCACTGCTCAACCCCGTACGCAGAGATTAAGTTCTCTGGCCGTTGGGGTGAAAAAACCGGCTTCGGCCGGTTTTTTCGTCTCTGGGGGTTGAGTTTGTGCGCACCGCTTTCTTCGTCGATGGTTATAACGTTTTTTATGGTTTGCTCGCCGGCACGCCTTATAAATGGCTGAACCTTGCGCAGTTGCTCGCACACATTGTTCGAGTCGAAAATCCTCTGAACACACTCGCCTCCGTTGAGTACTTCACGTCCTCCGTAAAACCGGAACTGGCGACGCGTGGAATCACGTCCAAAGAGGCTCAAGACTCATATGTCCGTGCGTTAAAGGCCAGCAACGTCATCGTTCATTATGGGCGCCATCAGCTGGAACGTGCCAATGCCCCCCGTTTTGTGAACAGAGAAGTCGGAGCATCACGCCAGGACACGGTTGCTATCTGGAAACTGGAAGAAAAGGAAACCGACGTCCATATAGCAATCAGCATGTACCGCACAGCTTCCAGACAAGAAAAACTGCCACGGGACAAACGTATCGAACAACTGGTGCTGGTCTCTGGGGATACAGACCTGGCTCCTGCTCTTAGAGCCATTCGGGAGGATTTCCCTCACGTGAAAATTGGCGTTGTGCTTCCCTATCGGAGCGGATCCAGACGCTTGGCGCCCGGTTCTTTACAACAGCACGCCCACTGGATGCGCCGCGTAGTCACCTGTGAAGAACTCCAATCCAATCAATTCCCAAACCGAGTTCCCACTCACAAAGCCCCCGCCATCAAGCCGGATTACTGGTAACCCCAGCCGCCAGCGGATACACAGACTCCCATCCCCCACCCAACGCCTTATACAACGCAACCATGGCCAACGACACGCCGGTCGAGCTTTCGACCAGTTGTTCCTGAGTCGCCAGCAAGGCGCTCTGTACGGTGAGGACGTTGACGAAGTCCACCACGCCTTCGACGTACTGTTGTTGCGCGGTGCGCAGAGCGATCTGGTTCTGGCGCACGGCTTCGACAAGGCTGTCGCGGCGTAGTTGGCTGGCGTTGTAGGCGTTCAGTTGGTCGTCGATTTCATGCCAGGCCTTGAGCACGGTCTGCTGGTAAGCGACGGCGGCTTCCTGTTGCTGGGCCTGGCGCAGGTGCAACATGCCGCGCAGGCGCCCGCCATCGAACAATGGCAGGCTGAACTGCGGACCGATGCCGAATGCCCGTGAGCCCCATGAACCAAAATCGCTGAGTTGCATGGCCTGGGAGCCGATGTTTCCCGACAAGGTTATGCGCGGGTAAAAATCGCCTTCGGCCACGCCGATATTGGCGGTCGCAGCGTGCAACCGGGCCTCGGCCTGGCGGATGTCCGGGCGGCGTTCGGCCAGTTGCGACGGCAGGCCGATGGCGACCTGACGCGGGGCCTGGGGCACCGGTGCGTCATTGGAGAGTTGAGCCTGCAATGCTTGCGGTGGCTGGCCGATCAACAGGCTCAGGGCGTTGATCAGTTGTGATTGGCGCTGCAGCAATGCGGGCAAGCGCGCCTCGATGGACGCGACCTGGGCCGCCGCTTCGGCCACGTCCAGATCCGTAGCAACGCCATCGGCCAGGCGCAGCTGTGTGAGCTTCAAGCTGTGGCGTGCCACGTCAAGATTCTGCTCGGTCACCGCCCGTGTGCTTTGCACGCCACGCAATTGCAGATAGTCCTGGGCGGTCTCGGCGAGCACCGCCAGCAGCACAGCGCGACGCTCGTCCTGCGCGATTTGCAGATGAGCGTCCGCCGCTTCAGTCTCGCGTCGCACCCGCCCCCACACATCCAGCTCCCAGGCCGCGGAAAACCCAGCATCCCACAGATTGAAGGGCGCATCGCCGGCGTTGCCCGAGGGGTCGTTCAAGCCTTCACCGCTGTTGCGCCTGCGGGCATAACTGCCGGTGGCCGAGCCGCTGGGGTATTGCGCCGAGGTGACGACCTCACGCGCGGCGCGGCTTTGTTGCAGGCGGCTGCCGGCGAGTTTCAAGTCGAGGTTGTCGGCCACGGCGCGGCGGGTCAACGCAGATAAGGTCGGGTCGTTGAAGACTTTCCACCAGCGCTCGTTCATATCGGCACTGACCAGTTGGCTGGCAGCGGCACGGGCCGGCGTCGGCCATTGCGCGATCCGCTGCGTCTCGGGACGCTGGTAGTCTGGGCCGACGGTGCAGGCCGACAGGGCTGCCATGAGCAAGACTGTGACTGATTTGAGGGGCCAATGGCCCCATCGCGAGCAAGCTCGCTCCCACAGGGGATCTTGGTTTGGCTCAAGGCATCCTGTGTGACGCAGGCCCAATGTGGGAGCGAGCCTGCTCGCGATGGGGCCTGAGCAGCCAATGAATCCTTTCATCGCTGTGTCACCTCCCGGCCACCACTCCCCGATCCTGCGGTATCGATACGCGCCTCCACCGACATTCCCACCCGTAACCGCTCCACCAGCGGCTGGCCGGGATCCAGGACGATCTTCACCGGGATGCGCTGCACGACCTTGGTGAAGTTGCCGGTGGCGTTGTCCGGCTTGACCGCGGCGAAGGTCACGCCGGTGGCGGGGGCGATGCTCTGCACAAGACCCTGCAGGCGTTCGCCTCCCAAGCTGTCGACCCGCACCTCGACACGCTGGCCCGGCTGTACATCGGTGAGTTGAGTCTCCTGAAAATTCGCCACCACATATGCCTGAGCCAGCGGCACCACGGCCAGCAGCTTGCTGCCCGGCGTCACATAGGCGCCGACCCGCACCGCCCGCTCGCCGACCATGCCGTCCTGGGGCGCGACGATGCGGGTGTACGACAATTCATAGCTGGCTATTTCCAACGCCGCCTGGGCCCGCTTCAATCCACCTTCGGCGGCGTCGCGTTGGGCGGTGAGAATCTCCACCTGTTTGCGCTCGGCCGCCAGGACCGCCGTGGCGCTTGCCAACCGTGCACTGGCCTGATCGATGCGGGTCTGGGCCTGCTGGGCATTCTGCACGGTACCGGCGCCCACCCCGGCCAGGTGTTTGTAGCGGTTGAGTTCATGGTCAGCAAACGCCATTTCGGCCTTGGCGGCCATCACATTGGCCTGGGCCTGGGCGATGACCGAGGCCTGGCGCTCCAGGGTCGCCCGGGCATTTGCCAACTGGGCCCGCGCCACCACGGTCTGGGCGTCGGCGGCCTGGGCGGCGGCGTGCAGATCGCGGTCGTCGATCAACGCCAGCAACTGCCCGGCCTTGACCTGCTGGTTATCCTCTACCAGCACTTCTTTGATGAAACCGGCCACGCGGGGCACCACCAGGGTGTAATCCGCCGCAACGAACGCGTCGTTGGTGCTCTGCTGCAGGCGCCGGCCGAACAGGCCCGGCGTGAGGAAATACATTGATGTGCCGAGCACCACCATCGCCGCAACGCCAATGGCGAGTGGTCTTTTTAATTGAGTCTTCATGGAAAACCTTCCGGGTTCAGCGTGGCGCGCCAGGCGGATAGATCCGCGTCGGCAACCAGAAAATAAGCAGGATCAGGGCGAGCGCGACGCCCGCCATGCACAGGTAAAGATCCGAGGAAGTCAGCACCACCGCCTGTTCATGCAGACGGTGGGCAAGGCCGGGCATGGCGCTGTCGGCCAGAGGCGAATTGCCGAGGCTGTCCACCAGCATCGTCGAGTGAAAATGCAATCGCGAGGTGGTCAGCGCGTCGAGTACGCCGGTGGCGATCACCGCAGCCAGGCCCTTCACCGTGTTGAACCAGGCCGATGCGAGCGGCCCTTCCATCGGTGAAATACTCCCGGTCGAGAGCATCAGCAGCGGCAGTACGGCCATGGGTTGGCCGAAGATCTGCAACAGCTGCAGCCCGTAGAAATCATCGCGAATCCACGCCGAGGTCAGCTGCGAACCGCCCAGACACGACAACACCAACATGCCCAGGCCGATGCCCAGCACCCAGCGGCAATCGACCCAACGCAAATTGCACAGCGCCGCCACCAACGGCAAGGCGATCAACTGCGGCAGCGCCATCAACAGCATCACTGGCGCGGTCTGCACCGGCCGATAGCCCTGCACCTGCGCCAGATAACTGGAGGGAATGATGATCACCGCCAACAGCACCACCAGCACCCCGGCCAGGGTTATCAAAGCGAACAACAGGTTACGTATGCCGAGCATCTGCAGCTTGAAGAACGGCACCGGCTGCGACCACTCGTTGATCAGGAACAGCACCAGCAACAACAGCCCGCCACTGAGCAAGGTGCAGATCAGGCTCGACTCGAACCAGTCCAGCCGGTTGCCTTGCAGGATGCCGATCACCAGCATGCAGATCGCCGGGAAGCCCAGCAGCAGGCCGCGCCAGTTGAACTGCTTGAGACGCTCCAGGCGCAGCGGATCCTGGGGCAGGCCGTAGGCCACCGCCGCCATGGCGATCAGGCACGGCACGATGATCTGCCAGAAGGTCCATTGCCAGCCGACGTATTCGGTCCACAGGCCGGCCAATGGCGTGCCCAGGCCCGGCCCGAAGGTGGCGGTCAAGGCGTAGCCGGCCAGGCCATAGAGTTTTACCTCGGCCGGCAGGAAGCGCAGGGCGACCGTCATCAGCATCGGCGGTAACGCGCCCCCCGCCAGACCTTGCAGGGTGCGCAGCAGCAACAGGCTTTCGTAACTCGGCGCGAACGGACACAGCACGCCCAGCAACGTGAACAGCCCGATGGCCCACAGCGTGAAACGGCGCAGAGAGAAGGTCACCGAGCACCAGGGCGCGAAAGCCATGGCAGCGACCGAAGTAGCGGCATAACACGCCACCAGCCAGGTACCTTCGTCATACCCGATGGCCATGGCGCCGCGGATATCGGCCAGGGCGACCTTGATGACCATCTCGTTCAGCCCCGAAACCAGTACCGCCAGCAACACACCCACCAGGCCGATGATAATCCGCAGGCCGAACACCGACGGTACGGCGGTTGCCGCAGAAATCGTCGTGGTCGTAAGGGATGTCATGAATTACAAACACTCCGGTCAGAAATACCGGAGCAGTTTAAAAACCATGGATGCTGACAAAAAGTGACTTATCGGCAGCTTATAAGTGCACACCGCGCAGCAATGAGTACCCTTCGCCTTTGTGGGAGCGAGCTTGCTCGCGATAGCGGTGTATCTGTTACATCGATGGTGACTGACAGGCCGTCATCGCGAGCAAGCTCGCCCCCACAGGTCGTTCACTCTGGCTGCGCTGCCAGCCAGGTTTCCTCGCAACAAGCCTTGAGCGTTTCTCGCAGCCAGCGGTGGGCCGGGTCGTTGTCGAAGCGCGGGTGCCAGGCCTGGGTCAACACCAGCGTCGGCAATGGGATCGGCAAGGTGAACGAACGCAGGCGCAGCCCCAGACGCCGGACACTGAGCAGCGCTTCTTTGGGCACCGGCAGGATCAGGTCGGAATCGGGCAACGCAAACATCGCCGCGTGGAAACTCGGCGCAATGACCGCCACCCGCCGCTCCAGACCCAAGGCATTGAGCGCCGTGTCGATAGGGCCACGGGCAATGCCCCGGCGGGACATGCTGATGTGGGAAAACCCGGCGTACCGCTGCGCCGTGATCTCACCATCGAGCAGCGGATGATCTTCGCGCACCAGGCCCACGAAGTGCGTGGAAAACAGGTTCTGCACTTTCACTTCCGGCATCACTGGACGGTTATTGCTGATGTTCAGGTCGATGCGCCCCTCGCGCAGGGCCTCATCATCGCCGTCGCCCTCCGGCACGAAGCGCACCTCGCAGTGGGGCGCCTGACGCTCAAGGGTGTCGAATAGCTTGCCGCCATACACACCGACGAAGAAATCGTTGGCACGAATGCTGAAGCGCCGGCGCAGAGTGCTCAGGTCCACGGTGTCGGCCGAGCGAAACAGCAGCGTCGCCTGTTCTACCAGGTCGCGTACCTGCTCGCGCAGGGCCAGGGCCTTGGGCGTCGGCACCAAGCCCCGGCCGGCGCGTACCAGGATCGGATCGCCAATGGCCTCGCGGATTCGCGTCAGGGTGCGACTCATGGCGGCAGGGCTGAGGTGCATCCGCCGCGCGGCGCCGACCACACTGCCCTCATCGAGCAGCGCATCGAGCGCCACCAGCAGATTCATGTCCGGGAGTTGCATACTGAGCACTCGTGGCTGAAGAGAATTGACCTGTACGCAATGCTAGCAGAACAAAATCCCTACCTACTCCAGCAAAGTCAACTCACCGTCGCGGTACAACACTTCACGACCCAGCCACGTCGCGTCTACCTGGGGCAAGACCGCCGAAGGCTTGCGCAGCTCACGCAACAGCGTCGAGCCATGGGACAGACGTCCGCCCATCCGCGCAATCACCGCCCGGGCGCTTTGATACTGAGCATGGCGGCCTGGGTCGAGGGTGTCTTCCAGCAGGATGTCTTCACCGAGGATGCCCCGCACCTGCCCCGGATAAATCAGGAAGCCGCTGGCCTGCTCGGCGCCCTCGCGACCGTCCTGCCAGAAACTGCCGTCGCGACTGCGGATATCCGGGTGCGGACCAAACCAGTAGGCCCGGTCGGCCTGCGGCATGGCGTGATGCAGGCGAAAGAAAATCCGCATCAGGTTGTCGCGATACCACTCGCGCACTTGCAAGTAATAACCACGCAAACCGGGCAGGCCGCTCGAGTGGGCCAGACGGACCGCCAGGGGCCACCGGGGGAAAGCCTGCAACGGCAGGTCGGTCGGCGCTGGTCGCGGCGTTGCCGGGTCGGTTTCCCAGGGCAACCGATGGGGTGCGTTTTCGAGATCGTCGTATGCGGTCGGCGGCCGTCCCAGCCAGTGGCCGCCACTGCTGGCGAGCGCGGTGGCGATGCACAGGTTGCCCTGCACCACAAACACGTAGAACCGGGTGAACCAGTCGGCCAATTGCTGACCACCGGCGCCCTGCTCGCGCAGTTCGAACAGCTCGCGGTCGAAGCGTCGCAAACCGTGTTCCAAGGTCAACAGATGTGCGCGGGCCTTGCGCTGCATGCGCAGGAACAACGGCAACGAACGGACCAGGCGCAGCGCTCGCCAAGGCAAATGCGGCGTGGCCCCGCCGACTTCACCGGCGTAGCTGCTGGCGCTGATGCCCCAGTCCGCCAGGCGCGCCAGGAACAGGTCGTTGTTGATGTACGAAGCACCGCCGAACACGGCCGTGAACGGCTCGTTGTCCTGCAACACCCGCGTGTCCCAGCGCGCCATGATCGCCGGAATACTCGCGGCCGCCCGCCGCTGGGCGTACTCCACCAGCACGCTGGGCTGCGGCGGCAGGATCTCGGCGATGTTCGCAGCGGTCAGGTGCCGGCGCCAGCCGTAGTCACTGATCGGTCGGTATTGCAGCAGCCAGAGCTGCGTGCCGTCCCAAGCCCATTCGATGTCGCCGGGCACGTAATGGAAAACCCGCAGCACGCCTTGAAGAAAATTCCACAACCGTTCTGTCGTCAGTCCATGGGCCGGCTGGAACTCACCGCTGCGCCACGCGGCACCGAGGCGGGAGAGAATGGCCCGCTGTGGACTGACCTGACCATCGGCCAATGACTCCAGATGCCCTTCGACCCACTCCAACTCCACCGACAGGTGCCGAACAAAAGCGATGCCGGACAGCACCGGTGTGATGAACCGCTGCACCACCACTTCCTCGACGCCCATCGCACTCAATTCGGCAATGCGTGCCGGCACGCCCGACGCCGGTACCCGCAGGTACGTCGTGCTCAAACCGGCATTTGCCGCATCGGCCTGATCCTCGCCATAGCTGGATGAGCGCACCGCCCAGGTGGCGTCCGGTTGGCTGGCGAGGAATGCGGGCAACCGTGGATCCTGATCATCATTGAGGCTCAGCGCCGGCGGCACCGCTTGCCCGGCCAGCGTCGCCAGACGCAGGCGCCCGCCTTTGGTATGCGCAACGAACCCGCGCTCGCCTGACTCGAGCCAAGCGGCGAACTCGGCTGGCGCATCAATCCATGGATAGTGACCCCAGCCGGGCTTCAAGCTGATGGTCAGGTCCGCGCGGGCCAGGATGGCCGACCAGGCAGCGGCCTGTTCGATGCCGAGCACCTTGTCCTGGTCGCCCCAGACCAGTTCGACCGGGTCGTTGACCCACTCCAGCAACGGCAACGCCGTGTGCGCCCGCACCAGATCCCAGTGCGGCACGAACGCCCGGCAACGAGCATAGCCGGCGCCCATGCGCTGGTATTGCGCAGGCGTCCAGGTCTGGTTTGAGAACTTGCGGGCGAACAGTGTCGGCCTGTTCGCCAGCAACCAATGGATGGTCTTGCGGATCGGCCACGGCGACATCAGCGCCGGCAACCGCCGTTGCCACAAAAACGCGCCCACCGGCGCCAGCAACACACTGCGGCAAAAATGCCCCGGCTGACGCTGCAAGGCGTGCAGCACCAACAGCGCATTCACCCCCACCGCGGTGATCGCACTGCCCCTGGTCGTTGCCGCCAGCAGGGCCTGGGCGTAGGCGGCCAGATCCTCGCAAGGGGCTTGCGGATGACTGCCGAACCCCGGCAGTTCCAGCGGCACCACTTGGTAACGCTCGAAGAACGGCAACACGTCGTCCCACCAATCGGCGGCGCTGCCGTTGCCGGCCAGCAGGTACATCAGCGGCTTGCTCATGGGTGGTCCTCAGGCTGGATCGCGACGGTCGTGGCGATAGAGCCAGAACAACGGCGGCAACAGGACAAGCAGGGCAAAGCCGTCGAGCCACAGATGCGACCAGACCCGTGCCTGGGCGGAAAACAGCATGTCCTGGGGCGCCCACCATACGATGCCGGCGATGATCCACCCCCAGGGCATGGAACTCTTCAAGCGACTGCCGATATGGACGAGGGCAAGCATGTACAGCGAATAACTCTGCAGCGTCGCCCCGAACAACGCCACCCACCAGACCTGCTGCGCCCTGGCGGCAGCGGGTGCCATTTCGGAACCCCAGAAAGCCTGTTCGAGCGTGAGCAGGTAATCATCGAGCAAACCCGAATGCCCCGCCCAGCTCAACGTAACGCCGGCCAGCAGATGCAGGACGGCAGCGGCATACAACCAGGTAATCAGGGTTTGGCGAAGGGAACTGGGAGGGGTTGGCATTCCGTGTCCTGGCGGGTTGTTTGAGGATGGTGAGTCTAAAGGAAAAGCAAAGCGCTTTAATGGGTCAATTGGGCGAGGGTGTACCGCTCGTGTGAAGTAAGTCCTAGGAGATTTCCTTGCACACTCGCACATAGCTGCCACCCTTCCTCGCGTGCAAGCGAGACGGGGCGGCTTTTGAAGTACCTGCTGGTAGAGCGAGCGATGGATCGACTCGAAGCCCGGGCGCCGGGCTGACTTCCTGCGGTGAATTGACGAACGCCATCGCAAGCAGGCTCGCTACCACACTTGGATCGGGGTAAGGCCGGGAGAAATAGGCCGGCTATGAGGCCGCCTTCGCGGGCAAGCCCGCTCCCACAAGGTGCTGTGGTCGATCTCCGATTTCAACTCCACACCAACCCAACGTGGCGAGGGAGCTTGCTCCCGCTGGCCTGCGAAGCAGGCCCCTGCATTTTTTCAGACAGACCGCATGAGCCAATTTTGCGACTGCTGCGCAGCCGAGCGGGAGCAAGCTCCCTCGCCACAAAAACTCTCTAGCCACCGATTGGCAGCTGTGAAGGATACAGGCTTGAAATTACCGCTCGTGCAACGCCTCGGCGCGGGCCTTGATGATCGGTTTGAGCAGGTAACTGAGCACGGTTTTCTTGCCGGTGATGATATCCACCGAAGCCACCATGCCGGGGATGATCAGCAGCGGCTTTTCATCGGTGCCCAGGTGACTGCGTTCAGTACGCAGCTTGATGATGTAGTAGGTGGTCTTCTTGTCCTCGTCGGTGATGGTGTCGGCGCCGATCTGTTCCAACTTGGCTTTCAACCCACCGTAGATGGTGTAGTCGTACGCGGTGAATTTCACCGTGGCGTCCTGGCCGGGGTGCAGGAAGGCGATGTCCTGGGGACGGATTTTCGCTTCCACCAGAATGGTGTCGTCCAGCGGCACGATTTCCACCAGGTCACTGCCGGGCTGGATGACCCCGCCGATGGTGTTGACCAACATCTTGTTGACGATTCCGCGTACCGGCGATGTGACCAGGGTACGGCTCACCCGATCTTCCAACGCCTTGCCGGTGGCCTGGGCCTTGTTCAGGTCGGTGCGCGCCTCGTTGAGCTGAGTCAACGCCTCGCTGCGGAACTTGCCACGGGTTTCGTCGATCTTGCGCTGCACTTCCTTGATCGCCGACTCGGCGCGGGGAATTGCCAGGGTCGTGGCGTCCAGTTGCCCGCGAGTTTCGACTTCGGCGCGCTTGAGCCGCAGCACTTCCACCGGCGAGACCGCGCCCTGAGCCACCAGTGGCTCGGACATGTTGATTTCCTGACGCTGCAACGCCAGGCCGGAACGGTACTGCGCCTGCTTGGACACGAATTCACGCAGTTCCTGCTGGCGCTGGATCAATTGCTCCTGCAGGCCGCCAATCTCATCGTGCAACTGCTGGCGACGGCTGATGTACAGCGATTCCTCGCTGGCTGCCTGGCCCGGCACGGCCTTGATCACATCGGCCGGGAAATTCAACGGTCGGTCATCGACCTCGGCACTCAGGCGCTCGACCCGCAACAGCATGGCCAGGCGATCGGCCTCGGTTTCACCGACGTTGGAGACGAACCGCGTGTCGTCCAGGCGAATCAGCGGCGCGCCGGCCTCGACGATCTGCCCTTCCTTGACGAACAACTCGGCGACGATACCGCCTTCCAGGTTCTGGATTTTCTGGATCTTGGACGAGGGAATCGCTTTGCCGTCGCCTTTGGTCACTTCATCGACAACAGCGAAGTTGGCCCATAGCAACAGGAACACGAAGAAACCGATGATGCCCCAGATCGTCAGGCGCACCACCCGCGGTGCGTCTTCGATCAAGGCCTTGTTGACCTCGGGCAGCGGTTGTCCGTGCAGCGAGGCGGAGCCTTTGAAATAGCGACCTACAGCGTCCTTGAAACCCGACTTAAGCAACACTGATCTGCCCCTTCTTCAACGCTTCCATGACGGCCGCTTTCGGACCGTCGGCCAGGATCTGCCCACGGTCGATTACCAGCAGGCGATCCACCAGCGACAGCAACGACGCCCGGTGCGTCACCAGCAACACCGTCTTGTTTTCCACCACGGCGGCCAGGCGCTGTTTCAAGCGTTCCTCACCGGTGTTGTCCATGGCACTGGTGGGTTCGTCCAACAGCAGGATCGGTGGGTTGAGCAGCAGCGCACGGGCCAGAGCGACGTTCTGCCGCTGGCCGCCGGACAGGTTCTGTCCGCGCTCGCCGACTTGCAGTTCGTAGCCTTGCGGGTGCAGGCGGGCGAACTCATGCACGCCGGCCAGCTCAGCGGCCTGGAGCACCAACTCATCCTCGACGTAACGGGCGCCGGAAGTCAGGTTGTCGCGCAGAGTGCCGGCCAGCAGTTGAATGTCCTGGGGCACATAGCCGATGTTGTAGCGCAGCTCGCTGACGTCGATCTGGCGGATGTCCACGCCGTCCACCAGCAAGGCGCCATCGTCCGGCTGGTAGAGTCCCACCAGCAACTTGGCGAGGGAACTCTTGCCCGAGCCGCTGCGGCCGATGATGCCGATTTTCTCGCCTGGCTTGATCACCAGGTTGATGTTTTTCAGCGCGGGGTTCTGCTGGTTCGGGTAGGTGAAATTCAACTGGCGGCATTCAATGGCGCCCTGCAAGACCTTACGGCTCAGCGGGCGCTCTTCGAAATTGCGTTCCTGGGGCAGTTCCATCATCTGGTCGACCGAGGTCATAGTCACCCGTGCCTGCTGGTAGCGGGTCAACAGGCCCGACAGCGATGCCAGCGGGCTGAGGGCACGGCCGCTGAGCATGTAGCAGGCAATCAACCCGCCCATGCTCAAATTGCCGGCGATGATCTGGTACACGCCGAAAATGATCATGATCACGCCGGCCAGTTGCTGGATCAGCAAGGTGATGTTCATCGCCAGGCCGGACAGCATTTTCACCCGCAGTTCGAGGCGGCTGAGGGTGCCGATGGTCTGTTCCCACTGGTACTGGCGCTCGCTCTCGGCATTGTTGACCTTCACCGCATCCAGGCCCGCCAGGGTTTCGATCAGGCTGGACTGGCGTTCGGCGCCCAGCGCCATGGTCCGCTCCATGGTCGCCACCAGTGGCTTTTGCAGGGCGTAGCCGATCAACAGGGCAATCGGGAACGCCAACACCGGGATCCACACCAGGTGCCCGCCAAGGATCGCGATGACCATGAAGATCAACAATGTGAACGGCAGGTCGATCAGGCTGGTAAGGGTCAGCGAGGCGAGAAAGTCGCGCAGACTCTGAAACTCATGGATGTTCTGCGCAAAGCTGCCGACCCGCGCCGGGCGGTACTTCATGGCCATGCCGACGATGCGCTCGAACAGCGTCGCCGAGATGATCAGGTCGGTTTTCTTGCCGGCCAGGTCCAGGCACAGGCTGCGCAGCATCTTGAGGATCAGGTCGAACAGGTAAGCGCCGCAGATGCCGATCGCCAGCACCCACAAAGTGGACTCGGCCTGGTTCGGCACCACGCGGTCGTAGACATTCATCACGAACAGCGGCGCGGCCATGGCGATGATGTTGATCAGCAGGCTCGCGGCAATCGCGTCGGCGTACAGCCAGCGGGAACGCTTGAGGGTATCGCGGAACCACGAGCGCGCCCGAGGAATCAGGGTGCCGTGGTTGACGTCAAATTTATGTTGGGGCTGGGCAAAGAACACCTTGCCGCTGTAGTCATCAGTCAGGAGCTCGCGACTGACCGTCACTTCGCCGCCGTCGCTTTCGCTGAGCAGCAGCCGCGCCTGGTCATCACCGACCCAGCCCAGCAACACGGCGCTGCGCCCGTCCTTGAGCAACAACAGCGCCGGCATCGCGATGGTGGGAATCTGCTCGAGCTTGCGTTGCAGCACCCGGCCTTGCAAACCGGCCCGGGCCGCCGCGCGCGACAATAATTCGACGCTCAGCCGCTGCTTGGGCAGCGGCAGGCCGGTGGTGAGCATCGCTGCGCTGGCCGGCTTCTGATGCAACATGCAGAGCGCCAACAAACCGTCGAGCAACGGGTCGTCGTGCAGCGTGCGCGGATCATGGACTAGTTCGACTCGACTGACTTCTGATTCCACGCTCGGCACTCTTTACTGATCAGACTGGATGGATGACTCAATTCATCCCAGGCAACTGGACCTTGGGTTTCACGTCATTCTGCACAACCGATGCCAACGGCGCGACTACGCCCTGACTTTTCAGCAGTTGGCCCATGGTCGCCTTGATCCGGTACTGGGTGAACAGTTGCACGTTCTTGATTTCCGCCAGGCGGCGGGAGGCGGTGAACAGCTCGTTTTCACTGTCGAGCAGGTCCAGCAGGGTCCGCTCGCCCAGGCTGAACTGGCGCTGGTAGGCGGTGCGCACGCTGGTGCTGTGGTCGACGTATTGCTGGGCAATCGGCACCTGGGCATTGGCGTTGTTCAAGGCGTTCCAGGCCAGGCCCAGCTCTTCGTTCAGCTGGCGCAGGGCGTTGTTGCGGATGTCCAGCGCCTGGTTGGACAGGTAGGACTTGGATTCCAGTTCCGCTTTATTGCTGCCCCCGGCGTACAGGTTGAACCGCATGCGCAGCATGGCTTGCCATTCATTGTTATGGCCGTTCTGGCCGTCCAGGTCGTTATCGGCGGTGCGGCCCAGCTCGGCGTCGAAACGTGGGTAGAAGTTCGACTTGGCGGCCTCGTACTGCTTCTCGGTGGCAGCGATGTCGGCTTCGGCCGAACGCAGCACCGGACTGTTTTCCAGCATCTGGGCGCGGGCTTCGTTCAGGTTGGCCGGCAACAGCGCCATAAAATCGGCGGGACGCTCCAGTTGGTCGGGCATCTGGCCCACGGCGCTGAGGTAGTTGGTCTCGGCGTCAGCCAGGTTGGTCTGCTCGGTGATCAAGTTGTTGCGGGCCTGGGCCATGCGCGCTTCGGCCTGGTCCAGATCGGCGCCGCTGCCCACGCCACGACTGGTGCGCAGCTTGATCTGATCGAAGATGCGTTCGTGGCTCTTGAGGTTTTCCTCAGCCAGACGCACGAATTCGCGACGGGTCAGCACATCCAGGTAGACCTGGGCGACGGTCAGGCCGGTGCGCTCGGAGGTGTCAAGCAACGAATAGGCGCGGGCATTGACGGTGGCTTGTTGACGCCCGACTTCGCTGGACGTCGCAAAACCGTCAAAAACCATTTGCGTCAGGCGCAGGCTCGACTCGCTACGGTTCAGGGTTTCCCAGTGATTGCCGCCGCCTGAGCGGGTGGTGACACTGTCGGTGCCTTCACGGCCGTACCCGGCTGCGAGGTCCACTCTAGGCAGGTAGCCGCCCTTGGCTGCCTTCAATTGATAGTCGGCTGCCAGGCGGCTGTTCACACCGGCCTGGATTTCAGGATGGACATCCAGTGCCTGTTGCATGGCCTGCGGCAAGGTTTGTGCTTGTACGAAACTGGCGGCGAGGGCGAAAGGTAAAACCATGAACAAATGCGAACGCATGGTGGGATTTTTCCTGAAACTCTTTGTCGTGGATCACAGCGAAACGTGGCGCTGCATCAGATGATGGCAACCGGAATGACCGTATGTCGGAAAGTTCGAAACAGGAGCTGAATCACGCACCGAAAGAACAGGTCGCCGCTTAAATATCAATGTGACATTACCCTGCCGATTGTTTAGGATGGCCGGCATAAGGTCAATAGTTTGGCAGAAACAAAATAGCTGGAAAATTTCAGCCAAAATATTGACAGTAAAATGGCGTCAAATTAACCCCTATTAGCGAAACAAAGAACGTCCAGACCGCTGCCACACACTTGGCTGAGGGTGCATGGAGGTTTACTGAGCGTTGCACCCGGAGAGTCTTCAATGAGCAGTGTTATTGCCGTTGTCAAAAGCATTGTTGGTCAGGTTTTCGTCGTATCCCCCGAGGGCATTCGGCGCGTACTCATTGAAGGCGACCGCCTGTACACAGGCGACCAGTTGGACACCGGCCCTGCCGGCTCCGTCACATTGGAGCTGGCCGATGGCCGCACCCTGGACCTGGGCCGCGACACCCAGTGGAGCGCCAATGCTCCGGACTCCTCCACCGATATCGAGCAGGCCACGGCCCAGGCCGCACCGTCGGTAGAAGAACTGCAACAAGCCATCGCCGCGGGTGCCGACCCGACGACAACCATGGAAGCCACCGCCGCCGGCGCCACCGCCGCAGGTACGGGGGGCGCCGCGGGAGGCGGGCATAGCTTCGTGGCGTTGGACGCCACCGCCGGCAGCGTCGCGCCGACCATCGGTTTCCCGACCGAAGGCCTGAGTGCGGCAGCGGCAAACGACACAGACATTACCGGCCTGGACACCAACACCAATACGACCGCCAACGCCGTGCTCAACGCGACGCTGAGCCTGACCGCCACCCCGACCCTGACTGAGGCCGGCGGTGTACTGGTCTACACCGCGACCGTCACCCAGGCACCTCAGACCGCCCTGACCGTGACCCTGTCCAATGGCGCCGTGATCGTCATTCCCGCCGGACAGACCACCGGCACCGTCAACGTGCCGCTGGCGCCAAATGACACGGTCTACAACGACCCAAGCCAGATCAGCGTAACCGTCACGGGCACCACCGGCGGCACCGGCATTGCCGTGACCCTGCCCACCACGCCGGCCGTGACCCAGATCACCGACACTATCGACACCACCAACGTCACCCTGACGGCGAGCAATACGGTGACCGAAGGCGGTCAGATCACTTACACCGCGACGCTGACCAATCCGGCGCAGACGCCCGTGACCGTGACCTTGAGCAATGGCTCGGTCATCACCATCGCAGCCGGTCAGACCACCGGCACGGTGGCAGTCGATACCCCGGCCAACGATGTCTACAACAACGGCAGCACTGTCAGCACCACGATTACCGGTGCGACTGGCGGTAACTTTGAAAACCTGGTGCCGAGCACGACGCCGGCAGTGACCACGATTGCTGACTCGGTGGACAGCACTGGCCTGACCTTGACCGCCAGCAATACCATTACCGAAGGCGGCCAGATCACCTACACCGCCACGTTGACCAACCCTGCTCAGACGCCGGTGACCGTGACCTTGAGCAATGGCTCGGTCATTACCATTGCTGCGGGCCAGACCTCCGGCACCGTCGCGGTCGATACGCCGGCCAATGACGTCTACAACAACGGCAGCACTGTTAGCACCACCATCACTGGTGCCACTGGCGGCAACTTCGAAAATCTGGTGCCGAGCACCACGCCTGCGGTCACCACCATCACTGACTCGGTGGACAGCACCGGCCTGACTTTGACTGCCAGCGACACTATTACCGAAGGCGGTCAGATCACCTACACCGCGACGCTGACTAACGTTGCTCAGACGCCGGTCACCGTGACATTGAGCAATGGCTCGGTCATCACCATTGCTGCCGGCCAGACCACCGGCACTGTGGTTGTTGTGACTGCGGCTAACGACGTCTACAACAACGGCAGCACTGTCAGCACTACGATTACAGGTGCAACGGGCGGTAATTTTGAAAACCTGGTGCCAAGCACCACGCCTGCGGTTACGACTATCACCGACTCGGTGGACAGCACTGGCCTGACCTTGACCGCCAGCGACACCCTCACTGAAGGCGGTCAGATCACCTACACCGCGACGCTGACCAACCCAGCGCAGACGCCGGTGACCGTGACCTTGAGCAATGGCGCGGTCATTACCATTGCTGCGGGCCAGACCACCGGCACCGTCGCGGTCGATACGCCGGCCAATGACGTCTACAACAACGGCAGCACCGTCAGCACCACGATCACCGGTGCCACCGGCGGTAACTTTGAAAATCTGGTGCCGAGCACTACTCCGGCTGTCACGACCATCACCGATTCGGTCGATTCCACCGGCCTGACCTTGACCGCCAGCAATACCATTACTGAAGGCGGCCAGATCACCTACACCGCGACGCTGACTAACGCCGCCCAGACGCCGGTCACCGTGACGTTGAGCAACGGAGCTGTGATCAACATCGCGGCTGGTCAAACCACCGGCACTGTGGCCGTTGATACTCCAGCTAACGACGTCTACAACAATGGCAGCACCGTCAGCACCACCATTACGGGTGCCACCGGCGGAAACTTCGAGAATCTGGTGCCGAGCACTACGCCTGCGGTCACCACCATCACCGATTCGGTCGACAACACTGGCCTGACGCTGACCGCCAGCGACACCGTCACCGAAGGCGGCCAGATTACTTACACCGCGACGCTGACTAATGTGGCTCAGACTCCGGTCACCGTGACGCTGAGCAATGGCGCGGTCATCACCATCGCGGCTGGTCAAACCACCGGCACTGTCGCCGTTGATACCCCAGCTAACGACGTCTACAACAATGGCAGCACCGTCAGCACCACCATCACCGGTGCCACTGGCGGTAACTTTGAAAATCTGGTGCCGAGCACCACGCCTGCGGTCACCACGATTACCGACTCGGTCGATTCCACCGGCCTGACGCTGACCGCCAGTGACACCATCACCGAAGGTGGCCAGATCACCTACACCGCGACGCTGACTAACGTTGCTCAGACGCCGGTCACCGTGACGTTGAGCAATGGCGCCGTGATCACCATCGCGGCTGGTCAAACCACCGGCACTGTCGCCGTTGATACCCCAGCTAACGACGTCTACAACAATGGCAGCACCGTCAGCACCACGATTACGGGCGCTACCGGCGGTAACTTCGAGAATCTGGTGCCGAGCACCACACCGGCAGTCACGACCATCACTGATTCGGTAGACACTACCGGCCTGACATTGACTGCGACCGACACCGTCGCTGAAGGCGGTTCGATCGTTTACACCGCG